>JBARMQ010000224.1:0-5249 GCA_049802535.1 Bryobacteraceae bacterium | reverse complement strand
GAGCGGAACTACGCCATAGTAGTCAAAAGTATTGGTGGTTACGTAGGCCCCACCCGAGCCGGCATGGGACTCTACGCCATGTGAGCCGAATATCTCTCTTGTCCCACTGCCATCGTTGTATGAAATGTTCACGGCATTGTTGTAACCGACGACATCCTCGAAGGCGTGGTTTCGTTCTCGAAATGCGAGGAACTCAGGAATCGAGAACAAGTCACGGCCGTCATTCCCGGTCTCGGACATATCATGGATGCGAACAACCGTGGAGCGCTGAAAACTCCGATACGGAAACGGCTGAAACAGTAGGTTGTAAACCAGGCTAAAGACCAACGTCGCCGAACCGATTCCCAGGCTAAGAGCGAGAATCGCCATAACCGAAAAGCGTGCTTCCTTCACAAGACGGCGCATTGCAAATCGAATATCCCGAACGACACCTTCGAGGCGATTCTCCCAACGACGCTCCCGACACCTTTGTTTAACCTGCTCAACTCCAGCCATGTCGATCTGTGCACGGCGGTGTGCCTCCTCTGGGCTCATGCCGCGAGCAACGTACTCCTCACTCTGCTGATCAAGGTGAAAGCGCAACTCAGCATCCAGTTGCTCCTCCACGGCCTGATGGAAAAGTAGCCGTCGAATCCACCGCACCATTTGAATTCCCCTATTCTGCAGTTCGAAGAATGAGTGAGACCGCCTCGTTGAGCCGCTTCCAGTTCAGTACCTCTGCTTCCAACTGCTGTTGTCCTTTCCGGGTCAAGGTGTAGAACTTGGCTTGGCGCCCGGTGTCCGTATCCTTCCAGTTGGCCCTCAGCCAACCACGGTCTTCCAAGCGGTGCAATGCCGGATAAAGTGAGCCTTGCGTGAGTTGGAAGACGTCTTTTGAGATCTGTTGAATACGTTGGGAAATCGCATAGCCATGGATCGGTCCGAGCGCAACTATCTTTAAGATCAGCATGTCAAGGGTGCCTTTTGGGAATTCTGGCCTCTCTTCGCTCATGGCTTTCACGATACCTCGGAGTTCGACATCTAGCAATTCGACATATATATACTCCTGCGCCAGAGGAGAGGTCAATAGCCGTCCGCAACGCCCACCCCTACAAGCCAGAACCGCTTCACGCTGATGCAAGGAAACCACGCTTGCTGAGGGACTCCGTCCCTGGCGCGCGACAAGAGGCACCCCAATCTTCCGCGCTTCGCTTGTGCAGACCTCCGCTGCGCTACGCCCGCTGTCACGCTGTACTCAAATCCCGGAATAACGCTCGTTTGTTATCAATCTGTTTCCGGGATTTAACTGCAGATTCATTGCACTGAAATCCCGGAATGTTGCACTAAAATCGGTTCTTCCGCACTTTCGGTGCAAAGGTCAAGCTGCTTGCGGGACATCCCAGGGCAGCACTCGCCCTTTGAGCAGTTCGAACCCGGCCCGGCCGTACATCTGGCGCTTGATGGCCTTTAGCCGGTTGATATGTCCTTCAATGGGGCCGTTGCTCCATGGGGTCGTTATCGAGAGTTCCACGGCTTTCAAGTCGCGCCGCAACGTGTTGGCAAACTGAGCCAGGAACCGGAAATGAGAAGCGGTCGCCGCCTCGATCCAGGTACACAGCTTGTTAGCGTTTCGCCATCTCAGCATGGCTCGAAACTGGAGAACGAACCGACGCAACTGGTGAGCCTTCGGGCAAAATCGTAAGAACGCGTCGAGATGTCTTGTCTGCGCTGCTGAGCGCGTTTGCGGTGGCATGCTGACTAGTGCCGCCACACGCCCAGCAGAATAATGGGTCCGGATCAGTGATGGTTGCAATCCGCGCTCTTGCTTTTGAACGACGAGGGCTTGGTCTGGCCGTCGATCGCTGCGAATCCGGCGCTCCGGAAATTCCGGTGCGTGCAACCATCGCGCGATGGTCTCCGGCCTGATTCCGATCCTTTCCGCGATGGCCAGCTGAGTGTGACCTTGACGGTGCAGTTCGACGACCGCCAGGTATCGCTCGTATCGCGCTTGCCGGCATCTCTGACGCCGCGCTTCGATCAGCGTCAGTTTCTTTGCTTCTTTTGGGCGACCGGCCACCGTCTGAGTCAGCTGTCTTCGCGCGTCGATCTGCAGCTGCTGAAGGTCGCGCTCCATCGCCTCACCCAGATTAGAAACCAGATGGTAGCGGTCGGTGATTTGAATCGCGGAAGGCGCGCCCTGCCGCCCTCCATCGGCATACAAACCGGACCGATCGCGAGTGATCACCTCGACCTCCGGATGTAGGCCGAGCCAGTGTGCGAAACTTTCAGCGGATCGCACGGGAAGCAGGTCGATCACGTGTAGCTCGCTCCAGGTCCATCAGCATGGTCCCATAGCGCTGTCGCTTGCGCCAAGCCCAATCATCTACGCCCAGCACTCGCACCTTCGGCTGGCTCGTTCCGCTGCCACGCGATTTGACGCGGCGTAGCACGGTATCGTCGCTACGAACGATGCCAAGGCGATGCAAGAGTCGCTCACCGGGAAGTCCGCCGAGAGCATAACCGACCAAGCCCACGATCTCGCAGAGACGCGTGGTCTCCCGCGCCTTCGGACCCGCCAGATCTGGCAATCTTTCGGCGAAGATCTTCCGATCGCAAGCGTTGTTCCGGCACCGAAAGCGTCGCGCCTGCAGATGAATCTCAACACGCTTGCCCTGCCACGGTAAGTCGCGCATTCGCCGCATGTAGCGGCTGTGATAAGACACCCGGGATTCGAAACAGGATGGACAGCGGGGCGTGTGCTTCCCGCGCACACGAAAAACGATGCCGTCCGCCGTTTCCTCTACCGCTTCCAGAATCAATTGCTGCGACGCCGGCAGCGAACTCCTCACAAGATCAATATGTTGGCCCACACCTTCAACGTACCGAACTCGTCAAGTTGTCCGTCACCGCCTTGCACCGAAAGTGCGGAAGAACCCTAAAATCCCGGACGAAGTTCCTGCTGAAGTTTGTCCGGGATATAAGTACAAAGATGACACTATCCTCTTTCCGTGCATCAGCTTCGGTCCGGGATTTGTGTACAAACAAGCTCGGCCGATTCCGGGATTTAAATGCCACTAAACAGGCCTGCCGAACATATTCCGGGATTATCTGCTGAAATTCCCCAAGAGGTCTTCTCAGGAGCGTAATCAGTAGCCAATGCGACGAAGCGTCCACGGAGCTGTCCATACGGATTCACATAACGTATAGCGTATAGGGAGAGCTTATTGCGGGGGAAACGACAGGTTCTTGGGTGGTCGAATAAAGAAGTATCCCTCTACTTCGCGCTTTTCGGCTTGGGAGTAAATGCTGGCTTCGCATTTCCCAATAGTTGCAACACTGCGTCGTTCTGTACGTCAGACGCCTTCCGGAGATCGAGCACGATGCAATTGTTTTTGGCCCGCGTTATGGCGTTGTATAGGAGTCTTCGTTGCTTTTCCTCACTACCCGTCACACCGTAGGGCCAAACGACAAATACGTTCTCAAACTCTCGATTCTTGGCTCCGTGAACTGTGGCTGCTGTACGGAAAGAAGAACGATGCCCGTATGCCCTCGATGCATGGAGATCAGAATCTGCGAAGTGGGCTACAAGACGTTTCGGGAAGACCTGCAAGCCGCGAAGACGGGCGAATCGGCGTGCTCGTGCGACAACATCCTCCGCTCTCGATTGATAATCGCCGGCGGCGGGCACAAAAGCGTAATCCTCATCGAGGTTCTCGTCGATCCCCAGAGCGCTGAAGAGTTCATTTCGTTCTTGATCTGATCCTTCGGGGCGCATCCAACGAACCGATCGTAGATTCTTGTTCTCACACTGTTGATCGAGCGCAGCAACAACTTCAGCGAGAGCCTTGTGGGTAGGCGCAATAAGGGCGGCTCTACCGCCCCACTTTCCTGCCCATCCCCAATTCGTTATGCGCTCCATAATTCGATAAACAAGCTGTGCTGGCCTTCCGTAAAAAACCGGAACGGTCTCACCAGCCATGCGGGTATTCTCGCGAAGGGCACGCGCGGCATTGAGAATCGGCGTCTGAGTTGTGCGGCGACTACCGGTGAGACTGTGGCGCTCGCATTCGGTTTCTTCAAGGGTATCCACCCAATCGATAGCGGGGCAACAGTCAATATCATCCAGAACTTGGAAGCCATCTGCGGCTACGATTAGCCGCGTGATCTTCGAGAGTGCCCGCACGACATCGAGCCGTGGACCCCAACAGTCCTGAAACTCATCGACGACTACCATTGGGTAGGTCGCTGCGATCAGCTTGCCGATGGTCGGCATGCCAAGAAGCTCAGCCGAGTGCCGATTGATCTGATCGAAAGTTGCATGTGTTCTGAAATCCCGTACACATGGCGGGCTCTCATCGTTGCCGTGTCTCGGAACGAATGGCCACGTAAAACCGAGAGCGGTTCTCCAGCGGTTTAGGAGATCGAGAGAGAAACCATCTATCGTGGTGATTCGTCGCGGCAACTGGACACAACTTGGAGTCTCCGCAAAGCTTGTCTCCATTCGCTTTCTGGCCCCGTGCATATATGCCATCGCGAGGACCTTCTGTTCCGGTTGCAGAGCCACGTTTTGTGCGATGATGGCGGTCTCATGGAGCAAACGCGTGGTTTTTCCGCTTCCGGCCGGCCCCGTGATGAACACGACGCAAGCCATCCTTCAGACCCTAACAATCTTCAAAGCTGTGAATAGTTCAGTTCCGCTCACGAGCACGGACTTCTTCCACATCGGCATCTTAGGCGTGCCGTCGCCGGCGATTCTGCCGAGATCTTCTAGGAACTCTCCTGCTCTCAACGCGCTGGCCGGACAATCCGCGCATTCCCAAGCGAGACTCTCTCGCTGGTGCCGATCTTTCTTCATCTCGATCAGCGCATTTTGGAGGTCCTTGAGAGATCGTCTGGCTGGATCGGGAAGAAGTCCCTTAAGGACCGGGCCCGGATCAGCGAGGCAGGGCTCTATGATCCACGCGCTCAGGCATTCGACGGCGGCGGATGGTCCATATTGGACAATTCGTCGGGGCTTTGGCGCGAGAGCCGCAAGAGCCGCTTGATATATGTTCCCGTCGGTATCGCCATCCACTATAGGAAGTGCATCAGGCCGGAAGCGATTAACCTCGCGGAAAGTATCTACAACCGCCGAGTCCTGCGTGGGAATCAGGGTAATCGGCGAGAGCGTGCATTTTTCCGCAACAGTATCAGAGGCCTCCGCGATTCGCTGCCACAAACGAATCCAATCGTAGTCCGTTTCCCCTTCCGGGATGAGGAGGACAGCTCCC
>JBARMQ010000223.1:0-40699 GCA_049802535.1 Bryobacteraceae bacterium | reverse complement strand
CTTAGCGCGTTTCGGCCGCCGCTTCTTCTGCTTCTTAGGCGGCTGGGGTTCGGGAAACTTCTCGCGCGCTTCAATCGCCGTGGAATCGCGCGCGATATGGCCGATCAGCCGGTCTTGCTGGGTGCACTCGATGAGCGCGGCGTGCAAGCGCTGCGGCAACTCGCTTTCAGCAAACTCTTGAAAACTGCGTGAGAAGGTCGATTCGTGCGGGATCTGGCGCACGCTCGTGAAGCCGCACAGGCAACGTAACTGGCGGTCGGTGCGCCAATGCTCCAACAGCTGGCGCGTGGTTGCCAGTCTATACACCGACTTGGCCACAAACGCCGAAGCCAGCGCTTGGCGATCTTTCGCCGGACGGCCGAGCCAGCCCCGCGCGCAGGGCAGTTGCCGCCCGAGTGGAACCATTTCCAGCACGGCCACCAGCAACCGCGCTTTTTCCGACAGCCGCCCTACTTCTGCTTCCAGCAGGCCAAATAACACGCCTTGCAGCAGGTGGCCATACTGCAACAATCGCTCGCGTGGGGTACTCTGCATACGAAGGGAGGCGCTCCTTGTTTTCTGTTTGTGTGGAAACAACAGAGTACAGGGCTCGCGCCCTCCTTTCAAACATTTTTAAGTTTTTCTGTTCTTAATTTTTGCAAGCGGCTCACACTACTCAGCGCGGGCCTTCCTGGTAGAGACCAATCGTATTCCCAGCCGGATCTTGGAAGGTTGCAATCCAGCTCGTGCCGCCTGGTGAGTCCAGGTGCGGGGCCTCAACCACCTTGCCGCCATGAATCGTCACCTGACACAGCGTTGCGTCGACACTGTCCACCCAAATGTACGGCAAAAGTCCTGCTTCGAGGGTAGCCGCCCGGCCCGTCACCCACGCTCCGCTGACATTTCCGGTAGCATCATCGAAACTCGGATGGTCGCTGTCACGATGCCGTATATTCCAGCCAAACACCTTCTCATAAAACGTCATTGCCTGCGCCAAGTCGACTGCCGGAATCTCGAGATAACACAAGCGCGGACGGGGCAATAAAGCTAACCGGTTCGTGACCGTTTCGGAGACGGTCGCTCCCCAATCGCCTGGACTCAAATCCCGCGCATGCCGCGAAAAGATCCACAAATGGCCGTCGAAGTCTTCTACGCCGTATTGCCGCTCGCCATAAACAGTCTCGTGCAGATCCTCGACAATCTTGGCGCCGGCCGATTTGGAGTGTTCATAATGCGCATCGATCTCTTCGACAAAAATGGTCAAGCTCTGCGTGCGGCCGCCCAATTGCGCTGGGCTCGCGCTCCCGTCTCGTGCCCCGTGGAGCATAATCCACGCATTGCCGAGGTGCATTTGCGCGCCGCTGATGGTTCCCTCCGCCTCGCCATAGCGAAAATGCTCCTCAAAGCCAAATGTGTGCGTCAGCCAGGTGATGGCATCCCGAACGCTTCTATATACAAGGTGCGGGATAACAGTATCCACCGGCACGGAACGATTCGTCAGCATGCGCTATCTCCCGAACAGCTCATTGGCCATACAATAGTCGCGTGCCACTCGTTTTCACGACTTCTTATCTGGCCGATTCCATCTCACTGTTCCGCTATTATAAGGGCCTTGCAGAACGTGCCATCGCGCAAGTGACCGACGAGCAGTTGCTCACCGTTCTCGATAACGAGATGAACTCGATCGCCACCACCATCAAACATATGGCAGGCAACATGCGATCCCGTTGGCGGGATTTCTTGACCACTGACGGCGAAAAGCCAGATCGCAATCGCGACTCGGAATTCGAAGATCCGCCGGTGTCTCGCGACGCCACCCTCGCTCTTTGGGAAGAAGGCTGGGGCTACGTATTCCAAGCCCTCGATCAGCTATCGGAGGCCGATCTCTCCAAAACCGTGATCATTCGCGGAGAACCGCACTCCGTCATGCAGGCGATCAACCGCCAAATCGCTCATTATTCCTATCATTGCGGCCAAATTGTTATGCTCGCTAAGCACTTCCAGAATACCGAATGGAAATGCTTAACCATGCCGCGCCGCCAATCCGGTGCGTTCAATCGACGGGTCATCACGGGCGGCGCCAGCCAGCGCTAGTTTTTGCAATTTCAAAAAAACGATAGCCATTGCCGAGTTAATTACCTTCACAACAGTTTCCATGGCAACTACCAAGAGTGAACGCCGGCGTCTCGTCTCGACGCTAAGAAAGCTCGTCGAGGCCAACAACCTAAGCAAACTACCAATTGACTGAAAGGACACTACTACACACATGAACGCTGAAATCATTCATGACTCCGTGGTCGCTACCGTAGCGGGCACGAAGACTTTTCCCGAGGTTGTTCGCACCATGCTCGCGGAAGGAGTCGAGTCATATCACGCCGACCTCGTAAGAATGGAAAAGACTTTCTACACTCCCGATGGCAAGACTCAAATTGAGAAACTGCCAGTGCCGGAACGAGCGATCGCACAGGAGTTTTCGGGAGCGGGCGTGATGGATGCTCTCCGGATCACCCAGGCAGGCAAATGCACCTATCAGGAGTTCCTAAACAATGTCATGGGCGCGGGCACGACCGGCTACATCGTCTATCTAAACGGCAAGAGGGCAATTTACTTTGGCCGCAAAGGCGAGTTCCACGTGGAAGAATTCCCCCGCGCCAATCCCTAAGACATCTTTGGGCTGCGTGGGCGGCGTTTGGAAGGGCTGCGCTGCCCAGCGAGAGCGACGGCGAATCCATCTAATATGTGTTCGAGACCTAGCTTAAATCCGCGCTCCTCGATCGCCGGATCATGCGGCGCTTTCGCTTCATCCACCACCCGCGTGAACATGGGAAACCGGTCGCTGTCCTTTAAGGCGCGGACGTAGGCCGCGCGGCCCATAATCCACTCGTCGCGGCTCAAACCGGAGCGACGGCTGGCCTCCCGTTCTCCAATCTCACCGGCAGCGTAGCCGCGAGCGTAAGTAAATAGGGTGTTGGAGAGCACCAGCATTTCATCGATGTCGAGACCCAGTCGGTCGATCGCGGAGAGGCTAAATTCCATCCACCGAAGCATATTCGTGCCTTGCGTTACTCGAAACGAAGACACGGTCACCATCCAGGGGTGCCGCAGCATGAGGTCTCGGCTGAGTGCCGCAACCTTTCGAAAATCCGTGCGCCAATTGCCAGATCGTTTCGGAAGCGGATCTTCCCCCAGCACGGCATCAATCATTAAATCGAACAGTTCACTTTTGTTCGCCACGTAACGGTACAGGGACGCCGCGCCGCTGCCCAGTTCCGCTGCCACCCGCCGCATCGATGCTGCTTCGATTCCCTCCGCATCCGCAATCCGAACGGCGGCTTCCGCAATCTTTGCGCTGGTGTGGGCGGGCTTTGGTCCTCGTGAAGCAATCGCCACCTGGTCCGATGCCGCGGCCGTGTCAGCTCCAGCATGTTTCTTGACTCGCATTCTTTTTCTATTGCGAACAGTGTACCCAATTTGATATCGTAAACTTACTGCGAACAGTGTTCTCAGTAAGGAGCGCGAAGATGGACTACGAAGTCGTCGTTGCCGGGGCCGGCCCGGTAGGTTTGTTGCTTGCTTGCGAATTGAAGTTGGCCGGCGTCTCCGTGCTCGTCTTAGAACGCCTGCCCGATCCCAATCTGCCGATCAAAGCAGGCGGCGTCGGCGGAAGGGCGTTAAACGTCCCATCTGTCGAGGCGTTCTACCGGCGCGGATTGCTGGCAGATGTCCGTCAAGCCGCGCTGTGGTGGGTCAGCGCTTTCGATCATGTAACACAAGCGGCAGCCGCGCCTCCACCACCCGCTCCGCCCCCGGTTAGCATCAAAATGCCGCCTAAGTTCGCAGGGCACTTTGCGGGCATTATGTTGGACGCGGACCTTGTCGATTACGCCGATCCTGACTTCGGCGGACGTGGTCCGGCAGCCGCGGGCGGCGCCATCAGCTTGCAAAATCTGGAAGCCGTCCTCGCCCAACGAGCGGCGCAACTTGAGATCGAGATTCGCCGGGGTGCCGCCGTGACTGCTTTCGAGACCGATCAAAACGGCGTCACCGTTTATGCGGGCGGCAGTAATGTTCGCGCCGCGTGGCTGGTGGGGTGCGACGGGGGCCGCAGCACGGTCCGCAAGCTGGCAAGGTTCGAGTTTCCTGGCACTGACCCGGAGATTACTGGATATTCGGCCATGGTGAGTATCGCCGATCCGGAAAAGCTTACGCCCGGATGGAATCGTACCGCCACTGGCTTCTACGTTCATGGTCCTGTGCCAGGCCGTATTCTCACGGTCGAATTTGTTGGTGCCCCAAGCGACCGCGAGGCGCCGATCACGTTGGAAATAATTCAAAACAGCTTGCGCCACGTCTCTGGCACCGATGTCACGCTGACCGCTCTGCACGCTGCCACCCGATTTACCGACAATGCCCGCCAGGCAAGGACCTATCGCTTGGGCCGCATACTGCTTGCGGGCGATGCCGCTCATGTCCACTCGCCTTTCGGCGGTCAGGGGCTCAATCTCGGCATTGGAGACGCATTCAACCTTGGTTGGAAACTTGCCGCAACCGTTAAAGGTTGGGCTCCAGAGAATCTGCTTGACACGTACACAACAGAGCGGCATCCGGTGGGCGAGTGGGCGCTCGAATGGACGCGAGCGCAAGTTGCCCTCATGCGTCCAGAACCGCAAAGCCAAGCTTTGGCCGCAATTGCCGCAGATCTGATTCATACCCGGACCGGCGCCACCTACTTTTCAAAGAAGATCTCAGGAGTTTGGTTACGATACGCCATTCCCGGCGATCATCCTTTGACTGGCCGCAGTGCTCCCGACTTGGAATTCGAAGATGGCGCCCGTCTCGGAAGTCATTTAACGGAAGGGCGAGCAGTCTTATTTGATCTCGCTGACCACCCCGGCTTGCGCGACTTAGGCGCCGAATGGGGAGATCGTCTCAAAGTCATCCACGCCCGTTGCAAAGATAGCCTACATCTATCTGCGCTTTTCGTGCGTCCCGACGGTTACATCGCGTGGGCTGCTGACAAAGAACCGGATCTCTCGTCTGCGGAGGAAGCTCTGCAGATGTGGTTGGGCAAACGCTCCGCCCGTTACAGCATTCCGCAACAAGCCGATCAAAATGTCAGTTTCATTCCAAACTGAATTTGGCGCGGCGTCGTAGCGGTGCTGGTAATCAGTCCCGCCGTCGAACTAACCTGTGTGCCCGAAAACACAATAGCGTTGGGTGTGCCGAAGTTGGCGTGGTTCAAAACGTTAAAAAACTCTGACCGTATCTGTAGCTTCAGGCGTTCCGTTACCGCAAGGTTCTTGAACAGCGAAACATCCAATTCCGACAAGCCAGGGCCTGTGAGCACGCCGCGCCCAAGATTGCCGTATGTGCCGGCCGCAGGCAGAATA
This sequence comes from Bryobacteraceae bacterium, assembly GCA_049802535.1. GTDB lineage: Bacteria > Acidobacteriota > Terriglobia > Bryobacterales > Bryobacteraceae > Bog-105. The sequence goes on along the minus strand of JBARMQ010000223.1, from coordinate 35,330 downwards.
AATGCGCCCGGGTTGAACCACTGGTTTGGATTGCCTTCAACGATCGATCCCGTGAACGCGGGATTCAACGAGGGACGATCGGGATTTCGCGTATCCCCATCGCCTGATCGATTGGAACCAACCTGCGGCGTGATCGGGAAGCCGCTCAGCAGCGTCGCGATGCCGTTGAGTTGCCACCCTCCCAGCAATTTGCCATGTCCGAAGGGGAGTTCATAATCGGCCGAAATGCTTGCTTGATGTTCCGCATTCAGTGCCGAAGGTCCCCAATCTTCCGGCAGATTATTGCGATTCAGAACCATCTGCGCCTCGTTGTTGGACTGCGCGCCTGTCAGGGCGGAATTGATGTCTAAGCTTTTGGACCAGGTGTAATTCGCACGAAACTCCAATCCGTGAGTAATACGCCGCGTCACGTCAGCCTGTAGGGCGTTGTAACTGCTGTTTCCTTCCGTATACCAAAAGAAGCCGCCCGATAAATAAGGATTGGGCCGCCCTCCTACTGGGATATACGCCGTCCCTTGCGGCACCACATTGTGGACCGCATTCGTTCCCCCCGCAAGGCAGCCTGCCGCTGTTGCACAAACTTGCGCCGGGATGCTGTTGGGGTCGATACTGATCAGGCCGTGATATCCGAATGAGCCCACATAGGCCAAGCTGAGCGCGGTCTCACGGTCCAACTGGCGTTCCACCGTAAAATTCCATTCATTGACCGCAGGCGTTTTGGCATCGGGCTGTATTCCTTCCGGTGCGAACGTTGTGCAAGGCGTTGGCACACCGGGACCGCAAGAAGGCGCCGGCTGCACGCCTGTCGCAATGGGCAAAATCGACGGCAGTGAAACACCCGAAAAGGAAGCGGTGCCGTTATAAGGCGGAAGAGCGTTCAACAGAAAGCTCAAATCTTCGATCAATGAGTAGTAGATGCCATAACCGGCACGAATGGCCGTCTTCCCGTCGCCAAATGGATCCCACGCCAATCCCACCCGTGGCCCTAATAGATGCGTTGCATTGTTGGACGTATACGCGGAGCCCCCAACAATCGGATTCGTCTCCAAAACCCCTTGGCCGTTCGTTATGTAATTGGCGGCTCGATTGTGCGCCTCATTCCAACCGTTAGTGAATTCATAGCGCAACCCCACACGCACCGTCAGATTGCGCCGTAGCTTCATGATGTCTTCCGCATACCATGCGCCGAAAAACGTTCGCCATCCCAGTTCAGTTGGATTCGGCACCACCTGAAAACTACTGACCGTCCCTTGGAGAAAAGTCGTCAGACTCGAAAACGTCGCCTGCCCCAACTGCCGGGACGCCGTATCGTCGTTGTCGCGGATCGGCTGGAACCAGACGCCAATATTCAACTGATGCATCCCCTTGGTCAGTTGAAAATCATCTTGATAGGTGATCAAGCTTCGACGATTCCGCACATTCGCGGCATTGTTCGGCCCCGCGGAAGTGATCGCCGACGCGCCGGTGGTCGTCACTCCGCCGCCCACCACAATGCCCCCGGGGCCCCCATTGCCGGTAACAAAGTCTAGGCTTGACGGAAATGATGTAATTTGCGGCGCATTGAAGTTGTAAGCGGCTCGGGAAAAGCCGATGCGAGCCGTGTTCAGGGCCTCGGGCGAGAAGGTGTGGGTATCCTGCAGGCTGGCGACCTGGCTTCCAAAAATAAGGTCTGAAGCAAACAACGGATCGGCCGCCGGCGTCAGGTTTGTTCCATCATCAATGGTGTAGGCCGCGGTCAGCGTGTCGTGGTCAGAGATTGCATAGTCGCCGCGCATCGTACCGAAATCTTCGTGGATGTGCTGGCGTGGATTGTAATAGGCCAAGGCAACGCCGCTCGCCACGCCGTTGGAAAGCAGCTCCGGCCCGTTCGCATTCGGCCAAAGCGCAAAATACTTCAGCATCGCCGGATTCAGCTTTGAAACGCTCGTATAGACGCCTTGCGCATTCGGCAATAATCCCAGTCGCGCATATTGATCGGGAACCTCGCTGACGCTGCTTTCCGCGAGTGCTTGTCGAAACCCCTCGTAATTGCCAAAAAGAAAAAGCCGGTTCTTCTTGATCGGACCGCCTAACGACCCGCCAAATTGATTTCTTCGAAACGGCGGCACGGAGGCAAGATCAAAAAAGTTCCGCGCATCCAGGTCGCTGTTGCGAATGAATTCGAACAGCGATCCGTGCAAAACATTACTGCCGGACTGCGTCACGACAAGTATCTGCGACCCATCCCGCTTGCCGTATTCAGCCGAGTAAGTGTCCGTAAGAATGTTGAATTCGCGTACCGCGTCAATCCCCAGCAACTCGCCGCTGGCGCTGCCCGGCGTATCCGCGAGCTGGCTGGATCCGGTGTACTCAATGCCATTCAGCAAGAAGATGTTGTCCATCGGGCGGCGGCCATCCACTGAAAATGTGTTGCCGGTGCTGGTGCTGGTGCCCGCGCTTTTCAGTGTGTAGTCGATCGATCCGGGGTTCAGCGCAATCAGGTTATCGAAACTGCGGCCATTGAGCGGCAGATCCTTTACTTGTTCTTCTCCTACCAGGCCCGACACGGAATCTGTGGTTGTGTTGACGATCGGCGCTTGCTCCGAGACGTTCACTTGCGAAACGATCTCGCCCACTTCCAGACGAAAATTTACGGTTGCATTTTCATCCAGCGCCAGCCGCACACCTGTACGATTGACCGGTTTGAATCCAGCCTTCTCCACTCGTACCTCGGTTGACCCAAGTGGGAGCGCCCGAACGCTGTAATAACCGGCGCTATCCGTGGTCGCATGCCGTTGTGCGCCTGTTTCGACACTCGTCACGGTAATTGCGGCGCCTGCCACCGCTTTCCCCGAAGAATCTTCCACCGTGCCCGACACAGCCCCGGTCACTTGTGCACGAAGGGATGCTGTCAGCAGGATAATCACGGGAAAGAGGCGGATGGCCGATTTCGCCGCATGCCTCGCAACGCATTGCCGGATCTTCAATCTTTGGTACAGCGATGCGAAGACGGTGGAATGAAACATGCTGGCCGTTGAAACACCCATTGTACGGTTTAACGATCTGTTAGGCCGTAAGGGCGTACGTCGAGCATCTCTCGACCATCTCGTTTTTGGAACTCGCCACACGGCGATCCCGATCCCGCTTTCGGGACTGACGAGTTCCAAAACCGGTCACGCACGCAGGTTGTTCGTTCCCGCTGGGGCGCTCCCGAGTCGTTTTAATGAACAGCAAGCGCGAAGCCGCTGTCCTTGCCACTTGCCATCTCTTGGCGGCGGATTGCCTTCGGTACGGGGAAAGTGAACGTCTTGCCCGTTGCTCCCGACGCGAATTCGCGGATGTAGTAGTTGCCGTCATATTCCGAAAGCTTCAGGATGTTCGATGCCGAATAGTCTCCGGTCGTATTTGTGACTAGCGGATATTCGAACACCGTCTTATTGTCGCCTTCAATCAGGAAACCCGAATGCCCTAATGAAGGGGCAGGCATGACGATCGTGTAATCACCAGCGGGCAATTTGGCTTGCCCCCAGTACGCCGGCGTCGATAAATGGAACTTGCCTTGCGGTGCAGCTTGCATTGTGACCGTGCTGGCTAGCGCGGCTACCGTGGCCAAACTAAATATGTGAGCGAACGAAATACGCATGTTGATCTCCTCGTCTGAATCCAAGAACCATTGCGGCTCAAGATCCGTCTATGCAACAGACGAAAAGTTTTGGCCTCAGGTGCATCAAGAAAAGGTCAAGAAGTAACAGGCGAGTCAGTCGTTACCATCAGCTCCTCCGATATGCCCAATAGAAGAATTCGCTTCAATGACTACGAGGTCGATTTCGCCCGGCGCGAGTTAAGGAAGAGTGGCGTCCGCATCGGTCTGGAACATAAGCCGTTCCGTGTCCTTGAACTTCTGCTGCGCCACCCTGGCGAACTGGTGACTCGTGAGGAGTTGGTCGCCTTCCTTTGGCCTGATTCGCATGTCAGCTTCGAACGCGGACTCAATACAGCGGTCAATTCATTGCGGCAGGCGTTAGGCGAATCCTCACGCGATTATCATTTCATTGAAACGCGCCCCGGCCTTGGGTACCGCTTCTGCGCAGCGGTCGAAGAAATTGCCGAGGCCAATTCGAATCGTGACGCCTCACGCAATTCGGGCAAAGTGTCCGCTGCTTATGAGGATTGCTTAAAGGGCCGCTATTTTCTCGACCGAATGTGTGAAGAGGAGGCCTATCGCGCCATTGCATTCTTTAAGTCGGCAACTGCCGATCGAACATGTGCATCTCTGGCCCATGCGGGAATAGCCGACGCATACTGCCTGCTGGCGCTGCTCGGTTCGGCGCCGCCATCGAATCTAATCTGCCACGCGCGATCTTCAGCCGAAATGGCGCTAAAAAATGATCCGGACCTGCCTGATGCGCATGTCTCATTCGGCCGTGTGAAAATGATTTTCGATTGGGATTGGAACAGCGCGCAGAATGCCGGCAGCCACGCCCTGGCGCTCGATACTGACTCTGTGGCTGCACAAACATTTCAAGCGTCGATGTTGTGCCACCTAGGTAAATACGAAGAAGCTAAGCAAATCTGCGCAAAACTTCTGATCGCCGATCCATTGTCCTTCCCGCTAAACATCCAACTGGCCGCATGCCTCTATGGCGTTCGCGACTTCGAAGCCACTGCCGATCAGTGCTGGAAAATTTTGACTCTCGCCCCGCGTTTCGCCCCCGCTCAACTCATCTTGGCGCTCGCTTACGAGCAGCTCTCCATGTACGAAGAGGCGCAGGTTGAGTTTCAAAATGCCGAGTCCTGCGTGGGATTCAAGGCCGCCGCCACCAGCGGCATGGGACACCTATTTGGTTTGTCCGGCCGCCATGCTGAGGCTGAGCGTGCCTTGACCGGATTGACCAAGCTATCGGAGGATTGTCATGTCTCTCCCTATCGCTACGCGGTCGTTCGTGCCGGTCTAGAGCAAGATGACCAAGCTCTCTCGTTCCTCGAAGAGTCGCTCGAACAGCACGATCCTGCTTTGCTGTTGCTGAATGCGGATGCCCGATTTGACGGAATGCGCCAGCAGGAACGTTTTCAAATGATCCTTCGCAGCGTCAGCGCGGGAAGTTTGAACCACACCGCCTGCTAGGTTGGGCCTCTCTTTTCCTCTCATCGCAATTCGATTGGAACCAAATATCGGCCAGTTTCGTACATATGCGTGGCTGCCATATAATGGAGACACACATATAGCCGGGACCCATTACAGGGCAAACAGGAGTGGAACATGCCTGATTGGAAGACAATCGTTCGAGATCGAATTGCCGAATTGCGGTTAACCGGAAGCGTCGAGTCAGACCTGGTCGAGGAGCTTGCGCAGCATCTTCAGGATCGCTACCGTGAACTCCGCAGCGGAGGTCTCAGCGAAGAGAAAGCGCTTGAAACGGCTCTTTCGGAGTTAGGTAGCCTAGACCTGCTGCGCGTTCAATCGGCCCGCACCCAGGTCTTGCCAACGCGTGACTTGGTAACGCCAGGCGATTCGCGGCGTGGCCGCCTTGTGGCCGGTTTGTGGGGCGATTTTCGTTATGCCGCCCGCACAATGCGCAAAAATCCCGCTTTCGTTGTCTTTGTCGTTCTCACGCTGGCTTTGGGAATTGGCGCAAATACAACCGTCTTCACCGTTATCAACACTCTGATCCTGAACCCGCTTCCAGTACCGCATCCATCGCAATTGGTGGCGATCACTTCGACAAAGGTAAAAGAGATTTCGAAATCCAGTGCGCCGGTACCGCTATCTTATGCGGATTTGAATGATCTTCGTGCCAGGAACTCGGTTTTCCGCTCATTTGCAGGCTACTCTACCCCTCATCCCATGACATGGCAGTCGAATAATACCTCCCAAGGGATGTTCGCGGAGTTAGTCACGGGCAACTATTTCTCTGTGCTCGAACTAAAGCCATTCGCCGGGCGCTTTTTTCTGCCCGAGGAAGATACCGCTGCGGGCCAATCAGCCGTAGCGGTGATGAACTATGGCACGTGGCGCTCTCGCTTTGGCGGCAGTGCCGATATCCTGGGCAAAACACTGCGCCTGAACAACGTCGTCATCACTGTTATCGGCGTCGCGCCGCCCGATTTCATCGGGATGAATGCAATTTTCGGACCCGATTTGTGGATACCATCCCGAATGACCGAGCAACTGTTCCCCAATGAGATGCGCGCCGCATTGACAGATCGCAGCAAAGCGTTGTTTCTGGGTGTTGCGCGCCTTCGACCGCCAATGACGCGCGCTCAGGCGCAGGCAAACATTGCAACGCTCGCAGCGGACTTGGCCGGCGAATATCCCGAGACCGATGAAAACCGTACTGTCGCCGTTCGGCCTATCGGCGATGTGCTGTTTGGCAGCAATAGCGCCAGCTCCACGCCGATACTGTTTGGCGGTATTGGCCTGTTGGCCGTTGTCGGCATCGTTTTGCTGATCGCCTGCTCGAATGTGGCGAACTTATTGATGGCCCGCGCTGCCGCCCGGAAACAGGAAATGGCGGTTCGTCTGGCGCTCGGCGCGAATCGCCGCCGGCTGGTGCGCCAGTTATTGACTGAAAGCGTCTTACTCGGCTCTCTCGGCGGTGCTGCTGGGCTATTCGTGGCCTACGCCGGCCTGCATCTTCTATTTGCAGCGCTTCCTTCGTCATCCAATTTCATCGCTCCCAAATTCGACACGGCCGTTTTTGTCTTCGCCCTCATCGTATCTCTCACGACCGGCTTCCTGTTTGGCGCCATTCCGGCTCTGCGAGCTTCGGACGTTCCAGTGGCCGAGACCTTGAAGGAAGAAGTTCGCACCATGGGCCGAAGCCGCCATAAAGTCTCTTTCGCTAACGCCCTACTGGTGGGGCAGGTGGCTTTTTCCTTCCTCTTATTGTTGACTGCCAGCTTGTTCTTGCGCAGCATCGCGCGCGCGTACACGCTTGATCCCGGCTTTCAAACGGCACATCTTGCTGTCTTCATGACCAGCCCTGGTCAAGCCGGATATTCAAAGGCGCGAACGAAAGCCTTCTATAAGGACGTGAGCGAACGGGTCGAACAGATTTCCGGCATCCAGTCCGTTTCGTGGGCTTCGAACCTACCGCTTTGGGCGAATCCTTCTACCGTCGTTGAAGTCGAAGGGCGGCAGGCGCGCTCCCAAGCTGATCGAACTGCCATCATCGTCGACACTGTCGATCTCAATTACTTTGAGACCGCGGGCATTCGAATGCTCAATGGCCGCGAGTTTTCTAGCCTCGATCAGGAGAACTCAGTTCCCGTCGTCATCGTCAACGAAAAGATGGCCCGGGATGATTGGCCCGGCCAAAATGCGCTTGGCAAACGAATTCGGCTCAGTGGAGAAAAGCAATTCCGCCAGATTGTGGGCATTGCCAGAACCGCGTACTATTCCAACTGGGGCGAGCCGCCGCAACAATGCGCCTACGTTCCCTTCAAGCAGAAGTACTCAGATGGCATGGTCTTGTACGTTCGCACCAAAGGTGGCCCCGCGGGGCTGGTGCCTTCCATCCAATCCGAGTTACGTACTGCGGGTCCGCAAGTGAAATTCTCCACACAAACGGGACAGCAGATCATCAATGGAGGCTTATTCTTCGCCAAGGTGGGCGTGACTCTTCTGAGCATCTTTGGACTGCTCGCGCTCGGACTTGCAAGCATCGGCCTTTACGGCATACTCGCCTACGGCGTGGGACAGCGCAAACGGGAGATCGGCTTACGGATGGCCTTGGGAGCGAACCGCCGTGATGTTCTTCGGCTCATCCTCCAAGAAGGTATGTCGCTGGTTGTTGCCGGCGTCCTCATTGGCTTCGTTGCCAACCTAACGGTAGGCCGCCTCTTAAGCAGGCTTCTCTATGGCGTCAGCGCGGCGGATCCCCTCAGCGTTGCGGGCGCAGCGGCAGTCCTTCTATTTATCGCCCTATGCGCTTGCTATCTGCCGGCTCGTGGAGCAAGCAACCTCGACCCCTTGCTGGCTCTCCACGAAGGTTAGCTGTGATGATCTCCTCCCCTAGTCCAGTTCACCAGCAGCCGACGTCTCGCCCCGGCAGCCATCCGATATGGCTCCTGACCGGGTTCTGGATTTGCGTCATCATCTCTATCGCTGTTGTGGTGCGGCGTCTCATCGAACTCATGCGCCCTCCCGCCACCGGCGCCTCAGCGATGGCGCGAATCAATGACACCTTTTCTTCGCACGCAACCCTTACGGCCGCACACATCATACCGGCGGCGATCTTCGTGCTTCTCGCTGTTGTTCTGCTGCTCAGCCGTTCTGGCCGCAAGCGGCTGGAACCGTCCTTTTACCTCTTCGGCCTCATTACCGGCATCACCGCATACGCCATGAGTGTTTATGCCATCGGCGGATGGATCGAGCGCTCGGCAGTTCTCGTCTTCAATAGCTGGTTCTTATTCTCGCTGGCCAGAAGTTATCTATTTCGTCTGCAAGGCGACGTCGCCAGCCAGCGAAATTGGATGACCCGCGCCGTGGGTATCCTGCTCGGTATCGCCACCACCCGCCCCGTGATGGGCGTGTTCTTCGCAACCAGCTCCCTCACGCATCTCTCACCACAGCAGTTCTTTGGAATCGCATTCTGGATTGGCTTTAGCATCAATGCCATCGTCATAGAACTTTGGCTGCATTCGAAAACCCGCTCGCTGATGATTCAGCGTAAAGCCGCGTAAAGCGATTCCTTCCATCGCGCCGCATCGATTTCCCAATATACCTTCGCATTGGGAGGTTGAGTGAGCAGCGGCGCCCATGTCGTATGATTTCGACTGTTGCCCGCCACGCCCAGCCGATCGACTACCGTCATGCCGCGCGTCATCTCCGAAGCTGTCTCGATATCTACGTAGTGCCGCCCCGCCTCCGTTCCAATCGATGGATCCAGCGCAATCGACATCGCGACAGGATCGGGCAGCGATATGCCGTCAACGCCGGTCTGTTCCAGAAACGCCTTGCGAGCAGTGCTGTTGCACTCAATGGCGAAATTCGCCAGCGGCGTGCCTAGCCAAATGACGAACTCAATATCCTCAGGCGTAATCACTGCGTCGCCGCGGCACAGTTGCCATCCCACCATTTCAATGGGCAAGCCGCTGTGAAACACTATGCGGGCAGCTTCCGGATCGACCCAGATGTTGTATTCGGCCGCTGGCGTGACATTGCCCTCACAACAAGGCGCTCCCCCCATCACCACGCAGCGCCGTACATTGCGAACAAGGTCGGGCGCCTGCGCCAACGCCAAAGCGATGTTGGTGAGCGGACCTAATGTGACCAGCGTAATTCCTGGATTATCGCGAACGATTGAGGTGATTGCCTCGACAGCATGTGTTTCTTCCGCGGTGCGCCGCGGCGGCGGATAGCCGTGATCTCCCAATCCGTCGCGGCCGTGAAACCAATCCGCCGGGATGAGTCGTCGCGTCAGCGGTTTTTCGGCGCCTTGATATACCGGCGTGACGGCGCCGCAAAGCTCCGCCGTATACAACGCATTCTTTGTTCCTTGTTCCACCGGTACGTTTCCCGCGACAGTGGTGATCGCAACCACTCTCTCGGGTGCGTGACGGAACGCCATGATCAATGCCACAGCATCGTCTGAGGCCGTATCGGTGTCAATCAGAATAGGCTCCTGCACGCCGCCAGAATAACAGGGCCGAAAATAGCGTTATGGACCGTGTGCGCATGGACAAATGGTTGTGGGCCGCTCGATTTTTCAAAACCCGCGCGCTGGCCGCCCACGCCTGTGAGCTCGGCCGAATCAAGTCCAACGACCAACCCGCCAAGGCCTCCCGCGAAGTGCATCCTGGCGACCGCCTCCATGTGAAGAACGAAGGTGGAGAGTTTGAAATCGAGGTTCTCCTACTGAGTGAAATGCGCGGCCCCGCCGCCGTGGCCCAGACGCTATACCGCGAAACTGACGGTAGCCGTGAGCTCCGTCTTAAGGTCGCCGAAGAGCGAAAAGTCATGCAACATTTAGAAGGTTTGCCGCAAGGTAAGCCGTCCAAGCGTGACCGCCGCGAGATCAATCGGTTTCGCGGCCGTATCTGACGGCCACGGCACTTGTGACGCCGCTTTGGTCTAATACAAAATACCCGCCTTGTTGCGCCAAGACTTGAACCTGTTCCGGGAGGTGCATTTCAAATGAGCTGGACACGAATCTTCCTTCGTCTCGTCCCCTGCGTCGCATTCGCTGTTGGCGCATTCTCGCAAACCACCGACGCCCGCACGCGGCGCACCGGTAGCGACCAAGGCCGTTCCATGGTGATCACCACCTATGGAATCGTCGCCACGCCACAGTTTTTGGCATCGCAAGCAGGTGCAAAAGTGTTAGAAGCCGGCGGCAATGCCGTGGACGCGGCGATTGCTGCCAATGCCGTGCTGGGCGTCACGGAGCCCTATGTCAATGGAATGGGCGGCGATCTCTTTGCCCTCTACTACGAAGCTCGTACTGGTAAGTTATACGGCCTGAACTCCAGCGGGTGGACTCCCAAGGCCCTCACCATTGATTATCTGAAGAGTAAAGGCATTACTAAGATCGATCCCATCGGCGTAAATGCAATCCCCGTTCCCGGCTGCGTCGCCGGCTGGGATGCGTTGCGCAAGCGTTTCGGCACGATGCCATTCCCCAAACTTCTGGCGTCTGCCATCTTCTACGCCGACCATGGCTTCCCTTTGGCCGAATACAACGCTCGTGCCTGGATTAGCCCTGTTTTCCTGAAACAGCCCGGTTATCAGACCACGTACATGCCGGGCGGCGTGCGTCCGGGCGTCGGCGACGTGTTCAAAAATCCCTCTCTCGGCGAATCGTTGCGCGAGGTCGCTTCCAAAGGACGCGATGGGTTCTACGATAGCCCGCTTACTGAAACAATGGTCAAATTTTTGCAATCGCAGGGTGGGGCCCACACTCTCGAAGACTTCCGCGATTTTCAGCCGGAATGGGTTGAGCCCATTTCGACGACTTATCGTGGGTGGACCGTATATGAGCTGCCTCCAAACGGCCAAGGCATCGCCGCGCTCTCCATGCTCAACATCATGGAGCATTTCCCGCTCGCCGACTATGGTCACAACTCCGCTGCCGCGTTGCACGTCATGATCGAAGCGAAAAAATTGGCCTACGCCGACATGGTGACCTACGTCGGCGACCCCCGCTTTGGCCCCATCCCGGTGGATGAAATGCTCTCGAAAGATTTGGCCGTCAAACGTGCCGGACTCATTCAGATGGATCACGCTGCTTGCCAGGTAGTTCCCTCCGACCTGAGCGAGAAATTAAGCGCGCGTGGCAGCGAAACCATCTACATGTCCACCATCGACAAAGACGGCAATATCGTTTCCTTGATACAGAGCAATTACGGCGGCTACGGTACTGGCATGGTCGCGCCGGGCGCTGGCTTCTCGTTTCACAATCGCGGCGCTGGCTTCGAGATGGAACCCGGCAAACCCAATTCGCTCGCCGGGCACAAACGGCCATTGCACACCATCATTCCCGCCTTCATGCAAAAGGGCGATATCCACATTGGCTTTGGCATTATGGGCGGTTGGAACCAGGCCCAAGCCCACGCCCAGTTCGTGTCAAACATAGTCGATTTCGACATGAACGTACAGGCTGCTCTCGAAGCCGCCCGATTCACCAAAAGCACATTCGAAGGCTGCGACGTAAGCATGGAATCGCGTATTCCTGAATCGGTTCGCGACGAACTGACGCGCCGGGGCCACATCATCAAATTGTTGGGCGATATTTCGAATGCTGTTGGCCAGGGCGAGGCCGTTGTGCGCGACAGCAAGCGTAACGTAAATTTCGCCGGCTCCGATCCGCGCTGTGACGGCGAGGCCATTCCGCAAAGTCCGCCGGTCTTCTAAATCCGCCAAACGTCACGCCGCGGGAGCGTGCTTCGGCTTGCGGGCGGCAGCCTTAGCTTCGCGATGCAGATGACTCATCTTCATTCCCGTGGCCGTCAGCGCTAGGAAGCCAATCACAATCAGCGGCAGCGTCACCACGGCCCAAAGAATCATCGAAAAATCTCTGGAGTGGCGGCCGCTTAGTCCGAACATGATCAGGATGTGCGCCGCAACCCATTGGAAAGATCCCAGGTTTCCAGGCGCCTGTGGCACAACCGCGCTCAATCGGAGCAGCACCATCATCGTGAACGAAGCCGCTAACGGCACCGACAGGTCATTCGCTTTCACCAAGGCATAGATCGGCAACACTTGCGCCAGCAAATAAGCTCCGCTCGCGAAGAATGCGAAATACAGATACCGCGAATGCCCAATGAGGTGCAGGTCCTCGATCAGCGTATTAAACCATCCTGGCCACGCGATGCCGAACAAGACGTCCAGCTGCTGCTGCTTGGCATACATCGCAAAACCTAGGATGATGCCGGCCAGCACAATCATGAAGCCGAGAATGTAGCCGCCTTTGATCAACACCGCCGGCAGTTGGCCCATGTGTAGCGTGAAAAAGAAACACGTCATCAGCCATACTCCGTCGAAGATCCGCTCGATCAACGCGGATGCAAATGTCACTGAAATGGGAAGCTCACTGGATCTCGATAGTAGGAAACACCTAATTAACTCGCCGGCTCTCAGCGGCAATACTTCATTGGCAAACAGGCCGACATAAATGGCTCGCACTGTCGCTAAGTAAGAAACTTTCTCGACGGGCCGTAGCAGCAGCCCCCATCGCCACGCCTGCAGCATGTAGACGATCACGTCGGTACATACCGCCAAGACGACCCAGCCCCAGTGCATATGCTGGACCTCGCTCCAAATGTCGTTGAGCCGCGCTCCCCAAAGCACCCAAGTCAGACAAACGAGCGAAAATATGTTCGTGCCGATGAAAATCGCCCACGAGCGAACCTTTTTCCGGCGCTCGGCGGCAGGCCGCAAAGCCGCGATGTGCGTCGTCAATCCCCTCATCATAGCGGAGATGCGACACGAATCCCGAGATGCGATAGCAATCGCTATTGACCGATAATCTGCACTTCCAGCGGTGCAAGCGTCACCTGCACGCAATTCAGCGGGCCGGTTCCAATACTGCCGTCCGTCTCATTAACCACAACCGATCCCGCGGCGAATTGCAGGACCGGGCTTGGACCCTGCGGCTGTGCCTTGTTGCTGTATAGGATACGAAGCGCATCGCCTGGATTGTTCAGCGTGTTATCGACGATCACGTAAGCCGTGCAAGCATTCGCCGCGTCGGTATTCGCTGCAATCACCACTTCCTGATCCATCAAGATACGCGAGAAGGCTAACGTTCCATTCAAGAATGGCGACACGCCAAAATTAGTTCCATCGCCCGAAATCGGCCTGAAATAGAAACGGCCATAGCGGAGTGCCGTATGCTCCCGTCGAACTGCTGCGATCTGCGAGACGTTTTGATAGTAGACGCTGCTCTGCAAGAATCCGGGGTCGCTCCACAACGCCTCTCGAACTGCCGGGTCCGTGCCCACGCCATGCAGCCCCTGCTCTGTGCCGTAATAAAGACAAGGAATACCGGGCAGACAGTATAAGCACGCAAGGCCGAGCGTCACCTGATCGTCATATTGTGTCGGATTGATTGGGTCAACGTATCGAATGCGTTCCTTGACATCGTGATTGTCCAGAAACGTCACGAAATAGCGTGTGGCATCGCCATGCGAACTCAGCACGTTTGCTTCCACCTGCTTCCGCAATTGATACATGCTCACAAGCGCGGAAGGCGGCGCAAATCCTTTCACAACCGGCTTCAGATAGAAATAGAGCGGATAGTCTAATGCAGCATCGACTCCCACCATATCTGTATCCTCTGTTGTCGTGCGGCCGATAAAGTTCGCAATCTCAATTTCGGCATCTCCCACGAAAACCTCTCCGAAGGTGAAGAAGTTTTTCTTACCGATGCTCATCGCGTATTCGCGTATGGAGTTGCCGAATAGCAGCGGCAATCCGTTCTTCAAGTACCGCAGCGTATCGATACGATAGCCGTCGATATCAAAGCGGCCAATTACGTATTGATAGGCGCGAATCAAGTACTGCTGCAAACCGGGCAGGTCAGTTCGGAACTGTTTCAGCGAAGCAAAATCGCCAACCGTGTCATCATCTGGTCCAGGCATCCCCTGCCGCCGAAACCACTGGTTTTGTTGCAGCTCTACCGGCCATACTAGTTCGTCAGCCGACGGATTTACAACATTGGCGGCATCGGTCCAATCAGGTTTTGCAATTCCCAGCGAATCTCGCCATTGAACCGAACGCGCCACCGCCCGAAAATCCGCCTCCGACCCCTGCGAGTCGATACAGTCGCTCTCTCCGCTATCGCAACCGTATGCGAAGACATCGCCCGTGTGGTTCAGCACGATGTCCAAAATCACATACAAGCCCAGATTATGCGCCGCATCGACTAATGCGCGAAGTTCGTCATCTGCATTCTCGGGATCTCGCGCGTACCGCGGATCGACCTGCAGAAAATCATGTATTCCATAGCCGTGATATGTCCCACCTTGAAAGGGAACATTCTTCAGCACCGGGCTGAGCCAGATTGCACCGGCGCCCAGCGCTTTGATATATGGCAATTGATCCTGAATACTCGCCAGGTTACCGCCCTGAAAGTCGTAATAATTAGGATCGTCAAACGGCGTATGACGAGGCGGTACGAGCGAATTATTGAAGCGGTCGACCATCAGGAAATAAATCCATTGGTCGCGCCAATCGGCCGGGGACGGAAACGCCTGCAGCGGTCCGCCCGTATCGCGATACCGATTGAAAATCGCCTCAAAATCAAGAGCGTAGAGAGAAGTCGGCATCAAACCTCCGAAATGGGTTTGATTATAGCGAGTTTTTGCGCCCTATTTACTGATTAATTACAGTGCCATCCGGCAGCCGCACAACTCCCCAACCGCCGTTTAAATTCTTACGCTCGCCGTGCTCCGAACCGAACGGATACTTCGCCGCCGCAGCCATGTTGATCTCCACGCCCCAACCCGGCTTCTCGTTTGCGTAGACATAACCGTCTCTGACTTCCGGATAGCCGTCAAAAACTTCTTTAATCCGATCGTTTGGAAATGTCCACTCTTGTATCCCAAAATTTGGGCAAACCAAGTCCAACGTCACATTGGCGCAATGTCCAATCGGCGAAACATCTCCGGGCCCATGCCATGCCGTTCTGACTTGAAAGGGCGCCGCCATCGTGGCGATCTTAAAGGCCGGTGTCAAGCCGCCCGCTTGTGACACGTGCACGCGGATATAGTCGATCAGCCGATTGCGAATCAGCATGTCCCATTCATGCGGATTGTTGAACAGCTCGCCCATCGCGAGCGGGGTCGTGCAGTGTGCCCGAATCTCCCGGAAATAATCGATGTTCTCCGGCGACAGCGCGTCTTCCATGTAAAACAGCTTGTATTGCTCCAGGTCTTTCGCAAACTGCACCGCCAACCGCGGCGGCACCCGCTCATGAACATCGTGCAGCAGTTGAATCTCCGCACCCAATTCTTTTCTGCCGGCTTCAAATAACGCCAACGCCCGCCGCACGTAGGCATACGGATCGAACACCGGATCATTCGATCCCGGATCAGTGGGCGCCTGTTGACCCGGCGCTCCGTACGCTGCCGATCCCGGCACGCCCACCTGCAGCCGAACCGCCTTGATACCTTGCGCCATGATCTTGCGGGCCTGATCGATGGTCTCCGAGATTTCGCGTCCAGCCGCGTGCGAATAGATCATCGCGCCGCGCCGGCATTTGCCGCCCAGCAGCTCATAAACAGGCATGCCCGCTTGCCGCCCTTTGATGTCCCAAAGAGCTTGATCGACCCCGCTGATGGCATTGTTCAACACCGGCCCGTTCCGCCAATACGATGAGTTGTACATCGCGCTCCACAGGTCGCTAATAGCATCGGTGGGCCTGCCGAGGACCAACGGCTTCAAATACTGATTCACTGCGTCGACCACCAGGTCTGCACGTTGTGTGAAGGTCGCACAGCCGTAGCCATAAAGGCCGTCCTGATCCGTCTGTACCTTCACCACCACCAGCCGCACACCGGCTGGCTGCGTCGCAATGACCGACACGTCTTTGATTTTCGGCGTCGGCATCCCGCGCATCAAAGGCGCTGCCGCCAAGGCAAGAAATTCGCGCCGGCCAATTCCCGTATTCATGTTTTCAATTGCTCCGAAACAGATTCTATCCCTTTACTGCTTCAATGTCGCCGGTATTAGCGAAATCCGATCCAAATCTATGTCGAGTGGCGCGCCGCGTTCCGCTGGTGATCCTCGAGAGATACTCAACTCCACGTCGTGCGATGGCTTAAGTTCGAAGACACCAGCCGTCGCAGGCCCTTTCTCATCTCCATAGACCAACGCGCGTAACGTTTTCCCATTAACCGTAATGTCTAAGACGCGTGCAAATTTCCCCGGCTTGTGGCTCACTTCAACGCGATACGCGCCCGCTCGTTCGACAGAAAAATACCATCGCTGCTTACGCACCGTTGAAGGATCGTAATAGCCCTCGTTATTTCTGTTATAGAAATGGTCCGCCAATTCAGAAGTCAGAACGATGCTGCCATCGGCGCCCGGGGCCGTCGCGGGCTGCTGTACTTTTAAGACGCCGTCAAACTCCACCACAACCACCGGCAGAAACTTCCCGTTCGGCGCCGGAGCAGTCACCCAGCCGCCCGCGCCATCCGTCCGCGACTCCAACGTCTCTCCCGTCGTGTCGCCCAATACGTAAGCCCTGCGAATATGATTCTCCATGCCCGCAAGCTTCAGTTGCCCATCGCTTGGGAATTTCTCGACAAACAGGTATAGCCGTGAGCCCTTCGTTGTCGCATAACCAAAATCTAGTTTTCGAAAAGGCTGCGGCGCGGCGTCATAGATCGCCTCGCCATTTCGCTTCAGCCATGCTCCCGTCCCTCGAAGAACGGCCGCTTCGTAATCGACGACTGAACCATCCCCCTTGGGCCCAATGTTCAAAATGTAATTCCCGCCGCGGCTAACTACCATCGCCAGGCGCTCAATATGCTCCTGAATCTTCTGATCCAAGTCCGTGCGTTTTTGCCACGACCGGTAGCCCCACGTCTCCGGAAAAATAGACGCTGGCGATTCCCATGGCTCGTCCTGAATGAAATCGGGAATCTCGTCATCGCCCATCTCCGCGAAGTCGCCTTCGCTATTCCAAACACGGCCACTCACCATACATTGCGGTTGATACTCGTGAACCGTATCGGCAAAGCGTTTGCTCTGAAGCTTGGTGGGATGTCCCATGTCAAACCAGATCTCTGACAGGGGTCCGTATCCTGTCGCCAATTCGCGCAACTGAGTCACATTGAATGCTTCGTGGGCCGGCGAAATTGCATTATCGTTCCGCGGTTCGGGAACGTCGCCAAAGTGCCAGTCGATCGTCGAATAGTACACGCCAAACGCCATATGGCGCCGGGCACACGCCTGCGCCAGGCTCTCCACTATGTCCTTGCCATACGGAGATGCGTTCACCACGTTGAAGCTTGATGCTTTGGTTGCAAACAGGCTGAATCCGTCGTGATGCTTGGCCGTCAGCACGATAAATTGCATGCCCGCGTCTTGCGCCAGCCGAACAATCGCGTCCGGATCCCATCGGTCGGGCCGGAATTGCCGTGCCAGCGCCGCGTACTCGTCTTCCGGAATTTTCGCGTCCGATTGAATCTGCTCGCTATAGTTCCCCGAATATTGCCGTCCCTTCCAAACGCCACCGAGCAAGGAATAGAGACCGAAATGGATGAACATTCCATACTTGCGGCTCTGCCAGGTGCGCACCGTATCGGAATTGGGCCGCTTGGCGTCCGCACCCGGTAGCGGCGCACTCAGAATCGCCAGTAAACTCAGGCTGGCCGCAAGGAACCGCGCAAGCATGCACCTAGCTTAGATCCTGCCGGATGATGCCTTCCCGATCTTGCCCCTCAGGCCTTCTTCAATAGTGCGATTTGTCCGCCGTGATACGCCGTGTGCTGAATGACACCGTGCAGCAAAATATAGAACGTCTGCACTTGGCCCGCGGGAGCGCGTTCTTCCAGTCGTTCGTCCGGAAAGTCGAGGATCGCCTGCTCCAGCGCCGTCACTTCGTTCGCCAAAGCTGCCTTCGCCTCCTCCCAAGAGCCTTCCGTCGCTGGCCAGTTCTCTTCATCTGACGCATCGCGGTCGCTCGTTGCCGAAAGGCGCTCGCGCGCGATCTTTAGCCATGCCGCCATATGCAGCACCAATTCCCAAATCGAATGTGATTCCCGTATTGGCCGCGCCCGCGCGCGCTCTTCGTCCAGATCCCCAATCAAATCTTGTATTGATGGGCCAAGCCACGACGATCCGCCATACAGCAGCCGCAACTCCTTCGCGATGCGGCGAGTCTCTTCAACCTTGTTGGCCATCCTTCGATAGTACGGCCTCTAATCTCCCGTAAAGTGTTTCAACTCTGTGCCATTCGACGAATTCAACGTCGTGATCCACATGTAGGTGGCCCCGCTCTTGGCGCGATACCCGCTCACCGTCACAACATTTCCCGCCTCGAGCGAAGTCGCCGTCCATCCCTTCAGATGCGCCGGGCTGGTCATTTGGCCTTGCCAGCTCTGCACCTGCCCTTTATCGTCCTTGACTTCGAACTCCACCACGCAATGGGGATTGACGAAGTGGAACTCCGTAACAGTTCCTTTCAGCGTGATGGTCTTCGTTTGATCGAAGGCCGCCAGTCCGTGATGCGCGATTGCCAGTGCCGCCGTTGTCACTAAAGCGAGCAATGCGTTATTGATTTTCCTCATCGTGTGTCGCTCCCTTCTTCGATCCATCTGTCCAGATCTCTCACATAGGTATGCCCGTTGAAACTATAAGTAGGCACCGTCACGACCAGGTATCCTTTGCCTACCAGCGGCTTGTTAGCTTTATTCCTGTCGTTCGTAGCGGTCGCAATCACCCAAACATCGGAATTGATGTTCGGATTCTTCTCCGCGGGTGTAAAAAACCCAGTTGAGTTAACGTTGCCCACTAAGTCTCGCTTGCTCGCATCCACTTCGTAAAAAACTTCCATTGACCATGTCACATCGACCGGACCCAGCGGTAGATCGTCCGCCGTATGCAGCCTGCCATCCGGCCCCCTTTGATAGCCGGTCGCTTCATACTGTTGGAAGCCTCTCGCGTGGTCCTGGTCGCCGTACGCCGCCATCGATGATTCCGGTGTCACCTTCACATAATCGACGCGATCGTAAATGGTCATCGTGTCTTTAAATGTCGACGAACCCAAGGCGATCCCTCGTTCGCCAATCGCCGCATCGGGCGCAACATCCACTTCCGCCACCAACTCTCGATCGGTCGACGAAACAATTCGTTCCACCGTCACGCCCGGACCAAGGTGTAAGTCTCCAACTTTGGCCGAGGCCGGGAAGCGGTCTCCCACTAGCCGCACCTGTTTGCCGCGTGCTCCTGTTTGTAGCGCCGTTGGATCTACAGCTAGCAGCGACGGACCGGATGATGCCCTCTGCATCTTCACATCGAATCCAAATTCTTGATATTGCCCCCAAAACCACCGCCCTTCGGCCTGTGATCCATCCGGGGAAACCCACATGGTTTCGCGTGCCTCTTTTCTCAAATCGTCCGGAGCCGCCGCCGCCGTAGCCGCGCCTTGCGATCGTCCTCGCCATTCGTAGCCGTCATACACGATCATCTGGCCAGTCCGAAACAAAGTCGAACCATCCTTAACCGACTTCAGCATCACTTTTGTTTCAAACTCGCCGTCGTCCTTTCGCGGCCGCACGTCCATCTCTCCATAAAACTGGCCGTGCCCTAAATCGTGCGCACGGATCAACCAACGCCCGGCCATCGCCGGCTTTTTGTGCGCATGCCACTTCGTCCACTCGGAAATGTCAAAGGGCGCCGCTTGCGTTAGAAATGCGACTGCTTCCTGGTTGGCGCGCGGCTTTAGGCTCGGTGCATGCACCGCAACGAACTGTTTCCAATCCTCCGGCGATCTGCGCCACGAAAGCGCCCGCGCCAGCGGATGGCACTTGGCGCATGCATTGATGACTCCCTCACTCGCGATCCCGGTTTCGTCGTGTACCCGGCGTTCCGGGTAGTACATCACCGGTTTCGCTTCCTCCGGCGTAAGCCCGTGTTCACTGCTCAGGTACTTCACGATTGCTCTCGCCTCAGCGGGAGTTAAAGTTACTCGGTTCGCCCGAATCATTCGTTTCACTGCGTCTCCCCATCCATCGGGTGTCGCGCGCGCCGAAGAGATATACTGCATGTTCCCGCTGCTGTCCGGCGCATGACAGGTCCCGCATTTGGCGATGACCGTCGCATCTGTGACTGGAATCTGGACTCCCGCTTCTGCTCCCCCATGCAGGGGCACCGCCAAAGTCAAGAAGGCTAAGCACCGTGCCGCTTGCATTGACCCATTAGTCTGACCGATAGCTGTTGATAATTGCAAGCTTTGCGTTATCAAACTTGCTAATCTGACCCATACGCGAGTGCTGTACCACTTCTGCCAATGGCTTTATCATTCCGGGTTGGGTACATCCATCCGCGATTCCATTTGGTTATTTCCCATCGTTGAGACTATTCATGTCTTGGGAATCACGCTCGCCGCCGGCACCGTCGCTCTTCTCGATTTTCGCCTCCTGGGGTTACTGCTAAAACGAACGCCCGTCTCTCAAATCGCGAGCCAGGTTCTGCCGCTAACTTGGATCGGCTTCTCCATCATGTTTGTTAGCGGTTTCCTGCTCTTTGCCGCGGAGGCGGCCGATGCCTACGCCAATCCAGCATTCCGTGTCAAGCTGCTCTTGCTCCTGCTCGTCGGCCTGAATCCCCTGATCTTCCATTTCACCGTCTATCGCGACGTCGCTACCTGGAACGATTGTGTTGTAACGCCCTTCAGGGCCCGGCTAGCAGGATTTCTTTCGTTGACCCTATGGGCTGCGATCATCGGCGCCGGCCGCGCCATAGGCTACTTCCAGAAACAACTATGACGATCATGCGCCTATTTGAATGGTTAGGGCTTACCCCGGTCGGCGTCTTCATGAAGGAATCGAGTTACGCATTCCCGGCAGTCGAAATCGTGCATCTTCTGGCCCTTGCTTGCTTAGGAGGCGCGATCCTCATCATCAACCTGCGCTCCTTCGGGCTCGGAATCAAAATCGCTTCTGCCGAGTGCCTCGCCCGCGAACTCCAGCCCTATCTAATAGGAAGCCTTGTCGTAAGCATGATCAGCGGATTGCTCTTGCTGTCCGCCGAACCGATGAAATGCTATTACAATCTGGCATTCCGCTTAAAGATGCTGTGTCTCGTTGCGGCAATTCTGTTTTACTTCGCCGTTCAGACACGCGTCTTTCAATTCGAGCGGGAACGCCGCCACACGTTCCTTCAGAAGTTATCCGCCGCCATCTCGTTGCTGCTCTGGTTTTCCGTAGGTCTAGCGGGCCGCGCCATCGGTGTCGTCTAAGGAAGCCGGGTTCACGGCATAATCCCAAGCGCTTTGCTGCCCGAACCCTCAAGTTTTCGGTTCGACCGTCCGATAGCTCTTTAGAACGCGCTGGAATGCGCTTTGTTCGTGCGGGCGAACGTCTCCGCCGACTGGCGTCTACCAAGCGGAAGGTGTTCGCCCTGTGTCGCGCCGATTCGAATCTAAATGAAACATAAGACGATTTCCCATCACATCACTTTGTTGGCCACTGTGTGGCTAACCATCTCGGTCGCAGTGGCCGGCGTTTCCATTGTCGCCATCACCGGCTTGGCCTCGTCCGTCGGCTCTCTGGCTCAGTCGTCACTCCCGGCTCTCGGCCAGCTTGCGGCCGTTGAACAGCCGCTTTTTGAACTTCGTAAGTCGATTGTCCTGGCGGCCTCGGCCAAAGACGCGGACGAAGCTCGTTCTTACGAGCGCGATGTGACGACGGCTATCGAGGGTGTTCGCCGCACCGAGGCAGAGTACAACAAACTGCCTGCGGCATCCTCGGATCGCGCGTTAGCCCGCAACTTTGAAAACCTGCTCGATACGCTATCGGCCTCCGCCGTCGAAATCGGTCAATTGAGCCGCCAAGGCAAAAAGGATGAGGCGTTGAACGCACTTAACACCCGTTTTTCGCCAGCGTTTGATTCCGCCATGGATGCGGAACGCCATTGCAGTTCCCTCCGCTTAGCGGGCGCCTCTCAGCTTGCCGCGAGCGCCGGAAGCCTCGCGCAATCCAGCCTGATTGCAGTCTGGTCGGTCTTTGGGATAGCCGCTACCTTCGGTGTTTTCCTCTGCCTCTATTCGAAACGTAGAATCACTCGCGATTTGACGGCGATTGTTTCGACCTTTGAAGAGAACGCAGGGCGCCTGACGTCCTCTGTTTCTCAGGTTTCGTCCTCGGGCCACGCCCTTTCAAACGGCGCGTCCCAACAAGCTGCGTCCATCGAAGAGATCTCGTCGTCGGCGGAAGAAATGAACGCTATGACCTTGCGCAACTCCGAAAATGCCGCTCGCGCAAGTTCGATGATGGCCGACACCTCCAACCAAATCGGCCGCTCCAACATCGCGCTGAAGGACATGATCGCCTCTATGGAAGCAATTCAGCAATCCAGTGAAAAAGTCGCCAGAATCAACCGCACCATCGACGAGATCGCTTTCCAGACCAACATTCTGGCGTTGAATGCGGCCGTCGAAGCGGCTCGTGCTGGCGACGCCGGCATGGGCTTTGCCGTCGTTGCCGATGAAGTCCGCAACCTCGCCCAACGTTCCGCCGTCGCCGCCAAAGATACCGCCCTGCTGATCGAAGAGGCGATTGAGAATACCCGGAAGGGAAGCCGCAATCTCGATCAGGTGGCGAGCGTGATCAAAGCCATCACTGAGGGCGCCGGCCAGGTCGGCCACTTACTCCGGGAAGTCAAAGAAGCGAGCAGTCAGCAGGCACAAGGCATCGCGCAAATCTCACAGGCCATCCTGCATGTCAACAAGATTACTCAGCAGTCCGCCGCCGGCGCGCAAGAGAGTGCCGCCGCGTCGGAAGACCTTAGCGAGCAGGCGCGCTCCATTCAAAGAGGCATTCACAGCCTTCAGGCATTAGCGGGCTTTGCCAAAAGCAAAGCATCTGAAGCCTTACTCTCTGCCCAACCGGTAGCAATGTTTCCAAAGGAAGCGACGGCAAGCGCAGAGCAGTTCAAAAAGACCGAACCTGTTTACGCATTTGCGCGACCGGGCTTAATCGACGCCGAGGACTTCTTACCGATGGACTCGGACGCCGCTCATGCGCAGACCTTCAAGGATTTCTAAGGCGGATCAAAAATCTATGTCATCGGCTGGCGCCATTTCAGATTCGAGCAAAGACCAAATGAAAGAGCGAGCGGTTGTCGATCGCGCCCCGAGAGCGCACGACCGTGCCGGGAAGTATTTAACCTTTTCCCTTGCGCAGGAAGAATTTGGCATACGCGTCTTGCAAGTCCGCGAAATCATGGGTCTGCAAGATATTACGTTTGTCCCGCAAACGGAACCGCACATTAAGGGAGTCATAAACCTGCGCGGCAAAGTGATTCCGGTCATCTGCTTACGTACCAAGTTTGGTATGCCGCAGATCGAATACACTCAGCGCACCTGCATTGTCGTTGTCCAAATTCGCGGCGAAGAAGGGATGCTGCTGATGGGCGTGTTGGTGGACTCGGTGTCTGAAGTCGTAACTCTGAACGGCACGGAAATTGAGAACACTCCTGAATTCGGCACCGGCCAGAACCTCGGTTACATTCTCGGCATGGCTAAGGTGCGGGATCGGGTAAAGATTCTCATCGATATCGAACAGATTCTCACCGCTTCGGAAATCGGCGGCCTGGAAGAACTACACAAATGAAGTTTGGAGAACCAAACGTTCGGCCTTGCGCGGAAAACAGCAGTTTGCGGAGCAACAGATGATCGACTCATCCGGCCTGTCTGAAACAACAGCAAAGCTTCAATTGTCATTGGACGACATTGCCGCACAGGTGATGCTCGGCTCCGATTCGATCCACCCGGAGATTGTTGACTCGTGGATCGGAACACTGAAATGGCTTTCCGCGTCCGCCGCACAACAAGACCTGGCAGAGGTCGCGCAAATGACTGCAAATCTGGCTGATGTCCTGCCGGACGGCGACAGCACTCCTATTCTCGACAGCATTACGAAGCTTCAGAACGCCCTTTCGCTCATCGAGGAAGAGAAACGCGCCGTACTCGAGCAGCCCGAACAAATCGAGTTTAGTCCGTTCCCCACCGCTGAGGAAAGCCCGCTCTTCCCAAGTCAGGAGCTCCAGCCGGCCCACGGCTCAGAACTCCCCGAACAGCAGGAAACCACATCGGCCGCCCAGGTGGACGTCAGCACATCGCTCGCTTCCGATCCCGAGTTGGTCGCAGAATTCATTTCCGAATCACGGGATCATCTCTCTTCACTCGAGGGCCAGCTTCTCGCCCTTGAGAACGACGTCGCCAATCGCGACGCCGTTGATTCGATTTTTCGCAGTTTTCACACCATCAAAGGATTAGCGGGATTTTTAGATTTTCCCGCCATCCAAATCGTCGCGCACGAAGTTGAAACGTTGCTTGATCTCGCCCGTAACAAACAGCTCTCGATCTCGGGCCCGGTAGTCGACATCATTCTTGAAAGCGCCGACTATCTTAAGGAAGAAATCGAGGCCGTCGAGGCGCGGCTGGAAGGTCGAGTCCCTTCGCAGTCCCGCGAAAGCGGCGAACTCATTCGGCGCGTGCGAGAGCTCATGACCGCATCTCCGGAAGTCGCCGTTACCGGCGAGGAGTCGTTGGCGCCGTCCGTCGCCCTCGAGCGGACCGAGGCTCCCGAGACAATTCCGGTTCCAACTGTCGAACTTGCATGCGAGCCCTCGGAAGCGGTTACGGTTGAGCCGGGGAAAAAAGCGCCCCCGTCCGAGCGGAACGCTGATATCGAAGCCGCGCGTTTTATCAAGATCGATACCGCCAAGCTCGACTTCCTGGTTGACATGGTGGGCGAACTGCTCATCTCGCAATCCATTCTTCGCCACAATGAATTTCTCGTTAACGCCGCCAATCCGCTGTTACAACGCAATCTCTCGCACTTGTCCCGCATCACGGCCGACGTTCAGAAGACTGCCATGTCCATGCGTATGGTCCCGGTTGGGCAGCTCTTTCGGCGTTCCGTTCGCTTGATTCGCGACCTCACTCGTAAATCCGGCAAAAAGGTCGAACTGGAACTGTCAGGCGAAGATACCGAACTCGATCGCACGTTGGTCGAAGCACTGGCCGACCCATTGATGCACATGATTCGCAATGCCGCCGATCACGGTATCGAGACCCCAGCGGAGCGCGCCGCAAACGGGAAAAACCCGGTCGCCCGTATTGCGCTGAAGGCCTTTCACCAGGCTGGTCACATCACCGTCCAACTCTCTGATGATGGCCGTGGACTGAACCGCGCAAGAATCTTGAGCAAAGCTATCGAAAGAGGCTTGGTGCCCTCCGATGCGCAGCTCACCGACGCTGAAGTTTACAACCTGATCTTTGAGCCCGGCTTCTCCACTGCCGAAAAAGTAACTGACATCTCTGGCCGCGGCGTCGGCATGGATGTTGTCCGCCGCCACGTGCAGAAACTGCGTGGCCGCATCGAGATTCAATCCACTCCCGGCAAAGGCGCCACGTTCTCCATCAAGTTGCCCTTAACGCTTGCGATTATAGATGGCCTCGTCGTCTCCGTCGGAAAAGAACGCTATATCGTTCCCATCTACGCTGTTCGCGAAATGTTCCGTCCATCGCCTGACAAAGTGTTCACCGTTGAAGGCAAGGCGGAAATGCTCCTTGTCCGCGGCTCACTGCTGCCCGTCGTCCGGCTTCATAAAGTCTTCGGCGTTACTCCCAATTCATTTGAAGCCTCCGCAAGTCTTGCAGTCGTCGCAGAAAGCGGGCCATCCCGGTTTTGCCTTTTAGTCGACGACATGTTGGGAAAGCAGGAGGTCGTGATCAAGAGCCTGGGCGAGGCCCTAAAGAAAGTTCGCGGCATCTCGGGCGGAGCCATTTTGGGCGACGGCCGCGTGGGACTCATTCTCGATGTCGACGCCGTTTATGGAGACCGTACACATGCCATCGCCAACGCTTCTTGAGCCGGGAGCGCTAGCAAAATTGTCCGCCCGCTCCTTCGAGACGGTTCGCCGCTTGGTCTATGACCAGGCTGGAATCGATTTGCGTCCGGGGAAGGAGGAGCTTGTTGCCGCCCGTCTTGCCAGACTCGTTCGCGTACATAACCTCGCTTCATGCGACGCCTATGTCGAGCGGCTTCTGGCAGACCGCACCTCTAACTCACTCACGGAATTGATTGACGCCATCTCGACCAATCACACGGCATTCCTTCGCGAGATCGCGCACTTCGAGTTTTTCGAACGCTATATCGCCCCGAAGCTAGCCCGTCGTTCCGAAATTTATCTTTGGTGCGCCGCTGCGGCGACTGGTGAAGAGCCGTATTCCCTTCTTTTCTCCGCGCTCGAAATCCTAGGTCCCTCCGCCGCCAAAGCGTGCCGCATTCTCGCCACCGACATCTCCGGTAAAGCACTCGCAACCGCCGAGAGGGCTATCTATTCGGAAGAGCGCATCGCGCCGCTCCCCAAGGATTGGCTTCGGCGGTATTTTCTGCGTGGCGAGGCTGAGTCGAAAGGCTTGTACCGCGTGAAGCCCGAATACCGCGGCCAGGTCGAGTTTCGCAAGTTGAATTTGATTGAGCCAATCGCCCTGGGTGGCCAATTTCCGCTCATTTCTTGCCGCAATGTGATGATCTATTTCGATCCTCCGACGCAAAGGCGCGTCGTTGAGTCGCTCGCAGCGCACCTCGAGCCGGGGGGCTTTCTCTTCATCGGCCATTCTGATGCCCTGACAGGGGCACATCCCTTGTTAACTCCCGTTCGGCCGGCCATTTTTCAGCGAATTGGCGGCGCAAGCGGACGGGGCGCCTAGCTCCGTGCCCACGCTCATCGTCGGAGTTGCCGAATGCCACGTTTCGGGAGACCCTCAATCGGTCATCGTCACCTATGCGCTCGGATCCTGTATTGCCGTCGCAATCTACGACCCCATCGTGCGCGTGGGTGGCCTTCTACACTTCATGTTGCCGGAATCGTCCCTTGATCTTCGGAAAGCGAGCAAACGCCCGTTTATGTTTGCCGACACCGGGATTCCCGCCATGTTCAGCGCCGCATACGCTGCTGGAGCCGAGAAGAAACGCTTCATCGTTCGAGTCATTGGCGGAGCTCAGGTGCTTGACCCGCAAGGCCTTTTCAATATCGGGAAGCGCAATTATTCGGCTTGCAAGAAAATCCTATGGTCGACCGGCGTCCTGATCGACGCGGAAGAAGTCGGGGGCACCCTCTCAAGATCCGTGCGTCTCGATTTGGCCGATGGCAAGGTCCATTGGCGCGGCGCGGCAGACCCCGAACAGGAACTTATCGCGAAAGGAACACGGCCATGCTAGCTGAAACGGAAATTCAGAACTTAGATCTTGCTTTGTCACAGTCCGTACAGGAGGTTGTGGAACGGATGTGCTTCACAATGATCGACTCGCTCGCCGACCCGCCGCCGGAATACGCCACGCCTTGTCTCGAGGTGAAACTCAATTTCCGTGGCGCACTCGACGGCAGCTTTTGGCTCCGGGTTCCCAGGCAGACGGCACACAAAGTAGCAGCCCCGTTCTCTGGCGCCGATAGTCCCTACGATCAAAAGACTGAGGATGTCGTGCGCGAACTCGCAAGTATTATGTGCGGTGCGACTTTAAGCCGGATCGTCGATGATGGCATCTTCGACCTCGACTCCCCTGTTGCCTCGTGGATTACAAATCAGGCCCGCGGTCCGCGTCTGGTTGATTACTATCGCGCGGATTTCCGAATTGGGCGCCATGTTCTCTCTGCCGCAATCGCGTTCCAGGCTGGTTCATGATCGCATCCACCGCAGGCCGGAAAATCCGCGTCCTCATTGTGGACGACTCAGCGCTGATTCGCCGCCTATTTCGCGACGTCATCAATCAGCAGCCGGATATGGAGGTAGTCGGCGTCGCGCCCGACCCCTTTGTCGCCCGCGATTTGCTCCTCCAATTAAAGCCGGATGTCATGACGCTCGATATTGAGATGCCCCGGATGGACGGCCTCACCTTCCTCGGCAAAGTCATGCACTATCAGCCGATGCCGGTCATAGTAATCAGTTCGCTCACCCAGGCTGCCTCGCGAACCGCCATTGAGGCTTTACGCGGCGGCGCCGTTGACGTTCTCGCTAAGCCACAAGGTCCAAACTCTGTCGGTGAACTATCCCAAATTCTCGCTGCCAAAATCCGTGTCGCTTCCATCGCGCGCGCCAGGCGCCCCGACGCTGCTGAATTCCATTCAAACTCGGCGGAGATTGGACGCTTCGGCCTCCGGCCCGATGCTCTCATCGCGATTGGCGCCTCAACCGGCGGCACACAAGCTATCGAGGAACTGCTTACCTCCTTACCCGCTGACTCGCCCCCCATCGTCATCGTGCAGCATATCCCCGCCGGGTTCTCTGCCGCCTTCGCAGCCCGCCTCAATTCCCTCTGCCGCATCGACGTCCGGGAAGCCCAGGACAACGACGTCATTCGTCCTGGCCAAGCCTTGATTGCCCCGGGCGATCTCCACATGATGGTCACGAAGTATTCTTCTCCATGGCGCGTAGTGGTCCGTTCCGGACCACGTGTTTGTTACCAGCGGCCCTCTGTTGACATCCTGTTCCGATCCGTGGCTGAGTGTAAGTCAGATAACATAGCGGCGATCATATTGACAGGCATGGGAGCCGACGGGGCGGAAGGGCTCCTTCGCATCCGGAATGCCGACGGCCGCACGATCGCCCAGGACGAAGCGTCTTCCGTCGTCTTCGGCATGCCCAAAGCCGCCATCGACCTCGGCGCCGCCGAACAGATCCTCCCGCTGTCCCGGATTATGGCCGCCGCCGTCGCCTCCGTTGGGCGCCTGCCCGCCGGGGCTAAATCAGCCTAATTCAATTGGTAATTTCGCCGTAAGCTACTGCTGCCAATCAACTTGACTAAAAAGGCGTAGAATGTTTCTTGCCACACGCCAGATTGATTGTTCTTGCTACCGCGCTTGCATGCGTAGTGCGCGCCGGAGCCCCTGAGTACAACACCCTGACACCCGCCGAAAAGGCAGCCGGCTGGATCCTCCTTTTCGATGGCCACAGCTTCAACCATTGGCGGGATCCGCATCTGCTCAGCCCGCCCGGCGATGCCTGGACGATTGACGACGCCTGTTTGAAGGCGACGGCCCACCCTCGGATCACCGAGGAGTTGATCTCGCAAGGGACGTATCAAGACTTCGAACTGCAGTGGGATTGGCGCATCTCGCCCGGCGGCAATAGCGGCGTAAAGTATAAAATCCAAGCGCTGCCAGTGTTGACGCCCGGGGCCCAGTCGGATCGCTTCGAAGATCGGGTGAATGAAGCCCTGAAGCAGCATTTGTTCGATCGCAACGCCATCGGCGCAACCGGCCATGCGCAGATTTATGTTGTCGGCTTTGAGTATCAGATGATCGACAATGCCCATCATCCGGATGCTAAGCGCGGGCCACTCTACCAAAGCTCGGCACTTTACGGAATTGTGCCGCCGTCATACGACCTGACGCGGTCTGTCGGCGACTTTAACCATTCCCGCCTGGTCGTTCGTGGCCGGCATATCGAGCATTGGTTGAATGGCGTCAAAACCGTTGATGTGACGTTAGATGACGATTTGCTAAAGCATACGCTAGGCAAGCGATGGGGCGTGGGCTCGCCGGTGTTTCATTTGCTCGCCGATCAACCGAAGGCCAACACGCCGATTAGTCTTCAAAACCACGACGACGAAGCGTGGTTCCGCAACATCAAAATCAAACCGCTTTAGTAGCGCAAAGGGCACGGCTGCGTGCCACCACACAAGAGAGGAACTCGCTAGTTCATCGGGTGGCACTCTCGATCCCGTGCCCGTCTTGCCCGCGTTTTTAGAAGCGCCTGAGCTGCCGCAATGTAAGATTCAGTTGGACATGGCGGAACATTACATCGGCGAGGGTGAGCGCAAGCGCATGGGGTGGCCGATCGCCGCTGTCGTGCTGCTGATACTCCTGCTGTTCGGCTCGCACTACATCGCTTCAACCTTTGTGGACTATGGCTGGTGGTCGGAAATGCACCAGCTGGACACTTGGTTAAACCTTCTTTTGTACGGCACAGTTCCCTTTTTACTCGCGGCGATCTTATTGTTCGCCGCCTTTTGGACTGCCTTTAAATTGGGTATCCGGGACGACGGTGCAGGTCCTGTTACGCCCCGCGCAACCAAGCGTATGATTTCGCGAGTCGCCCTTCTGGCGCTAGCCATTGTCGCGATCATCGTGGCCAATCTGACCATTGATAGCTGGACTGTGGTTCGTTATTTCGGCGGCTTGCGTCTGCCGGTCAGCAATACCTACATTGATCCGATCTTTGGCAAGCCGCTCGAGTTTTACTTCTTTGGATTGCCTTTTTACAATCTGCTGCTGCGTGTGGTGCTCACAGGAGCATTCGTCTCGCTCCTGATTTTCTGGCTGTCGTCGCAAATTCTAGAGGTTATCCGGCGTTTGCCAAATGCGTATTCGGAAGGCCGGTTCAGTTTAGATGCTGACCTCAGGTGGAACAAAATATTCGAGGCTTCCTTCGGGCGCATTGGCATCGCGCTGCTGCTTTTGGGCATGGCTTTCGAATTCTATTTCAGCCGCTACGGCTTGCTCACCAGCGATCACGGCACGTATCTCGTGGGAGTTGATTGGGTAGCCGATCATATCGTGTTGCCTTTGCAATGGATGATGATTGGCGGCGCGATCCTGGCAGCTATCCTTGTCTTGATGCGGCGCGGGAAATGGGCGCTGGCATTGTTGCTGCTGCTTCCCGTTCGCTACCTGATTCCTTCGCTGATCACGGCCGTGTATGTCCGGCCAAATGAGCTGACGGTCGAGCGGCCATACATTTTGAACCACATCGAGGCGACTCGTTCGGCATTTGGCCTGAACCATAAAGTGAAGGAGACCACACTCGAAGCGCGATCCGAGATTGCGATCGATTATCAAAAAGATAAGCCTCTCCTGGACAATGTAAGGCTATGGGATTGGCACGCCTTTCTAGCCACAATCTCGCAAATCCAACCGCTGCGACCGTATACCTACATTGATTCTGATGTGGATCGGTATCAAATCGATGGCAACCTGCGGCAGGTCTTGATTTCGGCGCGTGAATTACAAATTAGTCAATTGGGTGAGGCGCAGAACCGATGGATCAATACCCATCTCGAATACACCCACGGCTATGGGATCGTGATGGCGGAGGCCAACCAGATCACGCCGGACGGATTACCTGTGCTGTTCGTTAAGGACGCGCCACCCGTGATCACGACTCCCAGCCTTAAACTGACTCGGCCCGAAATCTATTACGGGGAGGTCGCGCACGAGCCTGTGTACGTCGACACAAATCAGCCGGAATTCAATTATCCGTCCGGCGGGGAGACGAAGCATACTCGCTACAGCGGAACCGGCGGATATTCGATTGCATCGCCTTTCATGCGATTGGCCACAGCAGTGAATTACAGTGATTTCAACACGCTCGTCACGGGCTATTTGACCCAGCGCAGCCGGGCAATGATCCGCCGCGCCATACTCGAGAGAGTATCGACGCTGGCGGGATTTATTACCTGGGATAGCGATCCTTATCTGGTGTTGACTGATAGTGGACGCCTCGTGTGGATCATGGATGGCTACATGATGTCCGATGCGCATCCGTATTCGCGATTGCTTGAAACCGGCACGGGCGCCGATTTCAATTACATTCGCAATTCAGTCAAGGCGACCGTCGACGCATACACCGGCGAGACCAACATGTATGTCTTTGACGAGAACGACGTCTTGATCCAGGCCTATTGGCGGCTGTTCCCCGATTTGTTCAAGAAGGAGTCGCAGATGCCGGCCGACTTACGCGAACATGCGCGGTATCCCGAAATGTTGTTTTCGGCGCAGGCCGAAATTTACCGCAGTTTTCATATGCGCGATCCGGAGACTTTCTATAATCGCGCCGATTTGTGGGACATTGCCAAGACGAGCACAAAGCAAGGCGATTCGGCCGCCTCGACGATTACACCCACCTATGTTGTGGCGACTCTTCCCGGCGAAGAGAAGCCTGAATTTCTGTTGATTACGCCATTTACGCCTGCTAACAAAGACAACCTGATCGGCTTTATGTCGGCCCGTTGTGATGGCAGCCATCTCGGCGAACTCGTGTTCGAGCAGCTTTCCAAGCAGAACATTATTTACGGACCGATGCAGATTGAAGCTCGCATCAATCAAGATCAAAACATTTCCAAGGACTTGACGCTTTGGAACCAGCAAGGATCGCAGGTGATCCACGGACAGACTCTGGTGCTCCCGATCGAAAACAGTTTCCTGTATGTCGACACCATCTACATACAGGCTTCACAGGCGAGTATGCCGCAGTTGAAGAAGGTCGCCCTGGCGATGGGTAATCATCTTGCTTACGCTGACACGTACGAGCTGGCCTTGACCCAATTGATCAGTGATGTGGGAGGCAGCGGTGCTGGAGTGCAGCAGACCACCACCACCAATGCCAATGGCGCAGCCGGAGAGCAACCCGTTTCCTCGACGCAAGTTGCTGGTTCCGTCCCTGATTCCAATGCTGTGCGAACACTTGAGCAAATTCGCGACCACCTGCGGCGCTATCGCGAACTCAATGCGCAAGGAAAATGGGCCGAAGCGGGAAAAGAGCTGGAAAGCATCCAGCAGTTAGTCAAGTAACTAGTGGCAATGCATTAAGTCTGCGTTAAATATCCGTTCGCCGAGCAGCACCCGGTTTATACAGGGGGTGGAGGGATTTTTACCAAATGAGACATTTCTGGAAAACGGCTGCTACTGTGCTCGCAGCCGCTCTTTTTTTGACCCCAAATGTTCCTGCCGACGTACCTGGACGTCACCCGGGGTACTTGCACGCTCTTGCCGACCTGCGTTGGGCCCGAGCCCTGCTAGAGGGCTCTAACAGCGGTCGGGTTGCGCGCGATCAAGGCTTCGCGATTCGCGAGATTGACGCCGCTATTCATGAGATACGGCAGGCTTCCATCGACGACGGAAAAGATCTCCAGGATCATCCAAGGATCGAACAGGGTTGGCGCCCGCGGGATCGATTCCATCGTTCGCTCGAGGCTCTTGACATGGCTCGCCGAAACGTTGCCGAACATGAAGACAATGTCTTCGCGAGGGGGCTTCGCGATCGCGCCGTTCATCACATTGACGAAGCGCACCGAGCAGTTCGTCACGCAATTATGGCCGCCGGTTGGTAAACACCGCGCAGTTACTTAAGGCATTTCTCGCGTGGTTTTAAGAAAATTGCGATAATAAGTATGGTTTCCGCGCAATTGATTTGCGTTAGGGGCCAAAAGGGACGGAATAATGTTAAGACCGAAGCCCCGCGTCCTTATCGCTGACGATCACCCCTTAATCGTAGAAGGATTGAGAACTGTGCTCGCGAACGATTTCGAGGTGGTGGGGACTGCATACGATGGAGTTTCGCTAGTCAACCAAGCGGAACACCTGCAGCCGGATCTTGTTCTGATCGACATAGGGATGCCATTGCTGAATGGCGTGGAAGCGGCACGGCGCGTGCGCAACGTCGCGCCGCTTGCACGAATGGTTTTTGTTACTCAACGAACCGATCGCGAATATGTTCAATTCGCATTTAGAAGCGGTGCTCGCGGTTATGTTGTAAAGCAGTCTGCGGTGGATGAGTTGGTCATCGCTTTAAACGAAGCGATGGCGGGACGGTTTTATGTCAGTCCTTCGTTACGTAGAGGCTTTGAAGTCGACCTTAATTCTTTCGAGAATCCCAGCGATTTATTCAACAGCGGATTGACGGGGCGGCAGCGCGAAGTTCTCCAACTGGTAGCCGAGGGCAAGGCTGCGAAGGAAATAGCGGCGGTGCTGGATATCTCGGTGAAGACCGTCGAATATCATAAGGCGGCCATCATGGAAACGCTGGGCATGCGATCGACTGCCGAGTTAACGCGATACGCGATCGAACACGGGATGCTCCCCTATCAGCCGTTCGGTCATAGTTACAACACGACAAATACGACGTAGAAATCGAGAATCCGAACCACGCCGTTGGGCGTATTTAGTCGCCTATCGATTTGACCGTGTCGGCCACCTTAGGAGTCGCTGTGCCCGAAAAGCTGCCCATGGCGGAATTCGCGTCGACACTCGTCACGGTAAATTCGCCCAATTTCTGATCGATGCTGCGCAAAACTTTGCCCGTTGTGGGGTCTTTGATGGTGCGGATCGTGCGGCTCACGGCCAGATGATCGCCGACTTTCACGCCGTCCTTTAAGCCGATGTTTACGACCATGACGCCATCGGTGAAATCGGCGACCTCACCTTTGACATGAACCGCTGGCGCCACGTAAGCGGGAAACTTGGAAGAATCTTGATCGAGAGCGGTGCATAGTTTGGATACGGCTTCTGTCACCGCTTCACCAAGAATGGTCTGCGCGAAATTTGAGCTGCCCATGCTCATGCCGCCTCCGCCTCCGCCCCCTTCACCGGCGCCGCCGCCGAGCATACTGGTACCCGACCGCTGGCTGGTCCCACGGCCGCTCTCGGATACGAACACTTCCCCGGTATTGACATCGATCATGCGGGCAGTGACGGCCACAACTGCCTTGGCTTTCTTCATGCCCAACCTGCCAATCCCATATTTATCCCAACCGCCAAGTGCGCCGCCGGCAGAAGTATTGTGGTCGTCTCGGCCAAATTGAGTGACATCCCCCACAATCATCGTGTCAACTCCCAAGAGCCTGCCGATTTTAGCCGCAGTTGAAGCATCGGCCCGGTCTGAGTTTGAGAAGTTCTGTTCCTGAATCAGCTTGTCGATCATTTCGCGCTCGATCACACGATAGGTCCCGTCCTTTAAAAGTTGATCGATCACCATATCGGAGATGCCCTTACCCACATCGGAATCAACGCCGAATATGGTTTGTACACTGGATCGCACCGTCCCGTACCCGAAACTCATCACCGCTACTCTTCGCTTCTGCACCGCTGGTGTTTGTTGCGCGAGAGAGAGACCCGCGCAAGCACCGGCCAGCACGAGCGCTAAACAGCTTCTGTTCATAAATTGTTCATCTCCTCAAATGTCATTTGCCTGTGAACGTCTCCAATGTGTCAACGTCCTTCTCAGCGGAATCCATAAACTTTTGAGCGCTAACAGGATTGTTCGCTTGCATGGCACGGTTGGCGGCTTCCATATGCACGGCCATCCTGGTAATTGCCGCAGATATGTCTTGTCGCAGACTCATACCACTCGCCTGCATTTGCTGCCGCATATGATCCACCGTCGCTTGTACAG
>JBARMQ010000222.1:0-14224 GCA_049802535.1 Bryobacteraceae bacterium | reverse complement strand
ACTAACCCTCCCTAACGGTCGGGGTTCTGGCGAGGCGAGCTGGTTGCCGGATGTTCAAAGTTCAGGCCCCAACGGGATTTGGGCGCGGGCCGTTGATTAAGACATTTTCGAAGTCTCGCGTAACGGCTTCCCACGAGAAGCGGGCGGTTACTAAGTCTCGGGCGCGGTCGGCAAGCTGCTTTCGCTGATCCTCGGCGCCGAGAAGTTGCAGACATTTTTCAGCAAAGAGTTCGGGTGAATCTGCCAGCAAGATATGCGCGCCATCTTCGACGGGCAGGCCTTCCGCGCCGATAGAAGTCGACACGACGGGCACCTGGGCAGCCATGGCCTCAAAAATTTTCAGTCGAGTTCCACCACCAACACGCAATGGCACAATGCAAATGGTGCTGCCCCACAAGTAGGGGCGGACGTCCGGCACCGTTCCGGTCACGATGATGTTAGGATCGCGGCGTGCCAGGTCCTCTATCGAAGGAGTTGGTTTGCGTCCCGCAATCGCAATGCGGCAATTGGGCCGTTCTTTGCGAATCAGCGGCAGGATATCGTTCGCGAAATAGGTCATGGCGTCGATGTTCGGCATCCAGTCCATGGATCCGACAAAAACGAGATCGGCTTTTACCTCGGCGACGGGAGGAGGCGCGAAGAACTGCACATCTACGCCAGTCGAAACGGCGGTGGTGTGTTCCACGCCAAACAGCTCTCGCATGGTCTCACGATCGATGTCGGAAACCGCTATGACATGGCCAGCCTGCCTGCATACGGCGCGTTCTAAGATCTCCATGCGACGCGCCTGTAGGCGGAAGTAGGCGCGCTTTGCCGAACCGCTCGCTTGCTCTACATGGCGACGCCAGATGATGGACTCTACATTGTGCTGGAAGAGGACAGAACGGCTGAGGTCGGGGATATTCATTGCCGGAAACAAGAAATCGCAGACCAGGCTGTCGAATCGATCGTGTTCCAAAAGCCGCTCGATCTGACGCTTCATACGGCCAGAAGTGTAACGCTGAACGGAAACCGGCAAACGTGAGACTAAACCTTGGACTAATTGGCCGGCAAAGCGGAGCGACCGCCGCGGCGGCACAGAATGGGGCACAGAATAGGCGCGCGAACAATATTCGGAAGATCGCCTGAAGCCTTCAGGATTTTTTCCATCGTCGAACGCGATGAAATGGACTTCGTGCTTACGGTGCAGGCACTTCAGCATCTCAAGCGTCCTGATCTGACCGCCACGGTTGGTCGGATGCAAAAAATCCGACTTCACCCAAAGGATCTTCATGGTTGCGAAAGCATGGGCTCAGGCGAGCGTGCCGGGATGACGCCGTTCCACCAGCGATCGCGGCGACCCGTCAGAAACAAGTCGCCCCAAAGCTGAAGATTCAGCAGACGCCAAAGTCTGTCGGTGGCATCTTCCCTGCCCGCTTGATGGCGGACGATCAGATCGTCGAGGGCTGGCCCATTTACGATGGATGCAAGAAACCCCTTGCGATCGCGCAGTGCTGCATACAGGGGAGCGGCGCGGCCGTCCAGCAACCATTGCCGGACCGGCGTTGGGAAACCCATCTTCTTGCGATAGACAATGTCGCGCGGAAGCAGGTCTTCGACCGCTCGTTTGAAGATATACTTCTGCGTTTTGCCACGGATCTTCAAGCGGTCGGGAATCGTCGTCGTGAATTCAACCAGCGTGTGATCGAGCAGCGGCACGCGGCTTTCAATCGAGCACGCCATGCTCATCTGGTCCTGTTTCATCAACAGCTCGACTAAATAGGTCTTCTGGTCGGCGTAGAGCATGCGAGAGAGCATGCTGCTGCCTTCCCGTTTTTGCCAGTAGGCAAGATAGTTGCGATACACCTCGGACGGCGGAGCATCGAGCAGCGATTTTTGTTCGTGACGCGAGAAGGCGCAATAAAAATTGTCCAGAAAGAGCGATTCGACGGACACATCGCGGCCCAAGAAGGTATGCCGCAATTTGCGCCTTACCGATGCGCCGAGCAGGCTACTGCTTTGAAGCTGTTTGCTGACAGCGCTCCTCAAGAAGCTGGGAATTATGCCGTAAGCCGACGCCGCACGCGAGTTGATGAGGTTCCAGCGATAGCGTTCGTAGCCACCAAAGAGTTCATCGCTGCCTTCACCGGTCAGCACCACTTTCACCTGAGATGCCGCCAGTTTGGATACGAAATAGAGCGACACACTGGACGGCCAGGTTATCGGCTCGTCTTCATGCCAGATCAACTGCGGCAGGGCGTTGAAGAAATCGTCAATGCCGACTTCGACCGAGTGGTGCTCCGTGCCGATCGCCTTCGCTACCTGGGCTGCATAGCCGAGTTCGCTGTACTGGCGCTCAGCGTAGCCGACTGAGAAGGTTTTGACCGGCCCGCTCGTCAGCCGGCGCGTAATGGCTGCGATCGCGCTGGAATCTACGCCGCCGCTGAGAAACATCCCGAGTGGAACGTCGCTCATCAGGCGCATTTCAACGGTTTCTTCCAAACGGCGGCGCGTCTCCGCGATGAAGTCCCGTTCCGACAGCCGATGATCCGGTTTGGCGACAGGCGCATCCCAATACTGACCGATGCGCGGCTCGGGCCGGTCAGCCGTAAGGTCCAGCGTCAGGTGATGGCCGGGCATCAATTTGCGAATGCCGCGGAATAAGGTCCTGGATTCGCTGACGTATCCGAAGCCGAGATACTCGGGCAGGACATCCTCTTCAAGTTCCGCGGTCACATCCGGATGGGCAAGGACGGCCTTGATTTCCGAACCGAAGACAAATACGCGGCCGTTCCAGAAGTAATAAAACGGTTTGATTCCCAGGCGGTCGCGAACGGCTACGAGTTTTCGTTGAACCCGGTCCCAAATTGCGTACGCGAACATTCCGCGAAACCGGCTGATCGATTCCAGCCCGTACTCCTCATACGCGTGAAGGATGGTTTCGGTGTCGCAGCGAGTTTGGTAGTGGTGACCGGCACTCTCGAGAGCGGGCCTGAGCGAAGCGTGGTTGAAGATCTCGCCGTTATAAACGATCCAGAGCGCTCCGGATTCGCTGGTCATGGGCTGGTGCCCGGCAGCAACGTCAATGATGCTCAGCCGGCGATGGCCCAGGTGCGCAAAATCGTCATGATAATAGCCACTATCGTCCGGCCCGCGATGAGCAATCGCATCGGTCATCCGTCTTAGCACGGATTCCGGTTGGGCGGACGCAGTTACGGACACATACCCGGCAATGCCACACATGTTGCGTACTGTTGTCAGTGTACGTCAGGGATCCGCATAACGCCTTCCCGATTAAACCGAGGTGTATATCAAGCCAATCGTCAAGACGATCATGGTCACGGCGGTCCCCCAGGCGATGGCATTCTGCCATACTCTGTTCTTAAAGTCGCCCATGAGCCGGGGCCGATTGACTAGGATCAGCATATAAATCAGGACGAACGGCAAGAGGACGCCATTGGCCACCTGAGACAACAGGATGAATTTGAGCAGGGGCAAGCCGGGAAGGAGTACAACCGCGGCCCCGCCCCCAATGAGCAGCGTATAGAGCCAGTAGAAGATGGGCGCCTCGCTAAAGCGTTTGTCGACGCCGGATTCAAAGCCCAGCCCCTCGCAGATGTTGTACGAGGTAGCCAGCGGGAGGATTGCGGCAGAGAGCAGCGAAGCGTTCACCAGACCAATGGCAAACATTAAGGCAGCGAATTTCCCGGCAAATGGCGCCAGCGCCCGGGCAGCCTGACCGACGTCAGTGATTTGCGGATGATTTGAATGATAGATCGTCGCGCCGCAAGCGACCACGATAAAAAACGCGATAACGTCAGTAACGATACAGCCGGTAATTACATCCAGGCGGCACAAAGCATAGTGCCGTTTATCTACGCCTTTTTCGACGACGGCCGCTTGCAGGTAAAACTGCATCCAAGGCGTAATGGTGGTGCCGATCAGGCCGACCACCATGGTCAGATAGGCCGGATCGGCGCTAAAAGTCGGGACGAACGTTTGTTTTAGCGCTAAGTCCCAATTCGGCTTAGCAAGAAACGCCGATACAGGATAGGCAAAATAGACCAGTGAAGCAAAGATCAAAATGCGCTCAACGGGGCGATAGCGTCCCCGAACGATCAATGTCCAGACCAGCGCCGCGCCGGCCGGAACGACCAGGTATTTCGATATGCCGAAGATGCCCATCCCGGAGGCGAGACCCGCAAATTCTGCCACGATATTGCCGAAATCGGCCAGTCCGAGGACAATCATGGTGAAGAACGTCGCTCGTAGTCCGAATTCCTCCCGAATGAGATCCGAGAGACCTTTGCCGGTGACCGCACCCATGCGCGCGGCCATTTCTTGAACGACGATGAGGGCGATGGTGGTGGGGATCAGCGTCCAAAGCATCTGATAGCCAAACTGGGCTCCCGCCTGGGAGTAAGTCAAAATGCCGCCAGGGTCGTTATCGACGTTCGCGGTTACAAACCCGGGGCCAAGGACGGCCAAGAACGCCACCAACCGGGAGCTGATCAAGGCAAGCGCTGGTTTCCTGCGGGCGACGGTCTGGCTCATTATGGGAAGGGCGAGTTCTCCCTATTGTGAATCACCGGCTTCGCAGAGCTATGCTAAGCAGACACATGAAATACAAAACGGCCAAAACAATCTAAAAGAATGCAGTAATCCCATGCCACGCATCCATCTTTGCTTCCTTTGGCACTTGCACCAACCGTTCTATAAGGACCTTGTCACCGGTCAGTATCATCTGCCTTGGGTGCGTTTGCACTCTCTCAAAGACTATTTCGGGATGGTTAAAATACTGGATGAGTTTCCGACCATTCACCAAACGTTCAACCTAGTGCCTTGCCTAGTTGAGCAAATTCAGGACTACGCTGCGGGAGAGGCGTCAGACCCGTTTTTGACGATCAGTTTAAAGCCGGCTGAGGAGCTGAGCGTCGCCGAAAAGCGGTTTGCGCTGCGGTATTTCTTCCAAGCCAACGAAGACCGGCAAATTCGCCGCTATCCCCGCTATGCCGAACTATGGACAGTTATGCAGCGGTGCCAGAATAATCCGGCGTTCGCAGTAAGTGCGTTCGATACTCAGATGATCCGCGACTTACAAGTGTTGTCGCAGCTGGCGTGGATCGATGAGGAGCATCTAAAAAACGATGCCGATGTTGCCGCCCTAGTGGCGAAAGGCAGAGGCTTCGACAGGGCGGATGTCGAGATGCTGGGCCGCAAGCAACTGAAGTACGTGCAAAGCGTTATCCCGGCGTATCGAGCTGCTGCCTCGCGCGGCCAGATCGAGCTTAGTACGACGCCGTTTTATCACCCCATTCTGCCACTGCTGTGCGATTCGAATATCGCTGCTGTTTCTCATCCCTACGTCCCCCTGCCGACTCAGTTCTGCTATCCACGCGATGCGCGCGAGCAGTTGGAGCGTGCGCGAGCCCACGCCAAGAAGACATTCAATCAGACGCCGCGCGGTGTTTGGCCGTCGGAAGGCACAGTCTCGGACGACGCGCTGGCCATTGCAGCCCGGAGCGGGTTCCACTGGATCGCCTCGGATAATCAAGTGCTGGCGCAAACCCTGGGAGAGCCCGCCACGCCCGCGTTGACCTATCAGCCGTATGTATGGCGGCGTAACGGGGATGAGATTCGCATCGTCTTCCGCGACCACCGCCTGAGCGATCTGATCGGTTTTGTGTATGCGCGCATGGACGCCGCTGAAGCGGCCGAGCACTTTCTGAACGAGATTCGCGCCAACTGTAGCGAAGCGCTTGCCGAAGGAAGGGATGCGTTAGTCCCTGTGATCCTGGATGGTGAGAACGCTTGGGAGTATTATGCCGAGAACGGGCGGCCGTTTCTTCGAGAGCTTTATAGCAGGATCGCCGCCGACTCGGAGATCTCAGCCGCGACCATGAGCGAGGCTTTGGATGCGATGGCGGCAACTGAGATTTCGCATGTGTTCCCCGGCTCATGGATCGACGGCACGTTCGATGTTTGGATTGGCGATTCTGAAGATAATTTGGCGTGGGAGCATCTGCTCGCCGCCCGCCGCACCTTTGATGCTGTCGTCTCATCGCCGGAAGGCAACAGACTCTCGGAGGATGCAAAGCGCACCGCCTGGGAAGAATTGCTCATTGCCGAGGGAAGTGATTGGTGCTGGTGGTACGGTCCGGAACACTTCTCTGCTAATAAGAAAGAGTTCGACAAACTTTATCGGCAGCACCTCACGAATGTCTACCGCCTACTGGGGCTGGAGCCACCTCGCGAATTGGCGAAGACTTTTCTGAAAGGTGGCGAGCCGGCTCTCCACGAGAGCCCCAGCGGTCTGATTCAACCGGTTATTGACGGCGAAATCACGTCCCGGCTGGAGTGGAGCGGCGCAGGCCGCTATCGAATGGACCCTCGATCCGGTGCGATGCACAGCCAGCGATCGCTCCTCCAGGAGTTGCGCTACGGCAGCGACGGCCAATACGTTTATGTCTGTGCAACCTTCGCCAACGGACACGCACCCGAAGAGCCCATCGAATTCCGTCTAAAGATCCGCAATGAGGCGGGAGACCACTTTATGGTTTGTGCCTCCGGGAGCACCGGAGTACTCGACATCACGGCGCCGGATTTGCCTGAGTCGGCTGTAAACGCCGCATTAGGAAGTATTTTCGAGATGCGGTTGTCGATGACGGCCCTTCGAATCCGCCGTGGTGAACGTGTATTGGCTCAGATTACTCTGATGCGGGGAGGATTACCGCTGGCAGTGCTGCCGGTGCATGGTGAACTCGAGATACAGTCAAATGAACTAGCCGCCTATGCGGGTTAGATCGCGGCACGTATGACAGGCGAATCTTTGCACTCGACAAACTTCGATCGAGAAATTGCGTTCTCGAGAACGTTGGGTCTCGTCACACGCGATGAACTGAAGTCCCTGGGCGGGAAAACAGCCGCCATCGCGGGGCTAGGAGGAGTCGGCGGGTGCCATCTCCTTACCTTGACGCGCCTTGGAATCGGCGGTTTTAATTTGGCGGAATTTGATACCTTCGGGCTCGAAAATTTCAATCGGCAGCCTGGGGCGATGATGTCGACCATCAACCGGCCTAAGCTTGACGTAATGGAGGAGACTGTTCTACAAATCAATCCTCAATTGCGCATTCGGCGATTTCCAAATGGTCTAACCGAGGAAAACCTGAACGACTTTCTGGAAGGCGTAGATATCTACGTCGACAGTCTGGATTACTTTGAGTACAAACTTCGCGCCTTAGTCTTCAAGACCTGTTACGAAAGAGGAATTCCTTGCGTGACCGCGGGTCCGCTCGGCATGGGTGCGGCTCTCTTAAACTTCATGCCGGGAAAAATGAAGTTCGACGAATACTTCGATTGGCAGGATACCGACAGCGATTTCATCAAGGGCATCAAGTTTCTGGTGGGCCTTGCTCCTTCATTGCCCCATCGGCATGCGCTGGTGGATCGGAGCTTCGTTGACTTGCACGCAAGAAGGGGACCTTCCACCCCGATGGGCGTCGACCTCTGCGCAGGATTCGCAGGAACAGAAGTGATGAAGATTCTTCTTGGCCGGGGGAAAGTGCGGGCAGCCCCACATTCCCAACACTTCGATGCCTATCTAAACCGGTTCTACTCCGAAGTGATTTGGTTTGGCAACCGCAATCCCATTCAAAAGGCCAAAATTGCGATCGCAGCACGGACGTTGAATCAGAGACGTTCTGCAAAGTAGGGTGCCCTGTCGACAAAGAGCTTGTCCATTTGTGATGTTTGGCTGGAAGCCGTAGAGTGGCGGTCATGAGCGAGCGCGCGTTGGTCCTTGGTGGTGGCGGATCGGCAGGCAATGCCTGGGAGATCGGCGTCATCGCCGGCCTGTTTGATGCCGGGTTGGATGTGACTGAGGCCGATCTGATCGTCGGGACGTCGGCCGGATCGACGGCCGCGGCCCAGATAACGAGCGCGGCCCAGCCGGCCGAACTGCTTGCCAACATTCTTGCCGCTGCGCCCCAGCCGCGGACTGGTCCAGCCGGATCCGGCCGCGGACGCGTTCCTAGGCCGGCACCGGACCATATGGACAGGACGAGCGAAATCATCGGCGCCGCTGAGGATGCGGTGGACATGCGCCGCAGAATGGGTGCGGCGGCGCTCAAATTGGATGCGGCGCCGGACAGCTCCGCGCAAACGCAGTGGCGCGCCACAGTCGCCGCCCGGCTGCCCAGTCAGCGCTGGCCGCAACGACGGGTGCTCATCGTGGCTGTCGATGCCCATACCGGTGAACCGGTCGTGTTCGACCGCCACAGCGGGGTCGACCTGGTGGACGCCGTCGCCGCCAGTTGTGCCAATGGCTTCGGTGTCCCTCCCTACGGTATCGGCGACAAGCGATACATCGACGGCGGCTACCGAGCCAGCGAGAATGCCGATCTGGCAGCCGGATACGGGCGGGTGCTGGTGCTGTCACCATTCGGCGGCAGATCACGGGCGCCGCTGGAGTGGGGCATCCATCTTGCGGCACAGGCCGACGAACTACGCGCACGCGGCAGCAAAGTCGAGACGATCTTCCCGGATAGCAACTCGCGCAACGCATTCGGGGTCAATGTGATGGATCCGTCGACGCGTCCGCCCGCCGCCAGAGCCGGTTACGACCAAGGCAGAGCCCTTGCCGGGCAGCTCACCGAATTCTGGCGCTGACGCCTACGAAACCAGTCGACTCGGTCGGCGTGACGACACCTGCGAGGGCTTGCGCACAGCGCGCCAAAGCGCCCGGCAGCAGCAAGATCTAAGACTTTTTGCTGTATCGTTTTCTCAGTGCTACCGCTGCAATACCCGACAAAGCGCCGATCGCCAGAATTTGCGGCACGATATCAAACGGCGCTGGAGGCAGATACACCACTCCGTGCTCGTCGGCGATCGCGGGTTCGTTCACATAACGGCCGTGCGCAGGAATTGGGAAATGAGCGGCAAGCGTTCGCAAGTCTTCAGCAGCATCCGACATAGGCCTGCCGTGACCGGCGCAAAGCAGTCGGGGCCTCAGCGAAGCTAAGCTCCTGACCGAATCATGGGCTCGTTTCCAGTCAATCGTCGCGGGCGCCGGCGGCCTGCATACTTGCTGTCGCTGCAGGA
Source organism: Bryobacteraceae bacterium (assembly GCA_049802535.1). GTDB lineage: Bacteria > Acidobacteriota > Terriglobia > Bryobacterales > Bryobacteraceae > Bog-105. The sequence continues at coordinate 5,146 of JBARMQ010000222.1, read as the reverse complement.
CTGTGTCTACCAGGCTATCCAAATTCATGGTCGTGACGGCGTCTCCGGCGAGCAGGACTTTTCCGTCGGACCGGAAAAACGAGACATGGCCGGGAGAATGTCCCGGTGTGAAATGGCAGGTCCAGCCCGGTAGCCAAGGCAGCGGACGTTCGGTATCCAGGTCTGCCAGACGGCTGCCCAGGTTGTTCTTAATTGTTGGTATCAAGCGGCTCGCGCCGCTGAAAAAGCCCGGCGCGGTCGGATCCAGCGGCGGGTAGCTGGACTGCCCAGTCAGGTATGGCCTTTCGAGCCGATGCGCATAGATTTTGACCTTCCAAAAATCGGCCAGCGCCGCTGCCGAACTGACGTGGTCATAGTGACCGTGCGTTAGGACGATCGCCTGCGGCCGGGCCCGCGGTCCAAAGAAAGCCTCCGCTGCCTGCTTGATGGTTCGCGCTCTACCGGGTCCCAACGCGTCGATCAAGATCCAAGTCTTGGCGTCGCCCACCAAATACGCGTTGGAGAGAAGTGTTTTTATGACCGCTACGCCATGCGCTAATTCCTGCATAGCTTACTTGGTGTACTCGTTCAGCCAATCGATTACACTTTGATACCAATACTGGCTATTTTGGGGCTTCTGAATCCAATGCCCTTCGTCCGGAAATTGGATCAGCTTTGACGGAATGCGATTCTCCTGCAAGGCGGTAAAGAGTTCCTCGCTTTGTCCCACCGGCACGCGATAATCCAGCTCGCCTTGCGTCACCAAGGTCGGCGTCTTGAAATTCTTAACGTATTGGCAAGGCGACCACTTGTCATAGAGGTCCGGATTCTCCCAGGGAAAGCCGCCAAACTCCCATTTGGGGAACCAGAGCTCCTCCGTCGTACCAGCTTCGCTACGAAGATCGTACACGCCGGCATGCGAGACCAGCGCCTTGAAGCGATCCGTGTGACCCAAGATCCAATCGATCATGTATCCGCCGTACGATCCACCGGCCGCCACCATGCGGTCCTTATCGATGTAGGGCAAGGTGCCGACGTAATCGACGGTGGCCATGATGTCGTCATAGGGTCGGCCACCCCAATCCAAGTTGACCGCGTCGGTAAAATTCTGTCCGTACCCGATGGACCCATGCGGGTTGGGCATGACAACAACGTAGCCGGCGGCGGCGAACACTTGCGCGTTCCATCGATAGGTCCACGATTCGCCCCAGTCGCCTTCGGGTCCGCCGTGAATCGCGAACAGCACAGGATATTTTTTGGTTTGGTCGAAGCCAGGCGGCTTAACAATGAAGCTCTCTACCTTGTCGCTCTCTCCGCTGGCCACGGAGATATTTTCGAGCGGGATCAATTCGTATTGGCTCAGCACGTTGTCATTCAGATGAGTCAGTCCGAGGCCCGCGCCGCCGGTCGATTGGGCAGCTTTGATTTCCGCCGGATAGGACCCGCTTTGGTCGGTGTAGATCATCGTTCTGCCGTCGGCGGTAAATTGCATGTCGCCCAGCGTGCTGGGGCCTTGCGCGATGGTGCGGATCGGTCCACCGATGGCCGGCATCATCAGAATCGGGCTAGTGCCGTGGTCATCGACGGTGAAAAAGATGCGCTTGGAATCGGGCGACCAGGTATAGCTTTCCACCCAGCGGTCCAACGCGTCCGTGAGAGTGTTCATGCGTCCCGAAGTCAGATCCAGGATCGCCAACCGCCATTGATCGCTCTCGTAACCGCTCCGAATCTGCGTCCGATAAGCCAAGTACTTACCGTCCGGAGAATAGAGAGGCTGTTCGTCGGCGCCCGGATTAGTGGTTATACGTTGCGCCTCGCCGCCCGTAATCGGAACGGTAAATAAGTCGGAATTCGTACTGGTCGCCAAATCGGCATCTAAGTTGGCAACGTAGGTGATTTGGGTGCCATCGGGCGAAAATACATACCCTTCGTTGCCTTCGAGAGAAAACGGCGGCGCTTCACGCGGACCAGGTGTTAGGTCGCGTACGTGACCATCGGCCAAGCCCTGGATTAAAATGTGCCGCCGGCGTACGCCCTGGTACTGCGTCCAGTGGCGATATAAGAGGCCGGTGAAGGTGCGCGCCTTCATCTTGTTGGCGGCGTCCTGGTCAAGTTTAGTATTGTTGCAAGCGATATCTAGGTCGACGCCCGGCTTCGCGTCCACGGGCGCACATGCCGGATATACGGCGCTTACAAAAAGCATGGATGCGCCGTCGGACGAGATCGTCTCGCCGTCGGCCTCAGTCGGCAGGTTGGTGACCGGCCGCGGGTCAGTCCCATCGGCGTTCATTAACCACACCTGGGTCCCGTTGCTGCGGTCGGAAACAAAGAAAATCCGCTTGGAATCGGGCGACCAACGTGGCCGGCTGTTCGACTTGCCGTCCCTGGTGAGTTGCTGAACTGCCCCGCCGCCCACGGGAACCACATAAATATGGGCTATTTTCGCGTTATTTGGAAGATCGACTGTTTGGGAGACAAAAGCGACCAATTTGCCGTCTGGCGAAAGCTGCGGCTCGCTGATACGCGCGAGCCTCATCATGGCGTCGAAAGTAAACGGAGCCTTTCCGCTGGTCACGGCGGGACTGGTAAGTAGCGCCGCAAGCAACAGGGTGCCGATTCGCATAATTTACATTCTAGCGGCGGGTGCTACACGGCCTTAAGGAACTACTAAGGAACTCGCGCAAAACAGGCACCGGATCGAGCGTGTGTCACTTTGCAATTGTTTGGCGCAGGCTATTTGGCGTGCCGGAGAGATTCGTCACCTGCTGGAGCAAGGCTGGGCGCCACCCGGAGTGAATCTACCCAAGCAGCCTTGGGACCGGAAACGGTCGCGACGATCATCCGGACGACGGGTAGCAACTTCCGGTTGTTGAATCGTCTCCTCACCCAAATGGAGCGAATTCTCGAAAACAATTCGTTGCGGCGACTGACGAAAGCCGTTGCGGAAGCCGCTCGTGAGAGCTTGGTAATTGGACAGTCTCAATGGAAACTCTACGCTGCGCCGTTACTCACGTTTTAAAGAGCAGCGACCATCAGATCCGCGGTTTGCGCGCGATACTTTCAGGTGCGCCCTCCCAGTAGAAGGTCCGTTCGAAACAGCCATGAAGCACTGATGTTTCTCGATACGGAAGCGCAGACCGATAGCCCGCCCAGTATGAACCAGGAGCACCGAGACCGGCTCCTCTTCGACAAGCGTCGTAAGCACCTACAGGTCTATGGCTTGGCATGACCATCGGCATTGACTCTCCGGAAACGACCGGCGACGCGCGGTGTGATCCCGTTTTTATCTCTCGTTGTGCCTGTGCTGCGGGAGAGTCACCCAAGCATAGACCGAAAGTTACTTGTAAATCACATCAATCCGATGCATCTTTTCGATTTGATCATTCTCGGCCTTTGAGAGCGGAACGTTTTTATCTCCTTGGCGAACGGATGTTGCCCGCATGAATTCTTCGAATCCCGGCGCGGAAAAGACTCCTACCAGGCTGATACCCTCGTTTCCGATGTTATCCACGGAAATCCACGTATTGGCAGGAATGAACACGGTGGCGCCGGCATTCACCACTCTCAAGGAATCTCCTAAATGGACTCGGGCCGTTCCCTTCTGCAGATACAGGATTTCGTCGGAGCTGGGGCGTCGATGTGCATCGATGGCCCTTCCTGGGGCGAGGTCTGCCGTAAAAAAAACCAAGTGCGAGGATCCGCCGTTCTTCGGGCCGACCTTCAGGATGAAGCTCTCTCCCAGATTGGGGTGTCCTGGCCAACCCCGCACGATTCGCCGCTCGCCCTCTTCTTTTTCGAGAATGAGCGGCGTCAAGGTAGCTCCATTCGCCGTTTCTGGCTTTAGCTTCGATTGAGTGGCTGCACCGCCGCACACCAGGACCGCACAAGCGCCGAGCAAGACTGGCAAACCTCGCATGGACATCTCCTCGCGGTCACGCTCTAGTGGCGCATGCCCATGTGATAGCGACGCGCTAGTTGTTCTTGAATGAGCCTGCGCGCATTTTCCGGGGCCATTATCATTGGCCTTTCGGCACTCTCGCCATTGCGGCACCACTCGGTGTCAGGGTGATTCTGGTCACATGGCGTCGCCAGGAAAGCGTGAACGTCACCGGTGCTTGTCTCCAAGCCTAGGCCGACGATCTCTCCAGCCTCATTGATATCTTCGCCAAAGAGCAAATACAACGGTGAGTCCGCCGGGATAAGGGAATTTAGATCTCTCATTTGTTGATTCTGCCGGAGAAAGGCGCGACAGTTCCCACTGCTGTCACAGGATGAGCCGACCATCTGTCCATGGTTGTTAATCGACGTCGGCAAGGCCGAGAAGTCCGTAGCGACCGTACCAATGTCCTTCATACCGGTCTGCTTGGTCCACAAAAAGGCGTGGCACTGGACGCCAGGAAAGCCGAGGATTTCGCTGGCCAGGTCCGAACACCCGTCTACCTCACCGATGTCGTTGTTACCCGCAGCAACGTCGATCATCGTGCCTCCCAGGCTGCCGAGGTAAGTAGCGGAGCTGTCTTTCTCCCAGAGCACGGCGTGTGATCCACTTGCGAGCGGAACAAGAACGGTATTCGCGCAAGTGCCCGACGAGCCGACCGCCTGGCCCAGATCGTTGAGCCAAAGGGCGAATCCGACGGTATCCCCGGGAAGCGGAGGGAGCTCGTGGACAGCCCCGTTTGGCTCCCACATCGCCGCTTCAAAATCGAAGACTTGAGGCGCTACGCAGCTCTTGTCCATGGTGTCAGTCTCCGCAAACCCGGCCACCTGTCCTTTGTTGTTGATCGCGAAAGCTGTGGCGTTATTGCCGCCGAGCGTTGGAAGGGGTGACATTTTGCCGTTTTTCCAAACGCCCCCGAGGCATATAAGGTTGGAGTCAGTTGAGAAACCGCAAAAGTTTTCGTTGTACGGGTCATTTTGGGCGGTTTGGGAAAAAATCGCCAACTCGTCTCTCTCGTTCAGGCCACCCTCGTTGCTGTTTGATCCGCCCAGTGTCCCGAGATCGCTCATTTGGCCGTCACGCCGAAGGAACGCGTGTTGGTTTTCGCTGGGCAGGTTCGCAGCTCCGGCTACGTTGCCTCTGTTGTTGATAGCAAAAGCTGCGCTAAATGTCCCGCCCAACGTGCCCAGGTCGGTAACGGCGTAGCGCGGGGTGCGATCTGTGTTAGGT
>JBARMQ010000221.1:0-5947 GCA_049802535.1 Bryobacteraceae bacterium | reverse complement strand
ATCCTGAGCCATGCGTACACCGAGCTCGAACATCACATTAGGATTATGTTCTGTAAGATCAGCGATAACTAAGTCGGCTTCAATCAAGTCGTTGATGATGGTGGACTGAATTACATCACTGCCTTGGCGGTTGGCCGTCTTTACTTTGAAATCCTTTGCGGCAGGGGTAATGATGCTGCGGAGAACTTCTGCAAAAAACCCTTTAGGGTGCTTCGCATCCCGCTCTACAAACGGCAGGATGACGAAAGCCGTCAGATTGGAATCGCCCTCCGAAAGCGTTACAGTGCCGGGGTTAGAAGATAATTCTTCGCCCTTATTATCCGTCGTCGTTGTCGTTGTTGGAACGCCGGACTCAATTCCCAAGTACTGACAGTTTTCGCGAAACGTCTTGGCAAATTCCTCATGGGTCTCCGGGTCAAGGCCAAATTCCTTAGTGAGGGTATTCCCCAAATACTTCATGTCCGGCAGGTTGCTGCCTTTGTAGTAATTCAGAACGCTCTTAAAAATTTCTATTTTTAGAAAGGCTTCTTTCTTGAGAGCGAGTTCGACTTGTGGATTTGGCGCATAGACAATATTCCGCCCGAGTTCTTCGAGGGAGATTTTGGGGCTGTCACGTGTGCCGCTGGTCAACCCATAGTCGCGGGACGCTGCGGTTAAGTAGAACCATGCATTGCCGCCTCCAACAGTTCCAACGGCCTTACGAACCTCTTCGGTTTCCCAAGGGTTGCCACCGTTGATCTTGAGTGCATACGGAATTTGAAGGGCTTTCTCGAGCGTGGCACGCGGGAAGGGATATTTCTTGTTGGCCGGTTTACCACCTGCGGAAGCAGTTGAATCGGTATCTTTTTTTGGGCGTGCAGCAGCTTTTTTTGCCATTGTGAACTCGCTCCCTGTGCAAAGATTACACAGCCTATTTTAATAGTGGACCAACAAGTATACGGTTTATTGTTTCGAACTTTCAGAGTAGCGTGAAGGGTCAGAGCAGGGAAGGGCCTCGCGACACTCGATAGAAAAGCCCATTTTTATCGAGTATAAACCAGGCAGGGAGCGGATTTGGGTCATTTTATGCAGGGATATGCCTGCATCAGGACCGCCGCCACGAATGACACGGCTGGCATATCTTTATCGTCAGGGACCCGCGCCAGTTTCGCCGACGCGGGCCTGCACGGTCAGTATTCGCTCGGTAAATGGATTACGTTGTTCGTGAAATAGAAGGTGATTTCATTGAGCGGGAAGTCGGTGTACTCGATGTGCTGCGTATAGACGATATTGTCGTTGCCGTCGCCGCACACGAGTGACGCCGTGCGATCGTCGCGCACCGTGAGCTTCCAGACCTGAAACCCTTCTCCGGCAACACGGTTTTCGTGGCGTTGGCAGATCGCAATCGCATCGAGCAACCAATAGGCTCCGCCCGCATCGGCGACGTATTTGGCGCCGTCAGTGAACAGAATGTCGCGGCAGAGTCCGTGCCGGTACCAGTTGTCAGAGCCGGTGAATTGTCTCAGGATGGTTTCGTTGAGCTTTTCTGCGTTCGTCATGTGGTGCCTCTTTCGTTTGAGTGACCCCCACGGCGGGGGCAAAGAGGGCACGCCTGCCGCCGATCAGAGCGCGGCGGTCATAGGATTTTGGGGTGACTGCCCCGGCCCAAAAGACGGAGTCTGTCGGCGGGGGAGGGGAGCCAAAATACGTCATTGACCGCAAGCGTCGGCGGCTAAAGTGCCTAGCCCCGTCCGTCCTCCGGGTCACTGCGAAAATGGAGGCATACCGATGGCGATTGCCAGCCAGCGTCGATCCGTCCTATAGAACAGACCATGAACGCGGCTAACGGGATTTCCATACCGGAAACGGGCTTACGATGGCTGTTCGTGGATATGAACAGCTTTTTTGCGTCCTGCGAGCAGCAGATGAATCCTGAGTTGCGGGGCCAAGCCGTAGCCGTGGCTCCGATGCTGGTCGATAGTACCTGTGCCATTGCCGCGAGCTATGAGGCAAAGGCTTTCGGCATCAAGACGGGAACGCCGATCTGGGAAGCTCGAAAGAAGTGCCCGCATTTGAAAGTCGTTCAGGCGCGTCCGAAGCTTTACGTCGAATACCATCACCGCATTCGGGAAGCGATCGAGACGTGCATTCCGATTGATGCTGTCCTGTCGATCGACGAGGTTGCGTGCAAGCTCGACAAGGTTCAGGTGCAATTGCCCGTAGCGAAAGCGCTGGCGGCATCGATCAAAGCGTCGATCAGGGATAGGGCAGGGGTCGCGTTGTTGTGTTCGGTCGGCATCGCGGCGAACCGTCTGCTCGCGAAGCTCGCCTGCGATATGCAGAAACCGGACGGCCTGACGATCCTGCGACCGGAGGACATGCCGGATGCCATTTTGCATCTCAAACTTGACGACTTCGCCGGTATCGGCCCGAATATGCTGGTGCGGCTCAACCAGGCTGGCATAAGCGACATGCGCCGATTATGGGCTGCCGACGCCGACCGCCTGAAACGGATCTGGGGCGGGATCAACGGCGTACGTTTTCATGCCATGTTGCACGGCGCTGATCTGCCCGATCCGAAAACAAGATCGCGCAGCATGAGCCACCAACATGTGCTTGCACCTGATGAACGGTCGCTTGAAAAAGCGACGCCGATCATCCGTCAACTCTGTACGCGCGGGGCGGAACGCCTGCGCAAAGAAGAGTTTTACTGCCAGCGGCTCGGCCTTGAAATCAAGTGGACGCAGAATTTGGGCCACCATCACGACGAGTGCCGGTTCAAGGAAACGCAGGACACGCATTTTTTGCTCGCAAACCTGATGCGGCTTTGGGACGCGGCCCCACGACTGAAGCCCTTGCGCGTGGGCGTCACGCTGGGCGATCTCGCCGCCCGTGGGACGCATCAGCCGGATTTATTCGATCAGCCGGAGGACGCCAATCTCACCGATGCTATGGACTGGCTGAATACGCGGTTCGGCAAGGGGACAATCAGCTTCGGCTCGTCTGGCAAGCCCATGACGAGCAAAATTGCCTTTCAGCGTGTTCCGAAGCTTGACGAATTTTGAATGCGCTCGCGGAAGGTCTCCTTGTTTAGGCCTGCGCTATATCGACGTCGTTGCTAAGAATGTCGAACCGAACAAAGAATTCTCGCGAGCCGGTTTCGACGCGAAATTCGTTCGCAAGCTCCGACGGTATCGGGATGAAAATCCTTTTTCCAGTCACAAGGGTGGTCGTGGGAAAAGCTCCGCCGCCTGCTGTCTTATCCTCCAGAGGATCGCGAAGCTCGATATCGTAATACAGGCTTAGCTGCCCGGTCGAATCCGTAAAGATGTAAATTACCCGGTGCCCTCCCCAGATTATTCGTGTCGTGTGAGGGTTACGAAAGAACGGTGCTTCTGTCTGCATCAAACGATCGGATAAGCCAAGGAACGTCCCGAACTCGTTTAGCTGTGGATATTGCGCATCCGTCGTAAGAATCTTCATGTCGGTCGCGATGTCCTCGCGAAGAATTGGCGGCCTAGCGTCAAGAACCTCGGTCGAATTCTGGCTTTCAACAACAGGTGAATCGACGACGCCGGGAACGACCGCTTCGAGAGACGCAACCTGTTCGCTCGAAACCTTCTGGCTTTGGCCGCTACGCCCCCCGCCCCACCCACCGCCGCTTCGAACGCTTTTGACGACTTCGTCAAAGGTAGTGCTGCCCGAAAGATATTCGCCTAGAACGCCCTCAAGGTCCCCTAGCTCCGAATCCTCGTAACGATACAGTTCGCGATTTCGCTGCAAGGTTTTCCGAAGTGCGTCCACGCCACCCTTGGTCGAGGAGGGGACGTATTGCTGGATGCGGTGATAAATGTGCACTCGAACGAAGTCCTTCATGAATTCCCGAAACACTTGATAGGCCTTGGCTCGAACTTCGAGGACAGGAGTAATGAGTGCGCTTGACCGAGCAAGTTGAATGACGAGCCGGTCGCCGACTTTCTCGGGGAGGACGGTAACGCCGTGCGACATCTCGACCAGCTTCACATCGACATCGGGTATGAGGTAATCGTCGCGCAAGATCGACGAGATATTAAGCAGCACAGATAGCTCTGGTGACGTCAGCTCGCTCGGTTCGTAAATTCTTGTGACCTGCACACTATCAGGCACTTCTTTTACGCCGAGCTTTCCAAGATAATTCAGTTGTACACGGCGACGAGTCTGGCTTTGAGCAATCTGAAATAAGCAGGAGCCCTCGTTAGCAAACGTATTGATAATATGCTGATCGCTTCCGGTATAGTACTGAGCGGTCCTCTTACCGATATAGCTCTTTACATCGGCGAGCGGCACGTCCTTGTTATCCGGCAATACACGGATCGTAATTAGATCAGCGAGGTCCCACCGGCTATTGGTAACTACCCATTGAAGAAAGGCAGCGTTGTGATCTGCAAACTCGGTTTTCGCGATCCGTTCGGAGGCAGCAAATTCAGCACAATTGATCAATCGGCCAATCTGCTCGATACTTTCGCGACTGAGAGCCTCGCGCCCGGCTGTCGGCTGCAAGAAGGACAGATTCGCAAATCCACCAAATTGGTAAGTCCCCAAGACCGGAACAGGCGCGAGGCCGAAATAGCTCCGAAGACCCATGAGCTGGCCGCCGCTTTGCAACAGCGCCAATGAGCCTTCCATTGATTTGCCGGACATCAAGATCTGATCAACGATCACAATCACCTGACCGTTCGAGTCGGCTTTGACCTGACATCGAACGTGAAAAAGACCAGCGGTCTGTACGTTCATCTGGCCAATGGATTTGAATGATCTCGTGCCTGTCCTCAACAGTGACTCGATGTTTCCTTTGCTTATGAGCTCGCCATTAAAAACAACCGACACCGGAAGCAATCCGACATACGAATGGAGATATGCTCTTGCCTTGTCGACTGAGATCAGCGAGGCCTGATCGAGGATCACCGTGAGTGTCGTCCCGACATCCCGCTGTGCGGGCTCTCGCTCAAAAGTAATGCATTCTTCCGCAATTCGGAGCGAATCCCGGTCGGCTGTGCTTCGCAACAATTCATCACTGCCTTCCGCCCTAGTTTCAACAGTGAGCTTCCGGCAAACGCCGAAGTTCGCCATGGCTCCGATGCCGAATGTGCCGACAACACCAGCCTGTCGTGCCGCATCCGAATGTTTGCCGCTTGATCCCGCTCTCCAGAAATTCTCGCGGAGCACCTGCTCATTCATCCCGATGCCGTTATCGGTGATCGTGATCGTGTCCCCGACAAGGGAAACGCGTATGTCACCGCCGTCGCTCAGCGTGCCATGCTTTGCGAACCGCATTCGTATCGCGTCGTATGCGTTTTGTACGTTCTCGCGAAGCAGGGCCAAGGGTGAATCGTAGATATCGCGCGTGAGGATCTTCAGGACCCTGTCTGTTTCGACCTGAAATACGATTCCATTGCTCATTTCACGTACCTCTGCGCAACACGTTGCCTTATCGCGACTACGCTAGCATCGTGGCTATCGGAGACAACTTTTAGTTCCAAGAAGGCTTTGCCTTCGGCGGGATTTCGACGACCTAAAACGGCGCCGCCAACAAGAACGATCTCTTCGTTCGTTGCTGGAGGCCACAGCATAGCGACCGTTTGAGCGTCGTCTTGCAATTCGGAAAGGGCAGATACAATCATCGCGCGTGCCATGGGCATTTCTTTCAGGGAATTGAGGAGCGACAGAGCTTCCGCATATTTTCGATTCCCGAGTAAATGATCAGCCTGCTCCAAAGCCAATTGACGATTCAACTCCGCAGGCCTGGCGGCAAGGGGTTGGCAGATGTCAAAATCCACGAAAGATGTATTCGTCGAATAGAAGTGGCCCGGTCCCCACATCGGCAAGGCAAAAGAGTTGTTCACCATATGGCGGGAATGCGTTCGCCCTTTCCACGCGTCGGTGTCTAGCTCGATGATGTTGAAGCCTCGCGGCACACCGGGTTTTAGAT
>JBARMQ010000220.1:0-11675 GCA_049802535.1 Bryobacteraceae bacterium | reverse complement strand
TTCGTCCGCAAAGCTCCCCAACATCCTTCCTTGCCCGATGCCGTCTGGATCAACCCACCGGCTTCCAACAAGGAAAAAACTCCTTAAACTCCTACGCCGCTTGTCTCATTCTTGTTGACACGCTCCGGCGTTTGGACGAGATAATCGCTTCACAGAATGCAGCACTCAATCTGAGGTGTTGCTTAGCAAGAGATATCGATGCCGAGCCGTGTCGCGGTCCCATCGTACAAGTACACAGCCTGTCCCGCGCTGGAGAGTCAATCGAACAGAATGCAAGTTCCTCTAACGACCCGGAGGCGTGTGGTTGAATCGCGCTGCTAAAGAGTGAAAGGATTGTCGAGCGCTGGCAACTGTCAGCCAGATACGTCCAGAAAAGTCGGCTTTCGTCTGCATCAGTGATCGGCGTAGCTCAGGGCTGGAACCTGTCTTTGACCGAGGACCATTGCCCAGGAAGCGGACGGGGCCGTCCTGTCGCCCTTCGACATAGTCGACGATTTTCGCCGAATGTCTTCCAAAGCGGCTCCCATTGCTGCTCTCGATCCTACACATACTGCCTCTGAACAGAGGCACTTTCAATCGGAGCTTGTTAGCGAGGACGTTGAGCACAGAGACGGCATCCCTCCGCCTTCATTATTGCGCTTCCCTTGAGCGTTGCGTTACTAACCGGTAAATACCTGTAAGAGCCTATCTAAAACGTTGTGGGCCTAACCTGCATTACGCTGCCCCACAACACTCGAGAAATAGGGGATACTAAGTCCTGGGAAGATTATTCCCACATGACTCGTTCTCGGAAGAGGCGTCAGCGAACGCCCAAATCGGCCTAAGGTCCAAAGCCCTTTCAGGCCCGCATCTCATTTGCTCGGTCTCCGTCAGAAGCCTGAGGGTTTGCAACACGTCACATAAATGATCTTTGCGGATGTCACGATAACGTCGGCAATTCCCGTGTATTTGGGTTGCTTGCTCCACGGGAGCAAGAAGTCAATTGATCCCGTTAGTGAAGTTTGCTGCTAGCTCGGTAGTTACCCCGACGCAACGCCTGCATCGCTCGGAACACAATCAGCCAAATTACAGCGTTGATTGCAAAGGTTACCAGAACTTCGATAACTGATAGACTATGATTCGACAGGGCAGCTTGCCAGAAGATTTTTTCAACGAGCATTGCGGCGAGAAAATTCCCGGGAAAGAGCGTTAGAACCCCGACCGCCCATACGACCGAGCCAAGGCTAAACGGCATAACCCGCCATGCAAGCACACATACGAGTCCAAAGAACTGAGCGCCAACGAATATAAGACTTGGCAAGAAGTACCGGGTCCTCATTTCTTCTTTACAATTACCGGTACGTGTGCCGGATTTGGAATCATATCGTGCAGCGCGATGTTATCTGTATTGGCCATTCGAACACAGCCGTGCGATGTTGGGCTTACGATGGCGTTTAGGCCTGTGGACGGATTCCAGGACGGTCCCATGGTTCCGTGGATGTATATTCCTCGTTTCTCTAACTCCGCGATGTGCAGCTGAAAAGGGCCAAAGGCGTTTCCGCCCAGCATCGTTTTGCTGTAGGGGGTGTCGGCAAGCGATCCATATTTCTTCGAAACGTGATCCTTCTCCCAACGCGAAGCATGAAAGTTGCCGAAAGGCGTATGTGGGCCGCCGACAATGTCGGCCGTAAGCAGTGTCGAAGGCGCTGAGTCTCCGTGATTCTGCGCGGTGACGGTAAGTACTCCTCTGAAGGTACTATCAAGCACAACCGTGATCGTGCAACTGGAGTAAGCTTTTCCTTGGAACGTACATCCTGCCATTTGAAACCTCCTTACACTTTGTCTAAGCAGTTGCTGTTCCATCACCAAAGATTGTCCAAACAACCAATGGCACAGATTTCCAACTACTCTCAATGGCCATCATTATCTTTTTGGTTAATTAGTTGAAAACGACAGAAAGATGCTTTGCGGTTTGCCCGTCGTGTTTATCGCCGTTTGAAGGAGTAGACTGGACACTCATTTGAGCCAGAAGTTGGCTCGTCGGGGAACTTTGATCTATCAGAATTACTCCCTGCTATTCTTCTTTCCGCTCCGCCCCCCCCGCAGGGCGAAGAAAAGGCGGTCACAGCCTTCGCACGAAAATCGACATAATCTTCTCAACAACTTAGTCAATTTCGATCCAAAATCCCCACTTTTCGCATGCTAGCCTCAAATTAGCGCACGAGGGCTATGGTTGCCCGTTGCGCGAGACCTTACGACAAAGCCGCGGGCGTTGCCCCCGCGGCTTTTTCATTTCCGAAGGAGCCCCGAAAATGTCCACACCCAACCAAATCGCCGCCAATCAAGCCAATGCTCAGCTCTCGACAGGTCCGAAAACCGAAGAAGGTAAAGCCAAGTCATCGCACAACGCGGTGCGCACCGCGCTCACGGGCCGCACCGTCCTGCTGCGGACCGACGATGTCGACGCTTATCAGAAACATGTCACTCGTTTCGAAGCCGAATACAACCCCGTCACCGATCGCGAGAAAGAACTCACGCAAAATATAGCCGATACGCAGTGGCGCCTCAACCGCATCTTCTCGCTCGAGCAAGGCATCTACGCCGCCGGTCACATCGAATTCGCCAAGCTCTACGAAAACGAAGATCCCTCCATCCGTCCGGCGCTCATCGAAGCCAAAGTCTTCACCACCTCCCAGCGCCAGCTCAACAATCTCTCACTGCAAAACGAGCGTCTCCGCCGCCACTACGAAAAAGACACCGCTGAACTGAAGGAACTCATCCGCATCCGCGAAGCAAAGCGGCAAAACGACATGTCCACCGCCACATCGAACTGGCAGAACGCGCAAGCAGAAGGCGTGCCGTTCGATCCCCGCGAAATTGGGTTCGATTTTTCGTGTGCCGATATTCATGCCGCGGCTGCCGTCGTCGAGCGCAGACAGGCCATCAAGAGAGGCAAATTCTACACCTTCCAGAAGCAAGCGGCCTAAAGGTAGCCGTCTCATCCGCCACAAATTTGATCGCAAAATCCATTCGAAGGCGGCATCTCCGTGGACTTCCCGAATTACGCCTCGTCCCATGGCCACTGGGGACGGCTGTCGGCTGAAAACGATGACCCTGCGGATGTTATCCTGGCCTTTTCAGTTGAGGCGCGATGGTCATTTGGTAATCGCGGTGAAGTGGGCGTGCGAATTCCCGCATTCGGCTGAACAGCCGATTTGCGCCGCGCTTACCGCACGATTGGTGGGTGGGAGAATATCCGAGCCGCTGTCATTCATCATCACTCGATGAATGTGCGCAGACTGCGGGAAGCTCTCGCCAAGCGAACAATCCCGGCACGCTGCGTTATGCGCGATGTTTACGGAAGGACGTATCGGACCGGCCGGCCGGCCATGTCTCCGCGCCAACCCTCCCCAATGGTTTTGGGATATGCATGTTTTTGAGCTAACGCGGCGTCTGATCGACGTCGAATCCATAACGTCGAACGAGCGAGAAGTCGGCAATGTTCTTTTCGATCATCTGGCTGCCTTGGCGCACCGCTTTAACGGTCGCATCGAGCGCATGCCTGTCGAAGAGGGCCGCGATAACGTGTTCGTGCAATTCGGCGAACCTATCGTGACTCTGTCCACTCATATGGATACCGTGCCGCCGTTCATTCCGTCGAGCGAAGACGACGACCATATCTGGGGTCGCGGAGCGTGCGACACCAAAGGCATCATTGCGGCCATGATCGCTGCCGCTGAACAGTTGCTGGAATCGGGCAAGCGGAATTTTGGTTTACTCTTCGTCGTGGGCGAAGAACGGAACAGCGCGGGCGCATTGATGGCGGCGCGCACCGGGCGCGGCAGCCGATTCTTGATTAACGGCGAACCGACCGGGAACAAATTGGCGCTCGGATCGAAAGGAGCGCTCCGCTACGAAATCATCGCGCGCGGCAAAATGGCGCATTCCGCCTATCCCGAGCTAGGCGAATCGGCGATTGAGAAGCTCTTAGACGCATTGGGCCGCGTTCGCCGAATGCCATTGCCCGTCGACGAAATGTTGGGCAAAAGTACATTGAATATCGGGGTGATTGCGGGCGGTCGTGCTCCCAACGTGATTCCTGATGAAGCACGCGCGGAGATCTTTATCCGAGTCGTCGGCGATGTCACCGTGCTTCGGCAACAAGTGCCTGCCGCGGCACACCCGGATGCGGAAGCAGTGGAGGTTCTTTATATTCCAGCCATTCGCTTGGGATCTTTGGACGGCTTTGCGACGACTGTTGTGGCCTTTACCACGGACATCCCGGCCTTCGATGGCTCGTGGGGACAACCGTTTCTCATTGGCCCTGGCAGTATTCATGTGGCGCACACGTCCGAAGAACGTATTCCGAAAACGGAGCTTCTGGAGGCCGTCGGCATTTATCGAAAATTGGTGGAGCGACTCTTGCAATGAAAGCATCTATGAGACCGATCGAAGTTGGCATTCTGGGCGGCACCGGCATGGTGGGCCAGCATTTCATCCGCTTTCTCGAAGGGCATCCGTGGTTCCGGCTGACTTGGCTCGGCGCCAGTGACCGCTCCGCCGGCAAGAAGTTAAAGGATGCGACAGCTTGGCGTTTGGATGGTAAGATGCCGCTCGCGGCCACGGAAATTATGGTCAGCGAATCGCAGCCGGGAAACGCGCCGCGCCTCTTGTTTTCCGCTATGGACGCCTCCGTCGCCACGGACATTGAACGTGCATTCGCGTCCGCAGGCCACTTCGTTGTTTCCAATTCGCGCAGTCATCGCATGGAAGCCGACGTGCCTCTGCTGGTCCCGGAAGTCAATCCAGGCCACCTCGCCCTCATCCCCATTCAACAAAAAAATCGCGGATGGAAAGGCGCCATTGTCACCAACCCGAATTGTTCCACCATCGTCCTGACCATGGCCTTGGGCCCCCTCGCCGCTTTCGGCATCGAACGCGTGCTCGCGACAACCATGCAAGCTGTCTCGGGCGCCGGTTATCCGGGCGTCGCGTCCTTCGACATCCTGGGCAACGTGGTCCCCTTCGTGGGCGGTGAAGAAGAAAAGATGCAGCAGGAGACACAGAAGATTTTAGGCACTTACGCCAATGGCCGCGTGACGCCGCTCGCCGCAAGTGTCAGTGCTCATTGCAATCGTGTCCCCGTCGCCGATGGCCACACCGTCGCCGTCTCCGTGGAATTTTCAGCTAAGCCAACTGTTCAGGATCTTCTCAACGCCTTCGCGGAATATCATCCCCTCCCCCAGCAGCGCGGCTTGCCCAGCGCGCCACCCACGCCCGTGATTTACATGCCCGAGCAGGATCGCCCACAACCCCGCCGCGACGCATCTCGCGAGAAAGGCATGAGCGTGTTTGTTGGCCGTGTGCGCGAATGTCCTGTGCTCGGCTCAAAGTTTGTTGCTTGCGGTCACAACACCATTCGTGGAGCGGCCGGCGCGGCAGTCTTGAACGCCGAGTTGATGGCTTCAGAGGGATATCTCGACTAACTCAATGATTGTAATGAAATTCGGCGGAACGTCCGTCGAGTCGAAAGAGGCGATCCTGCGGGTCGCCGCGATTGTCCATAAGCAGGAACAGCGCCGCCCCGTCGTCGTCGTCTCCGCCATGGGCAAGACCACCAATCGATTGTTGGCCGCAGCCAACGAAGCCGCCGCGGGACGCCGCGATCAAGCCCTCGCCATCATCGACGAGTTGCGCGGCCATCATCTGGTGGACGGCCTCGCCTTGGCCGGCGCCGCTGCCGCCGACCTCGACCGCTTCATTCGCAGCCATTTCGAATGGCTCGAAGAACTTGTCAAAGGATTGTCGGTGGTCGGTGAACTGTCGCCGCGCTCGACCGACGCCATTGCCAGTGTGGGCGAGCGTCTCTCGAGCCTAATCGTTGCCTTCGCATTTCGCGCCGCGGGCATGCGCACCGAACATATCGACTCCCGCCGCGTCATCTTGACGGATGACCGCTTCACCCAGGCGCAGCCCTTACTGGATGAGACTTACGCGTTGCTTGCAGAACGCGTCAAGCCCATAGCCGAATCCTCCGTCGTTGTCATGGGTGGCTTCATCGGTTCTTGCGCGTCCGGCCACACCACCACTCTCGGTCGCGGCGGATCCGATTACTCGGCTTCGGTCATCGGCGCAGGCCTCGATGCCGAAGAGATCCAGATCTGGACGGACGTGGACGGCATGTTGACTGCCGATCCCCGCATCTTCCCGGGCGGTCATCGTGTCAAGAGCATCTCCTTCGCCGAAGCCTCCGAACTCGCTTATTTCGGCGCAAAAGTTCTTCATCCCGCCACTGTCCTTCCGGCGGTCGCCAAGAGCATTCCCGTGCTCATCTTAAATTCACGCCGCCCCGATGCTCCCGGCACCAGAATCTCTTCCATTGCCGCGCCCTGTAAAAATGCGGTGAAGTCGATTTCTTGCAAACGCGACATCACCATCTTGAACATCCATTCCACCCGCATGTTGATGGCACATGGATTTCTACGCCGTATCTTTGAAATCTTCGATCGTTTTGAGACCAGCGTCGACATGGTCTCAACGTCCGAGGTCAGCGTTTCACTCAGCATCGAAAATACCGACCGCCTTCCGGCGATCTCGCAGGAATTAGAACGGTTCTCCGAAGTCAGCCTCGAAAAAGATTTAGCCATCGTCTGTCTGGTCGGCGAAAACATCCGCCACACGCCAGGTATTGCCGGTCGCGCCTTCCAGGTATTGCGTCAAACCAATATCCGTATGATTTCTCAAGGAGCATCGTTGCTCAACCTCGGCTTCGTCGTCTCAAACGCGGAATTGCCGCAGGCGGTGAAGGCGCTCCACGAGGAGTTCTTCGCCGACTTAGATCCCGCCGTGTTCGAGTAAGAGACACGCATGACCAATACCCCGCAAAGGCTCGCTCTCGTCGGACACGGCAAGATGGGCCGTCTTATTGAGCAGCTCGCTCCGCAGCACAATTTCCAAGTCGTTCTACGCCTCGACGGCAAGTCAAATCATGCCGCCGCTGGCATCACTGCCGCCGCCTTTCAAAACGTCGATGCCGCCATCGAATTTTCAACTCCTGAAGCTGTCGTGCCGAATTTAAAGGCCTTAGCGCAGCTTCACATTCCTGCCGCTACCGGCACCACCGGCTGGCTCGATCGCTTACCGGAAGTCACTCAGGTGGTCGAACAATCGGGTGCCGCGCTTGTGCATAGCCCCAACTTTTCCGTCGGCGTTGCTGTGTTTCAAAGACTGGTTGCCCTGAGTGCCGAATTACTGCGCGACGAAGATGCCTACGGCGCTTGGGCCTGGGAAATTCATCATGACGAAAAGAAGGATGCCCGGTCCGGCACGCTGCTGCAATTAATGCGCACGATGAAGGAAAATGGATACCACCGGCACATCGATGTCAGTTCCAACCGCGCCGGTCGGCATCCCGGTACCCATGAGATCGGTTTCGATTCAGCCGCTGATACGATTACCTTGCGGCACACCGCGCGTAACCGCGAGGGCTTTGCCAACGGGGCGCTCAAAGCCGCACACTGGATTGTTGGCCGCACGGGAGTTTTCACGTTCGACGAAGTTCTATTCGGCGCAAAATCATCCTAGGAGAATTGACATATGTTCAAAGGTTGCGGAACCGCATTGGTTACTCCCTTTCGCGATGATCTGTCGCTCGACGAGTCAGCGATGCGCGCTCTCGTCCGCCGTCAAATCGATGCGGGCGTCGATTTCCTTGTTCCCTGTGGCACCACCGGCGAAAGTCCTACGCTGACGCATGACGAGCACCTTCGCGTCGTCGAAATCACCGTGCAAGAGGCTGCTGGGCGCGTGCCGGTGCTCGCCGGCGCAGGTGGTTACGACACTGCTAAAGTAATCGCTCTTATTGGTGAACTTGAAAAACTCGGTGTGTCCGGCATCCTGTCGGTGACCCCGTATTACAACAAACCAACCCAGGAAGGTTTGTTCCAGCATTTCAAAGCGATCGCCGCCTCAACGGCGCTCCCCATCATCCTCTATAGTGTTCAACCGCGCACCAACGTGAATATTGAGACCGCCACCGTGGTTCGCCTGGCCGCCATTCCCAACATCATCGGCATCAAGGAGGCATCTGGCAGCCTGTCACAAGTCGCCAGCATCATCATGCGTGTACCGGAATCGTTCCTCGTCTTATCCGGTGATGATGCCGTTACAATTCCCGTCGTCGCCTTGGGCGGTCACGGTGTCATTTCAGTTGTAGCCAACCAAATTCCCTGGGAGTTTTCACAACTCACCCAGGCCGCGCTCCGCGGTGACTATCAACGCGCGCGTGAGTTACAGCGGAAATATCAGGCTTTGATGGAAGTGAACTTTGTTGAGACCAGCCCCGGTCCGGTCAAGTTTGCCATGGCGCGTATGGGCCTGCTCGAACCCGCCTGGCGATTGCCTCTCGTTCTGCCACAAGCGGCCTCGCAATCGAAGATCGAAACGGTTCTCGAAGAACTCGGCCTCACCGCCGGAGTTCGGCTTTGAACGAACTCCAACTCAGAATTGAAGAACTGTTTGACACCAAGCCCGGAAGCTACACCGCTGCCGATCGTGACCTTTTCTTTCGCTTCCGCGCGCTCTTGAATGAAGGGTCCATTCGTTCAGCTGTTCCCGACCCATCGCAGCCCACTGGATGGCGCGTGAATAGTTGGGTAAAAAAAGGCATTCTGCTCGGCTTTCGCATAGGCGGTGTTGTGGCAATGGACGGCGGATTCTTCGATAAGTCCACCTATCCTCTGCGGACATTCACCGTCAACAGCGGCGTGCGCATCGTGCCCGGCGGCTCCAGCATCCGCGATGGCTGCTACGTCGGCCGCGGCGTCACTTGCATGCCGCCGATGTACATCAATGTGGGTTCTTATGTCGACGATGGAACAATGGTTGATTCGCACGCGCTCATTGGAAGCTGCGCGCAAATCGGCAAGAATTGCCACATCTCCGCCGCATCGCAAATTGGCGGCGTGCTGGAGCCGGTCGGCGCGCTGCCCGTCATTGTGGAAGACGATGTCCTGATTGGCGGAAACTGCGGCGTCTATGAAGGCACCGTCATCAAGACCCGCGCCGTCCTCGGCAGTGGAACGATCGTCAATCGATCGACGCCGGTCTACGATCTGGTGCGCGGCATCGTCCACCGCGCCACCGAAACCCAGCCTCTCATCATTCCTGCCGAGGCCGTTGTCGTGGCCGGTTCGCGGGCGGTCACATCCGGTCAAGGAAAAGAATGGGGCGTTTCGCTATATACGCCCGTCATTGTGAAGTATCGGGACGCAGGCACCGAAGCTAGAATCCAATTGGAAGATTTGCTACGTTAATTTGCGTGCAAACCATGCCGCTTTTTACGCCTTCTGATAAGTGTTAAGCTACAGACTACAGTATCGCGGTGAAAATACGGAACTTCACCCATAAAGGTCTTAAGCGACTTTACACGGAGCAGAGCACGAAAGGCGTTCCAGCTGACACTGTTGAAAAGCTGCGAAAGATGTTCGCATTCCTTGATGAAATGCGAGACCCTGAAGAACTTCGGGCGCTCGCAAGCTGGAAGGTTCACACGTTGGCCGGGAACCTTAAAGGCACATGGAGCTTAAGCGTTACCAGGAACCGCCGTTTGACGTTTCGTATCGACGACGCAGAGCGTGAAATCTGCGACTTGGACTTAGAAGACTACCACTAGCACAGGAGCAAAACGCCATGCCAATGAAGAACCCGCCGCACCCAGGCGACTTTATCAGAACCGAGATCATCGAGCCTGCGGGCCTGTCTGTGACAGCAGCAGCGGCGGCCCTTCAGGTTTCCCGTCCCGCCCTATCGAGCCTTCTCAATGCTAAGGCCAATCTGTCCGGAGACATGGCCCTGCGCATCGAAAAGGCGTTCGGCGTCAACATGGATACTCTCATGCGAATGCAGGCGTCCTACGACATTGCGCAGACGCGCACGCGGGAGAAGGAAATACGGGTAAGGCGATTTCATAAACCCACGGACATTCACCATTAGAAGGTCAAAGGTACAGCCATGTACCATGCCGTCATCTTCCCTTCAGCGGCCGAAAAATTCAGCGTTCTTCTGGGTAAATGACGTCCATTTTTCCGGCAGATCGTCTAAGGCGAATATTGCCGAAACCGGACAGACGGGAACGCACGCACCGCAGTCGATACACTCTACAGGATCGATATACAGCATTTCTACGCTGTCGAATGTCGCCTCATCTTTCTTCGGATGAATGCAGTCAACAGGGCAGGCGTCGACACAAGCTGAGTCTTTAGTTCCAATGCAAGGTTCTGCGATTACGTAAGCCATCTTAATCTCTTCCGCCGGTCCAAACCTGGTCCGAATGCTCTAACTTTTAGGAGTAGCATACCGTTCTTTGGCGCACAAAGCCCACGGCAGCGACTGGCGGGTTTTTGGGGTCGAACGCGTACAATGGCGGTTGATGATTCCTAAGGTGCGTAAAGCCGTATTTCCCGCTGCTGGCCTGGGTACTCGCTTCCTCCCAGCAACCAAGGCTCAGCCCAAGGAAATGCTGCCTGTCGTGGACAAACCTCTCATCCAGTATGGCGTCGAAGAGGCGATGCATTCCGGCGTTCAAAACATCATCATCGTCACCGGGCGCGGCAAAAGTTCCATTGAAGATCATTTCGATGTCAGCTTTGAGTTAGAACATCTGCTCGAATCGAAAAACAAGGCCGACTTGCTTTCCATGGTGCGTTCCATCTCCGACATGATCGATATCTCCTACGTGCGCCAGAAGGAAGCGTTGGGCCTCGGCCACGCCGTCCTGCGAGCCAAGGAATTAGTCGGCGCAGAGCCCTTCGCGGTCATTCTTTCGGACGACATCATCGCTTCCGAAACTCCCTGTGTTCGCCAACTGCTCGATGTCTACGAATACTATGGCGCCTCGGTCGTGGCATTGATGGAAGTGCCCCCTGAGCAAATTTCCGCCTATGGCGTAGTGGATGCGGAGTTAGTATCCGACAAAACCTCGCATGGCCGGCTCTATCGCATTCGCAACATGGTGGAAAAACCCAAGGCTTCTGAAGCTCCTTCGAACCTCGCCATCATCGGGCGCTACGTGTTGACGCCCGAAATTTTCCACTGCATCGAGTCAATCGAGCCAGGCAGCGGTGGCGAGATCCAATTGACAGATGCGTTGAAATATATGCTCCGCAGCCGTCCGATCTATGGTTTGAAATTCGAAGGCAAGCGCTACGACGCTGGCGACAAGCTTGGCTTCTTGAAGGCGACCGTGGAGTTCGCTCTCAACCGCCGCGATTTGGGCCAGCCTTTTCGCGAATACCTGAAAGCTTTGTGCGTCCAATAGCCTCCTTCACCGCGGCGTTTCTGTCACTCCTGTCCTTAACGGTTATGTCCGCTCAAGTTCCCAGCATCCTGATCTCCAACGTGCAGTTCGCCGTCGCGCAGGGCAATGTCGACGTGGCCGCCGCCGAAGTCGCGCAATTTCGCAGCTTGCGCGGAAATACTCCCGAAGCCTTGGAGGCTCTCTCGTGGGTTGCCCGCGGTGAGCTCATAGCGGGCCGATTGGATCAAGCGTCGAAGGACGCCAACGAACTGCGCGAACTCACAATCGCCGCCCTGCATGGCAATCCTCTCGATGCCGATCCCCGCTTAGCTACCGCTTTAGGCGCTAGCTTCGAAGTTTCCGCACAAGTGCTCGACAAACGCCACCAAAAAGCCGAAGC
>JBARMQ010000219.1:0-17902 GCA_049802535.1 Bryobacteraceae bacterium | reverse complement strand
GTATAGACCAGTAGCTTGTCTCCACTCTGGAAAGAGACGCAGATATTTGTGTAGCTGGGGTTGGGAAAAGGGCCGATGAACAGACCGTTTTCCGAAAGCTCCACTACGTCACCAGTCCTCTTTCGCCACAGCAAACTCGGGGGATGGCCGGCGCCTGCATACGTGATCACACGCGCCTCGGTATCAAGCGCGTAGAAACCAGCGCCGCCAATACAGGAACCACGCCACGAGAAACAACATAAAGACAAATGTCACGGCATACAGCAGCGAAGCGTTGGGCTGACTCGCCAACGGCGCAAAGAACGTGTCGTAGATGTACCCGCCCAATCGAACCGTTTTTCCTGCGCTATCCGTAACCCGGATGAGGCCGAAGAGCCGGCCAATCAGGCCGGAGAGCACGAAAACGGCTATGGCATTGCTGCCGAATATGAGGAACGGCGTGGACCACTTGCGCCAGCCCTTCAGATCGATCACCCAATAGAGGACCAGAAATTCAAGCGTCGCGAGGCCGGCCATGAAGATTGAAAAGGGAACCGTCCAGATGCTCTTATTAATGGGCATCCAGAGGGTCAGCAGCTCCCCTAATATGACTAATGCGATGCCGGAAGCCGCCAGATATTTGATCTTTTTAAGGCGTAACAGATGTCCGGCCAGTATGCCTAATAAGGTCGTCCCAATGGCGGGCAGAGTGCTAACAATGCCCTCGGGATCCCATGTTTTGGTTTGCCCCCACATGTGCCCGCTGAGAACCAGCCGGTCGACATAAGCCTCAAAGTTCGCCCCTCGATCCATATGTCCCGCTCCGAGGCCCGGAACCGGATAAAGCGTCATCAACAACCAATAGGTAACGAACAGGCCCACGATAGCGGCCAACTGGCCACGCCAACTCGTGAATAAAAAGATGATAGAGGCAACCAGGTAACAGATGGCGATGCGCGGCAGAACGCCCATGAACCTGATATGTGCCAGATGGAAGTACGGGAAGCCGGCCAGCAAAAATCCCAACAAATAAATGATGGCCGAACGCTTGAGGACATGCAATAAGAGATGATTGCGATCCGCGCCATTCTCCACGCGCTTAGCGAAAGAGAGCGTCATCGCTACGCCAACGATCCAAAGAAAGAACGGAAACACAGTATCCGTGAAGGTCCAGCCATTCCAGGCGGCATGATCCAGTTGCCGATAAACGGGATCGCTGCCTGGGTTGTTGACTAACAACATGGCCGCGACCGTGATGCCTCGAAACGCATCGAGAGATATCAGCCGCTTCGATGCCTGGGAGGCTTCGCGGTCCGAAACGGCGGCGGCTGTTTTGGGCGTTAGCTCAATTTGCACTTTAGTTCAGCATATCCCCAGCGTCTAGTGGCAACGCGCAAGACGAAACGGGGTCCAATTTCTTGCGCGAAGTGCAGCTTGAAGTCGCGTTTCAAATGCCCGGGCGCCAATGGGGGCGGCTTTGTGGATCCCCGTTGATGGTCTACTTGACGGCGCTGGGGTTGGCGGTGGATGCAGAGACGCACCAACCGGCCTTGTAAGTACACTAAAGACCGGACGCTACACGTTGCGGGCAAACGTTGAAGACGCGCTGCGCCAGACGAAGAGCGTGGGGCGCGTCGATTTTGTGGTGGAATAATGCCGAATCACCGGCCGGATTTCGGAGGCTCGGTTGTTCGGCTCTCTTCCAGGTACTGAATGTATCCGAGCAGCGCCCCCCAATGATAAAAGCGATCGCTATTATGGACGTCGTCTCCTGTGCCTGAAATGGCGTTGTAATTCTCGTGCACGTGACGTTTTTCACTCCACTCCTTCAGAAACAAGTTATAAGACTTTTGAGCGAACTGCCGCCGAACATCCGGATCATCGTAGTTGCACAACCCGAGATAGACGAGGTAATTCATCGGTCCCCAGATCCTGCCGCGCCAGTAATTCTGATCGTGAAAGGCGGGATCGTCCCGCGCAATCGAGGGTATGACCCATTCTCCCCAGAACTCTTGAGGATTGAGTAAATGCTGATCCAACATGATCCGAGCCTGCGCCGGGGTGGCTGATCGAGCCAGCATGGGGTAGAAATTTGTGGGAGAAACCCGGGAACTGAATTGCCCGGTGCGCAGATCCTTGTTCAGAAAGATTCCCGTGTTCGCGTCCCACAGTGTGCTCAGTTTTGCGCGGTAGCGGACGCCACGACCACGCAGTTCGGCAGCGTCGGCGGTTTTCCCGAGAGCGGCCGCAATTTCGGCGAGCGCCTCGCAATCCGCGATATAGAGGCTCATCAGGCCAACGTCGGCGAACTCGAGCAGGCGTGACTGGGGATCGTAGGTCGCAGAATCGTACATAGGACTGTTGTCCAACCCCGACTCGAGGATGGCGCCCTGCCGCGTTCCTTTGGAATGATCATCCGCGTTTCCCGGCTGATTTTCTCCATCACTGCCCCACGTTAGATATCCCTGGATGTCCCTATGTTCGGACCACCATCGATTCCAACGGAGCAGGGGATCGAATGTGTCCTCAAGGAACCACCGTTCGTTAAATTTCCGGTAAAGGCCAAGCACAGTGATGGCTCCGACGGGCGGCTCGGAGCGGTCGAAGCTCTTCCAACCGCCGGTGCGCGCGACGTTAGGCACAAAGCCTTGCGGCGTAGACTCGCGCAAGATCTCAATGGCGTTGGCATAGGCCAGGTCACGGCTGCCGATGGCGGCCAGCGTGGCCGCGAAGAAGGTGTCCCAGTCGAAGAGAACGTAACCGCCCCTGCCGATGCTCCAGATTCTGCTAACGGGGGAGATAACCCTGCGTTTGGTGGGTTCGTATATGGTGTCCCAGCCAAGGGTGGTCTCGATGGCATCCACAATCGGCGCTGTCTCTCGCTGACTGGACGTATCGGCTGAATCGAGCGACTGCCGGTACGCCCTATACCGCCGCTCGATCACTGCCTCGATCTCCGCCAAGGTGCGCCGCTTGCCGGTGCTCAGGCCAATTGGCTCATCAAATGCGGCGGCAAAGTACGATCCGCCAATAGGGATGTTGAAGGACTCATTTGCCGATGCGCCTCCAGCCGCCGCGCAGGTGCAATAGACCGGTACCAGTCCGGACGCCCCGCGGGTCTCTATAAATCCCGGATGCCTGAGCGTCATGCCGGGAAGGTCCCACAAAAAATCGACCGAGAAGACGATGGTTGGCGGAAGCGTGGAATTTGTCTGGGATGGCAGCGGCGTCGCAAGCATCACAAGGCTGCGATCTTCCTGCGCGCTCCGAATGCGCCAGATATGGCCCTTCCACGATATCTGCAAATCTGTGTAATTGCCGTCCCAGGAGTGCGGCCCCGGAACGACCTGTTCCGCGCCAGCATCCTGTCTGCCGATTAAGGCATCCCGGAGGAAAGCATCAGAGCCTCTGGTAGTGTTGTGCTTCAGCCCTACATGAATGGCGAGGCCCTCGGGAAGCAGCACCTGCGTCGTCACGCTGTTTACATCCCAGGTGTTCCATCCTTGGGCCAATCGCCGTTGCACTTGCTTGTAAGAGGCGGATTGCGGGCCCGCGGCGATGCTTTCGCCAGCCGGTCTGAAAATGCGCACACGCGGCGTTTGTTCAGCAGCGGAAAGTGAGCAGGAGGGAACGGTCAAGATCGAAAGAACGGACGCGAATGCGAGCAGGCTTGCCTGATTCAACCTTGGCATGAAAGGTCTCCAGATGGGGTAGGGTAGTCGCGGTTGGGGAAGCCTTCGAAGCCGCAGTATTTAGAAAGCCAGCCTGACGCTCATTTCGAGAGACCGGCCCCCGCCAACTCCGTTGATGCCTGTTCCACTACCGAGAGTGCCCGTGACATAACCGAAGCTTGAGCTGGTAAGCGATGTATTGGGATTGGCAAACTCCGGCGTATTGGTTAGGTTAAAGGCTTCTGCCCTCAGTTCCAGGTGGTAGCGCTCGGTTAAGTCAATTTGCCGGAAAAGCGAAGCGTTCAGGCTGAACAAGCCCGGACCACTAATGATGTTCCTCCCGCTAGTCCCAAATCGGGCTCCGACCGGCTCAGCGAAACTGGACGTACTGAACCATTGGTTGCCGGTGTTGATACCGTGCAGAATTTGGACGGGAGCAATCTGGTCGGCCGTCTGCACCGACCCGGGCAGATTCAGTGTTGCGCCGTTGCCAGTGAAGGTGAGTGGTGTGCCGGTACGCGCCGAAAGAATGCCCGATAATTTCCAACCTCCGATGACGGCGGCTGCGGGTCCGGTGGTCAGCCAACGCTGCGATTTGCCGAAGGGTAGATTGTAAATGTAACTTTGAATAAAGTTCAGGGTTCGATCGAAATCGGCTCGAGCATAATTCCGCTGCTGGTCCATGTAAAAGTCTAAGCCTCCGTCGTCGCTGCTCTGGTAGTTCATCGCTTTTTGCCAGGTAAACGCGGTCGTGATTCCGAGGCTGGAAGCGAATCGGCGGTCCAGCTTCACCTGGAGAGCGTTGTAGCTGGATGAGAAGCCTTGAGACCACAGTGTGCTCGCGACGGTGCGCGGATACTCCGGTTGGCCGAGTGCCCCGGCGCCGATAATTTGTCCGGCATTAATGTTCGGCGAAGCGTGAACATCGACGCCGTGCGAGCCCACGTAAGCCGCATCGATCGTGAACCGGAAGGGCAACGCCTGCTCGACCGCGAAGTTCCACGCTTCGACGTACGAAATCGGGAAGTTAACGGGAGTGACGGTGTAGGTAGAAGTCCGGCTGGGGTTGGTAATGATGCCGTTTGACGGAATGACGATCGGCTGCGGAGCGGGCATGCCGAGTTGAAACGTAGCCACCTGACCACTCGGTAACAGAGCGGGGAGATATGGACTGTTGTTGGCCGGCAGATACTCATTGTTGGCTTCGACGGGGAAATTCCACTCCTGACAATTGGTGTCGGTGCAGGGCGGAGTGTAGCTGATGCCGAAGCCGGAGCGAACGACGGTCGAGGAACTGACCCGGTAGGCGATGCCAAGACGAGGTGAGAAATTGGTGTACTTAGTTTGAACTCCACCATTAGCGGGATTGCCGCCGATGCCGCCGAGCACCAGGGTATTGTTGACGGGATTGTAATTCGAAAATCCTGCGGGATACGGTTCAACGGCGGGTGGAAATAGCTCCCATCGCAAGCCCAGGCTCAAGGTGAGTCTCGGCGATACTTGCCAGCCGTCACTGACAAAGCCCGAAAATTCCCACAATCGCATTCCCGGGAAGTAAGTATTGACGTCGCGACCGACCTCATCGGGTTGATCCAAAAGAAAACTCGCGAAATCGTTTCCGACACCGGTAGGCTGGCCGGCAATCGAAGTCTGGTTGACGCCGAAGTAATAGACGCCGCGCGGACTGAATGCCTGATCCTGTTCGATGTTGTCGCGCAGCCTGCGAAGGTCCACGCCAAACTTGATGGTGTGGTTGCCAGCGATCTTCGTCCAAATATTAGATAGGTCGATATTGGCTTCCGAGCGATCCCACGGGATGCTGGCTGAGTATCCTGTCAGCGGGCTGGAGAATCCGGTAATGTTGATGCCGACCATGCCACTCTCGAACGTGCCGATATTCACTCCTGGAATTCCGATTGCGGCGGCGTCGTCCTTTCCAAAGTCGGAGGGGTGCGCATCGTTGTGGTAGTAAGCGACACCGGCGCGGACCTCCGTGATCAGGGTACTTGAGATGATGCGGCTGTAGTTAAATCCGCCACTATAACCCCGCTGGAGGCCGGTGCCTTCGAAAGCACCTTGCGCCGGGCCGCCAGCGTCGCCGAAAATCGGCGCCTGAAAGACAGACGGGCGGGCGTAGCTCAGCCGAACGCTGAGCCGGTCATTACTGGTGATGTTGTCGTCGACCTTGACATCGAAGGAATCGGTGGTCTTTTGGAACGGCAGGAGCGCATAGTAATTGTTGCTGGGGGAGGCCTGGTTAAAGGGCTCATTCGTCGCCGGCAGCAAAGCGAGTAGCTTGGCCGATACCGGGTTGATCAGGGTGTTGGGGATCTGATTATTGGGAAAAGCCGTGCGGCCCGAACCGTCCGCGTTACCGGTGAAGGGATTGTAAATCGTCGTTGTCGCGGCGCTCAAGTTGCCGGACCGGAAAGCCGCCGAAGGTATGGTGACCAGGTTGGTATTGGCTTCATGGTCCATACTTCTCAGGTAATCCAGAAAGAAGAAAATCTTGTTCCTCTTGATCGGGCCTCCGATGCTGGCGCCGACATAGTTGTAGGCCAAATGGCCAACGGAGGGATTGAAAAAGGCCCGGGCGTTCATGGCGCTGTTTTGCAGAAACTCGTAAGCGGATCCGTGATAGCTATTGGTGCCAGACTTTAGAATCACGTTCGTTACCGCTCCGCCGCCGAACCCGAGCTCCGAATCGTGGTTGCTGGTGGAAATGTCGACCACCTGGATCGCTTCGGCCGGCGGAACGAGAACCTGTAGATTCCTGGCGCGTTCGTTGTTATCGACGCCCTCGATCTGATAATTATTGGCCTGGCGCATTTGACCGTTGGATTCGGTCTGCAGACTGCTGGCGGCGTTGTAGAACTGAGAATGGTCAAACGTTGCCGGGGTGGTGCCGGGAACCAAATCCAGCAGGCTTTGGTAGTTGCGATTCACTCCCAGTGGCAGGTCCTGCACCTGAACAGCGGCGATGGAACTACTGATGTCCGCGCGATCGGCTTGTAGGAGAGGCGTGGTAGCGGAAACCGCAACCGTCTCGGAGACATTTCCCGGTTGAAGCTGGAGATCGACGCGCGTCTCCGTATCTACAGTGAGATCGATTCCGGAGCGCGTTTCTCTTCTGAAACCGGATGATTCGGCAGTGACCGTGTAGTGCCCAGGCGGAACAAACGGGAATGTGTAGTTCCCGCTGGTGTTCGTGTTCCTGGTTTGCTCGACGTCGGTATTGGTTTCAACCAACGTGACTTTCGCGTCGGCGACAACGCCGCCCGACGCGTCAGTCACCGTTCCCACGAGTGTGGCGGAGACGGCCTGGCCAGAGAGCGACGGGGCACAAAGAAGCAACAGCGAAAGCAATCGCACACGTTCACACATGGAACTCTCCTTTAGACTCTTCCAGGTTGGGTCACTGGCCCCCGCTGCACAAGGTTTTAAACCGTTTATAAACGCTCTATCTTCATAAGAAAATGGCCGTTTGCACTGCCAGACCCGGTTCGGCACCGAGGCGGACTAAATGGTTTTCAGTCCCGTGCGATTCGAACGATAAACCGTGTAGACCATCACCACCTCGCCGTGAGATACAATCGCTCGCATGTCGCGGCTGAAGCCGTTCATCACTGACAAATCACTCGCCGTAGTTGCCGAGGTGGGAGGCTCCGAGCCTCACGAAGAGATTTCCGTCGTCGAGATTCGTGAACACCTGGATGCTGTACTCCAGAGCAAGCCTTTTCTTTCCTCGCGTCGATGTAGCGAGTTTTTGCGTTACGTAGTGGACCGCGCGTTAGAACAGGATGACGCGCACCTAAGGGAGGGTGCGATCGCACAGAGTGTCTTTGGGCGCACCTCCGTGGCCGAGGGGCGGGACGATTCCGTCGTGAGAGTGTGTGCGCGGGAAGTGCGGAAACGCCTGGAGCGTTATTATTCCGAGGACGGCAACTCAGATTCGGTCCGGATGCAACTTCCGGTAGGCACATATGGCCCGCTCTTCCAAAGGCATTTGAAACCGCCTGCGCCAGCACCGGAGCTTCCTCGAATAGGAGTAGTAAACAACGAAGGCCCGCGAGCGCCCCCCGTTTGGAGGAAGATCGCCGCTTACTGTTGCGTACTGCTGATCAGTGGCGGCATGGTTGCGGTCGGAGAGCGATACTTTCGCGATGGCCGGCGTTTCCGCGAGTTCTGGGCTCCTTTCAACAAGCAGGGCCGTCCTGTTTTGGTTTGCGTCGGCGCACAAATGGTTTGGGGTCTTTCACGCCGCTTAGACGAGGAATTTCTACGAAAGAACCCCGCTGAGCTGGATGTAGGCCGCGCATTGTATCGGTTTCCTCCCGGCTCTAAAATTGCCGCCGAGGACCTGGTGCCGTTTACTGACGATCGTTTTACCAGCGGCGATATGCAGGCCGCCATCAGCATCACACAGTTGATGGATCGATCGGGTTACCCTTGCCAATTTCGACTCGGCGGTGGGATCTCGGAAGAGGAGTCTAGAAAACAGCCGATCATCCTGGTCGGCGCTTTTTCAAATCCATGGACGCTTGAATACGGTAGAAATCTTCGCTTTTACTTTGACCGGACGATCGACAAAGACGGCGTGCATGTTTCGATTCGTGACCGCAAGGATCCGCATAATGCCTGGTCGGTTCCCTATCTGGCCCGGGACCGCACGACCGTGGACTACGCGATCATCTCCCGCGTGGTAGACCCGGTTACCAAGAACGCGCTCATCGCAATCGCGGGAATCAGCCATTACGGAACTCAGGCAGCAGCCGAATTCGTAACCGACCAGAATTCATTGGATGTCGCGTTGCGTCATGCGCCGGCCGGGTGGATGGATCGCAACTTCGAGGCGGTGGTGGAGACCGCCGTGATCAGCCGAATTCCAACGCGAACGCGGATAGTGATGTCGGCTGTCTGGTAATTGACCGGACAAAGATGCTATCGATCCGACAGTTATGGATTCGGGCATCATCGTGGCCGACACACGCGATGGGCAGCCCCTTTCATCAACTGAGGGACCGCTGCGGGTGGTTGTACCGCATGACAAACGCGGGACGAGATGTTTGAAATCGCTAGAGGAAATTGATGTTGTTCAGTTAAGAAAGTAGAGTTGGGGCTCTTCTGCGCGCGTGAGCAAGGACCTCGATTTTGTGAACGTGGACGCCTTCACCTCATAAATGGCGCTTCCGTTATAGGTGTTTTCATGCCAAAATGGTATTGACTATTGGTTCAACCCACAGAATCGTACCAAATGAATACACGTCTCACCATTGATAAAGCAGGTCGCGTCGTCATCCCCAAGCCACTGAGAGAAAAACTGCACTTGCAGCCGGGCGATTCGCTCGAAATGGAGAGTGCAGGAGAACAAATTACCTTGCGGCTGGTCCGTGGAACGGGTCCGCTCATAAAAGAGCATGGCGTATGGGTCTTTCACACCGGGCAGCCGCTGCCAGCTTCCGCCACCGATGAAATGCTGCAGCTGATACGTGAGGACCGCGATCTTGCGAACTTCGGCACGCACGAGTGAAAGGGTTTTTCGACACGTCCGTGCTGGTGCCGGTATTCTACGGCGATCACGTGCATCATCCGGCAAGCCTGGCCCTCTTCATCCAATTCGATAAATCGACCGGCTGCTGCGGCGCCCACAGCTTGGCTGAAGTGTACTCGACGCTGACAAGGATGCCGGGCAGGCACCGTATCAGCGGCGAGCAGGCCATGCTGTTTATCGGGAGCATTCGCGACAGGCTCACTACTATTGCGCTTGATGAGGAAGAATATGCCGATGCGCTGCAAGCCTCCGCAGCCCGGGGGATCGTGGGAGGCGGCATCTATGACGCGATGCTTGCCCATTGCGCGATCAAAGCACACGCCGAAACAATTTATAGCTGGAACGGGCGACACTACACACAATGCGGGCCGGAAGTTAGGCGGCTATTGCAGACCCCTTAGCGCTACCCCGGCTGGTATTCTCCTTGACGCAACATCGAATTAGTATCACAATGTAGTGTAAATGCTGGGTGAGTTCGAATACCTGCTGTTAACTGCCGCGGCGAGTCTTGGCGATGACGCCTATGGTGCAGCGATCCGGCAGAGAATCGAAGAAACAGCGGGACGGCGATGCTCAATTGGCGCGTTGTATACGACAATCGATCGTCTCGAGGCTAAGGGTCTGATCAAGACATGGATGGGTGAAGCGACGTCGGAACGAGGCGGCCGGGCAAAGCGAATGGTATGTGTGACCGGCGAAGGCGCAAGGGAAGCGACTGCATTCTATAAGGCGGTGATCCGTGTCAGCCGGGGTGTCGCCTGGGAAATGGAACAACCCCGAGTGGTGCTGTTGTGAAGCGCGTCTGTTGGCAACTGGCGAAACTTGCCTTGCATTTGGTCGAGCCGGCGGAGCGAATTGCTGTCGAAGGCGATCTAAAAGAAGCAGGCGCGAATGGCCTGGCCGCTTTGCGCGACGTGCTCGGGCTGGTTGTGCGGAGACAGGCAGCGCTGTGGCAAAACTGGCGGCCGTGGCTTGCACTGATCGGTGTAGCGGGCCTCACCGCAGTCTTTTTGAGTGAATCGCTAGTACACCTGGGTGTCGATGCCGGCCTCCGATTGGACACCTATCTCCGGTACGGAGTGCGCTATGAGACCGGTGTGACGGCCCGGAATGACCTTGTCTTTCTGGCTATCACGACGCTTGCGTTGCTTGCTTGGTCATGGACCGGCGCACTCGCGCTTGCCGCTTTGTCTGGCCGCGCGGTTTGGATAACACTGCCGCTGTTCTATCTCGTCGCAATGGACTCATACCGGGCGCACTTAATGGTCGCGGGCGCAGTGACTGTGAAGCCGGGTGTTCCGGTCGCGTTGCTCGCTCTGGGTTGGCTGCTCCCGCTCAGTCCGTTAGCGCTGCTATTCGTGCTTGCAGCAGTAGCAGGGGCTCGCCGTGGATCTCGGCATGCATTGGCGCCGCGGTCATCGGCAGTATTGGCATCCTCCGTTGCCGCGTTAACCGTGCTGGTCTTTTGGACCGGCGGATGGTACGAGGCCGCCGCGGAAACCTGGAGCGGAGGCGTGTGGCATCCGAATCCATGGTCGACACGCTTGCTTCCATTGCTCATGATGAGCTGGCCTACTGCTTACATATTGGCGACAAGCTGGCAACGCCGAAACCAAATCAGTGATCGATGAGGGACAAAAACATGAAGTTCCTTGCAGCCATATTCTTACTGGGCTTGCAGCCATTGACGGCGCAGACGGACACAGTGACGCCGCAGGCGCAACGAAGCGCGGCACCCGACTTCACACTGCCGGATGCTAATGGAACGCCTCTTACGCTTTCCGCATTCAAGGGAAAAGTGGTTTTGTTGGATTTTTGGGCAACCTGGTGTCATGGCTGTAAAACAGAAATTCCGTGGTACATCGAATTCGATCGCAAGTACCGAAGCCGGGGGTTAGCCGTGATTGGCGTCTCCATGGACGATGGCGGGATGAAGGTCGTCAAACCATTCCTGGCGGAGAAAAGATGATAATAAAAAAACACTGATAGGCCCTGTGCAAACCGTGGATAAACTTCCGAAGCAGGAGCCGCTACGCGGAAGACAAAAGGAAAGCGACCCTTCGGGCCGCTCAGACTTTTTCACAGCGCCGCCTATGGCGTCGCACCGTCACGCGGGAACTGACGCACTACCTCGGGAATGCTGCAATCCTGACAAACTGAAAAAGGGAACACTGGCGGGGGGCATCGGTGGACGACAGGGCAGGGGAGACAGCGACCGGCAGGAGCAACACCAGCAAAGCCCTTGCGATGTTGACCGCATTTGCCAGTGTCGGCGCGAAGGTTTTTGACCTCAGCTTTACAGACCTGAACCGAAAGAAAGTTCCGGGGATGCAGCGCCCCGGCAGGAGCCTTGAGGAAATGCGCCGCCGGATTGGCCGCGATCTACGGGACGCCGAGCGACACCGGCATAATGTCATCATTCGCCCGCGATCAACAACGGCCCTCCTGATACAGCTTGACGATATCGACGAAGCGAAGGCCGAGCGGTTGCAGCCGTATTCATTTTTGACCCTGCGAACGTCACCCGGCAACGGTCAGGTGTGGCTTGCGGTATCGGATGGACCGAAGGAGAGCGACGAGGAAGCCGCCAGAGAATTGAAAACCCGTGTCCGCCGTGGCGCCGCCGCCGATCAATCCGCGACCGGCGCCACACGCATGGCCGGGAGCCTGAATTTCAAACCGGAATACGCCCCGGCATTTCCTTGCGTCGAGATCACGCGCACGAACCCCGGCAGCATGACGACCGTTGCCGCGCTCCAACTGGCCGGGTTAATCGCAGACCAGGAAGAACCACCGAAGCCCCCCGCCAGCGTTCCCCCCGCAAAATTATCACCCCTTGACCGAGTTGTGACAGGCTCGCTCAACTGGCCGGATTGGAACCGAGCTTTACGCGGAGCACCGATGAAGGAGGTAACGGCTTCCTTTAGCCCCTGTTCCCACCGGAAGCTTAAGGAGCCGGAGCGAACGGATTTCAGTTTTTGCGCGTCCGAGAGGCCAGCGTCTTTTTCAAGGTCGCTTTCCTTCACGCGCCGATAGGCGATTTCCTGCGTCAGAAAAACGTGAGCGCCGCGGCTTCCGTGGGTCGCCCGCATGGATATATTAAACGCGGCTGATTTGCCGGGTTCGATTTCAGTGTAATTGTCCGGCGACAAGGGCGGGTATCGCTCATCGAGCGGCTTGCCGATGCAGACTGTTTTCGAAGGCGGGTTTTGAGTGCCGGGACAATACGCCACGCCGCCAACGGTCCCGGTTTCGTTGAACTCGCCCCCGGCATCATCGACCGCCGAAGGCCGTCCCATGAGAAGCACGAAAACGTAATCCGGGCTGTTATTGGTTAGCTGGACCGTTGCCGTGAGCGACACCACAGCACCGCCGGTGCGCCCGAGGCTGAGCAGCTCAGCATTCAGACCCGGACGGGACGGTTTAGCCGGAACGTCTTGACCGGCAGCGCCCGCCACCACCAGCAGCAGCGCCGCAAGGAATTTGACCGGCATCATCCCGCTAATTTTACCGCCGCACTTCCCTTCCCTGCCCGCGCCGTGGATTCAAGTAGAACCGCCTTCGGGTTTGGCACGGGTAGATTGTGCAACGTCTCAAAAGGGTTAAGTCTTGAGAAAGCCGTTGACCCTTTGGCGAGGCGGAGCAAGGGAGCGAAACCGCATGAACCTTTGCTTCTCTTACGGCTGCCCACGATAGACGATGCGAACCGTGTACTTAGTGGTCTTGGATGCTCGGCCTGGGCTTTGGAAGTCCTGACTGTAAGCTTCGTTCAAATCATCTTCGAGTTCTTTTCCTGATTGCTGAAGTTCCTCTTTCGTAGCTCCGTTGTCCAGAAGCCGGTCGCCATCAATCTGGTACTCAAACTTGCCGCTCAACGGCACATCACCCTCGCCTGACTGCCAGTTGTTTCTCGCATACCGATAGGCATCCTTGTAAGACTGTCCGCCTCCCGGCTCATGTTCTCCCGCGCCACGTGTCTCCGGAATTTCCCCCAAGTTATCGGTGCTAAACCCGGACCCAAGGATGCGCTTCCGAACGGCAGACCACGTTTGCTCCGACTTGAATTGCACTACATCGCCGTTCGTGCGAACCATATCAGCGGCTTGTCCGTCCGGGAGCCAGTCCTCCACCAGAGCCACTTTGCCCGATGCCACCTCTTCGGTGATCCGTTCTAATGCGAATTTCGCTCCCTGGAATTTCAAACGGCCACGCTTCAAGTCGTCAACAGCATCTGTGAAACCGGGTGTCGCTCGGACCCGGTTTGCTAAAGTCTGTGCAGCATCTTCATCGGCGATATAACTTGGACGGGTTTGCGTCGCCCCCTGAGACCGGGGGGCCCCGCCACCTCCGCCACTCGCGAATTCGCGGACGGCCTTAAAGGCTTTATGCATGAGGATGGCCGCAAGCCCGTCAACCCCGATAACGGCAATTACACGCGCAAAGTGATCTGCGGCACGATCAAGATCTCCGTCGGTCTGAGCGTGTATTGCGATGCTGAAGAACTGATGCAAATCTCTGCGGACATCCTTCACTTCAGGTCCGAGCGTCCAAACTCCATATCCAATGAGCACTACATCTACAACTTCCCCTATTCCAATCCACTGCGAACCGACGCCAACAGTTGCAATTACGGCCAACGTCGCTATTGCTTTGGGCGTCAGCATCGCGCTTACCTTCTGCCGGACATCGGGAGGCAGTTTCGGTAACGAACGTTCAACCGCTAGTCCGAGCTTCTGGAAATCGCCCATATTGACCACGATTTCCTTTCGTCGCAATTCCCCCTCCCAATCGAGATATCGTCCCGCTGGAGAATCCGGGTGTGGAAGTCGAGACCATGAGTAGCTGGTAAATCCGGGAGGCCGCGAAAACCCTGTGCCGGACCCTCCAGCCGGTGAATTCGGATGAGCAAAGCTATCCTGATGCAACCAACTTCGAAACCGCTCGCGCCAATCGTCTCGCATTTGCTTGCCGCAAAAAAGAATAACACCAGTTCGCCTTGCAGAAATCCCAAGACGACTGGCAGACCGATTGCGGGCGCGTCAGCCTTGTCATTCGTTCCGGCATACTGGCACACCCCAAGAAGCCTAACACCTTCGTAAAATGCACCGTTCCGGCAGGTCCGAAGGCCCGCATAGTCAACGCCTACATCAATGATTACATCTTGCGGGAGAGAAGCCGGGTTGTTCCTCTTGGCGAAACCATGCGTGACGCAATGGAGCGCATGAACATCCCGATCTGCGGCACCAACGGAAAGGAGCTTTCAAAGGAGATCAAGAATTTCGCCGCCGCCGAAATCATTTTAGGTACATGGGACAAGGACGGAAACGTGCATCAGGACCAAGCCAAGATAGCGAAGCGGCTGTCTTTCTGGATTGAAAAAAACCCTGATCAAAAGGTTTTCTGGCAGCCGGATATGACCGTTTCCGATGACTATTACAATGCCGTCACAGAACCCGACCGCATGGCCCCGTTTTACTGGCCCGCGCTAGTTGGGTTGCAGCATAACCCCCGAGCGATGGATATTCACAGCTTCCTCGTTTATCGGCTACGCGGCGGATTAAAGCGCCCGGTGCCGCTCCCTGCCAGAGTGCTACACGCCATGTTCGGCGGCAATCGTGGACTGCTTAAACACTTCTGGCCCGAGTTTAAGAAGGCCCTCGCAGAGGCCCACAAATTCTACCCGACAGCCATCGTTGAAGTGAAAAACGACTGCGTGGTCTTGAAGGATTCCCCGCCGGTCATTCCCTATCGAAAAATGCACCGGATTGGCCGCGCAGACGGGGCTTGAGGTTATCCACAAACCTGTGCAAAAACCCTGTTAGTACCGACCGTTTTCTGTGAGACTTCCCGACCGAGAGCCTTTCAATCTTTTCAAGCACTTGACCCTAAACGGCTGTGAGACTTCCCGACCAAAGTGTGAGACTTCCCGACCGACAACCGCGCAAGTTATTGAACCGCATTAGCGTTCCAGTCCTCTTATAACTATTTCTGACTATCCCGTCGTCATCGGGAATGAAGCACTGGCTGGCAAATACAAGCTTCAATCGATGCCGTTGACGCTATTAATCGATCGGCAGGGCAGAATCGCTGTTTCGCATGCTGGTGTGGTCGATAGGCAAGACTTCGAAAATCATATCCGGGAGTTGCTGAAATAATCAGCCGCGCGCTTGTTCAGATGAGTTCAAGGGCATTGCGGAAGTCGGCGAGCAGATCTTCCCAGTTCTCAATGCCGACGGAGACGCGCACCAGACCCTCCCCGATACCAGCGGCTTCAAGATCGGCAGCGCTCCAGGAGGAGTGAGTTGTGCTTCGGGGATGGCAGGCGAGCGTCTCGACGCCTCCTAGCGATACCGCATTGCGTGCAAGCCGAATGTTGCGCAAGAAGTCGAAAGCCGCCGCTTTGCCCCCTTTAAGATCAAGCGAGATAATGCCGCCCGGATAGTCGCATTGTGCTTTCGTGATCCGCATTTGTTCGGGATCATTGAAGAGCGATGGATAGTAGACGCGACGAATTTTGGGATGCCCGGCGAGATGTTCAGCGACGCGCTGTGCATTTTTGCTTTGCCGGTTCATCCGCAAGGAGACGGTGGGCAGGCGCGTATCGAGAATCCAGCACTCGTCCGGCTGCAGGATGTTGCCGAACAGACTGCGTTTGGCGCGGATGGGAACGATCAATTTGCTGTCCCGGACCAAGGCAACTCCGCCGATGATGTCACTGAAGCCGCCCAGATACTTGGTTGCGGAGTAGATGGATATGTCGGCGCCCAGAGCGAGCGGATGTTGGAAGGCCGGCCCGAGGAACGTATTGTCGATCATGATCAGGGGACGTTCGTCGCGCTTTGCCCCAGCCGCGCAGGCGTCTGCGATGTCGGTCATCACGATGGTTGGATTGGCGGGGGTCTCGATCAGAACAACCTTTAGGTTCTCCGCATCCCGGATGGCATCGGCGATCCGGCTGGTTTGGCCGGCTTCCATCGGAATGCCATGAATGCCGAAGGTTCCAAGAAAATCCCGGATGAACGTCTGGGTCGCGCCATAGATGGGAACGGTGTACAAGATGGTGTGGCCGGGCTTCAGGACCGCGAGAAGCGCAGTCATGATTGCCGCCATACCCGAATTGAAAACGGCCGCCGCTGTTGCTCCCGGTTCAAGGGGGACGATCTGATCCTCTAAAATCTCGGCGTTTGGATGGTTGAAGCGGGAATAGACCAGGTCGACGCTTTCGCCCGGACCCAGGTGATCGCGTCCGCCCATCACGTTGAAAGCGCGTTCCGCAGCCTCTGGACTAGAAAAGACATACGTAGAACTACGAAACACGGCTGGGCGCGCGGAACCTACTGAGAGAGTCGGGTCGAAACCACGCGTCAAGACATCCGTTTCGGGTCTCAGAGCGGGCGGTTTACCGGAAGTATGATTGGCCACAAAGACGCCTCTCTATTTCCAGCGTAGCAGCCAACACACAGCACACAGCCAAGTAAGGTCGACGAGCGGAATTCTCGAATCTGGGGACTTCGGGTTTAAACTGAAGCTGCGAGACGGAGACCCTTGCGGGCGCCAGGGAGGTGTTGCTTCAGGGGTCTTTCTATGAGGTTAGTCTCGCTTTGGTGGGAGTTGCCTCCCTGGCTTAATTCCATCTTAGGGATATGATTTATGGAAAGCAAGCCTTTTCGATACGTTTTTTAAAATTTTTTACTTGCCGTAGATTTGGCTGCATCTCCCTCCCAAAAGTCATAGGTTTAGGTGAATGCGATTAACTATATTAGGTTCCACAGGTTCCATTGGATCGAGCACGCTGGATGTCGTCCGGCAACGACGGGAGGAATTCGATATATATGCTTTGGTAGCCGGTCGCAACCTGGACATTCTGTATTCGCAGATCTCGGAATTTCGCCCGAAGGTAGTAGTCGTAGCGGACGGCAAAACCTTGGCAGAGCTTCGTCAGAGGCTCAAAGGGCTTCCAAGGGCCGACTTGCCGGAACTGGCGGAAGGTCCGGAAGCGAGAATCGCCGCCGCGGTGGCGCCCGAGGTTGAATTCGTCATGTCGGCAATTGTCGGCGTTGCCGGGCTCGAAGCTACGTATCAAGCGATCCGGCATCGGAAGCGTATCGGGTTGGCCAACAAAGAGGTGTTGGTTGCCAGCGGTCAGGTCGTGATGAAGGCTGTTCGGGAGTGTAAGGCAGAAATGATTCCCGTCGACAGCGAACACAACGGCGCGCACCAATGTTTTCGCGCCGGCGACAGGCAGGATGTCACCCGGTTGATCCTAACCGCTTCCGGGGGACCGTTCCGGGAGACGCCGAAAGAGCTGTTGGCCAACGTCACCCCGGCGGAGGCGCTGAAACATCCGACATGGAAAATGGGCCGCCGAGTCACCATCGATTCGGCTACGCTAATGAACAAAGGGTTTGAGGTGATCGAAGCGTGTTGGTTGTTCGATCTCTTACCTTCGCAAGTTGATGTGGTGGTGCATCCGCAATCCTCCATTCACGCCATGGTGGAGTTCAATGACGGCAGCGTCATCGCGCAAGTTTCGGCGACGGACATGAGGATGCCAATTCAGTATGCGATGACGTATCCTAAAAGACAATCCGCGCCAGTTCCCCGTCTGGACTGGACCGAGCCAAGAACTTGGAATTTCTCGGCGCCCGATCTCGACAAATTCAAGCTTTTGAAGTTGGCTTATCAAACCTTGCAGCAAGGC
>JBARMQ010000218.1:0-2459 GCA_049802535.1 Bryobacteraceae bacterium | reverse complement strand
AATGATTGACTGGTCACAATGTCCCGCTGTGGAGAGTATTCCCGGCAAGGTCAGCGGCGCATGGGTGTTCCGCGGTACGCGTATGCCGGTGCAGACCGTGTTTGACAATTTAGAGGCCGGAATGTCCCTGCAAGAAATCACGCAGGTGTTCGATGTGAGTCCGGATGAAGTGAGAGCCGTATTGCGCTTCGCCAGCAAGAGCCTCGAAAAAGCTCCAGCCTATGGCTGATGAAAATTCTCTTTGATAATGGCACGCCCGCACCGATTGCCGGTAGTCTCGTTGGGCATACAGTCACCCGAGCTCGGCAGATTGGTTGGGAGACATTGAAAAATGGCGATTTGATCCAGCAAGCTGAAGACGCCGGATATGATCTGCTTCTTAGCACCGATAAAAATCCGACACCAGCAAGACTTGAAACACCGCAAAATTGCGATTCTCGTGCTGGGAGGTCAGCAATGGCCGGTCGTGCAGCGGTACTTGGATCGGATCGTTGCGGCGATCAGCGCAGCTAAACCGGGCAGCTACAGCGAAGTTGATATACCGCTTTACTAGCTCGGAAGCACCGACTCGACTGTGCGCGCCAATTGGAGTAGCTGCGGCTCTGTGAAGGGCGCTCCGATTATTTGAAGACCAATGGGTAATCCTTGAGCCGTTCTGCCGCAGGGCATCGAGAGGCCTGGTTCTCCGATGAAATTCAGCCCGCGTACGAGACGCGTCGAAGCCATGCGAGCATCTTCCGTTTGGCCGTTGATGTTCACGGTGACTTCCTCGATCAGCGGTGCGGTAATCGGCGTCGTCGGAGTGAATAGCACGTCGACTTCGGTCCAAAGCGCATCCATCTGACGCCGAAACACGGTGCGCAGGCGTTGGGCATTCACATATTCGTGTCCCGCGATCATTCGGCCTTGTTCGATTAGCCCCCAAACATCATTGCCAAATTGCGAGGAATCACGGTAGTTCGAATAAAGCGCGGCAACGTCTGAAAGCTGAATAACTCGTGCCGCCAAATTAATTTTGGTGAAATCGGGAATCTGTATATCACGCAATTCAGCACCTAAGCGTTGCGCTTCATCGGCGGCACGGCGAACCGCGGCTGAAACTTCATCCTGAACCTTCGTGAAGAAGAAGTTTTTTGGGATGCCTATTCGCATGCCGGCGAGCGAGCTCAGCGGAGGAAGGTTAAAATCCGGCGCGGCTATCTTAGCGGAACTGTCGTCGTGGGGATCAGGCCCGGCGATTGCATTCATCGCGAGCGCACAGTCTTCTACAGATGCCGCGATAGGGCCGACGTGATCCAGGCCGGGGGAAAGTGGCAAAACTCCGCGCCGGCTCACTCGACCGTACGTCGGTTTCAGTCCAACAACGCCGCAGTAAGATGCGGGAATACGAACGGAGCCGCCGGTGTCGGTCCCCAGCGACATCGGAATTGCCCCCACTGCGACCATCGCGGCCGAACCGCCGCTGGAACCGCCGGGGATGCGCTCAGGGTCGTGCGGATTTCGAATGAACCC
Source organism: Bryobacteraceae bacterium (assembly GCA_049802535.1). Classification (GTDB taxonomy): domain Bacteria; phylum Acidobacteriota; class Terriglobia; order Bryobacterales; family Bryobacteraceae; genus Bog-105. The sequence continues at coordinate 947 of JBARMQ010000218.1, read as the reverse complement.
ATAATGCGGATTTTTCGAGGTGATGCCATATGCCAACTCGTGAAGGTTTAACTTGGCGATCGTGATCGCCCCCGCGATGTCGAGTTTGTCAATCACAGTAGCGTTGAAAGGCGGAACAAAGTCGCGATACAACAGTGAACCGGCCGTGGTTCGGACGCCTTTGGTACAGAACAAATCTTTGTGTGCCAGCGGAATGCCGTGGAGGAGACCGCGATCGATGCCGGCCGCTAGTTCCTTGTCACGCTCCCGGGCCACCTCGATGGCGTGCTCTTCCATCAACGTGATCACGGCATTCAATTTGTTCTGCTTCAGAGCATTTATTGCCGCGGTGGCGAGTTCCACGCAAGAGATCTCCCGCCTGCGCAACCGTTCCGCTAATTGACGAATCATTCGGCAGCCTCGACGACACGAAGACGCGGCGAGTAGACGGGAGCGGGCTCAATCTCCCAAGTCAATTCAACCGTCAATGGATTGAAACCCTCGCGTAGGGAATCAACGACGCGCTCATTTGCGGTTCTTGGCTCGGGATCCTTCTGTTGAGGAGGCATTGGTATATTGCAGCACGCGATCGGTTGTCGAGCCGCTATTATGGTGCCGATATGCCCGGCCCACTGACGGTCCTCGACGAAGAGGAGCGATTGTTTCAATCGTCCGTGCGCGAGTTCGCCAAGGATCGAATCTCGCCGTACGTTGGGGCAATGGATGAAGCCAGTGCGCTTCGTCAGGGTCTGCTTGCCGAGATGTTTGCGTTCGGCCTGATGGGGATTGAAGTCAAAGAAGAGTACGGCGGACAGGGCGGCTCATTCTTTCAATCCGTTTTGGCAGTGGAAGAACTGGCTAAAGTAGACCCCGCCGTCTCGGTTGTGGTCGTTGTCAAAAATACGCTTGTGACCAACGCGTGTGAACATTGGGGGACGCCCGAGCAGAAGCACAATTACTTCTCGCGA
>JBARMQ010000217.1:0-27789 GCA_049802535.1 Bryobacteraceae bacterium | reverse complement strand
CCTTTCGAATAGCGCTGGTCCTTCTCACCCGATGTCCCTTCCACCGGTTTGCGCCAAAGCGCGATAGCGACCCCAATAAAGCTCAAGCTCGTAACGGCGGCGACCAGCAAAGGCGGCAGTTTGGCGATGGCGCTTCCAATCGCGACGGCGACCGCCATCTTCGCCATAAAAGCGATTAGCATGCCGATGACGACCGATGCCGTGCGATAGCGGGTAGCCAAAACGCCTGTCGTATAGAGAAGTTTGTCGCCAACAATCTCGGCGATGAAGACAGCCGCGTATGTCGCGAAAAATATCGAGATCATGGCCGCTATTTCTTGGCGACGCTCCCACCGGTCTTCAAACTGTTCCATTGCGCCATGAGGGCGTTGTACGCCGCGATCTGCCGCTTGCAAGCGTCGAGTTGCGTGGCGGTGGGCGCCATTTCAGAAGCTTGCATGCTCATGGCCGATGCGACCAAACGGCCTGCAATATTTGTGAGATTCGCTTCGCCGGGCGGCATAGCCTCGGTGCTTGGTCCAAAGCCTTCACCGATGGGCACAGACACCTTCTCTTCCGGCGTGAGCCCTTCGAGTTTCTTCAGACGCGTAGCGCCTGCGGGCTGCGAGGAACTCTTCAGCTTTTCAATTATGGCGAGCGCTTCTGTATGTGCCGCAGCGGCGGCGCTCGCATCGTTTTCGATTTGAGTGGTGAGAGCGAAGAGTTGTTGGACAGCTGGGGTGATCTTTACCCGTGGGTCCAGTTTGATCGTGATCGGCTTGCTTTGGCTCTGACCATCGACGGTAAGGCGAACAGTGTAATTGCCCGGCGAAACCCATGGTGATGGCACCGACGGGTAGGTTCGATGCGGAACGGCGCCGTTTGCTCCGCCGCGTCCAGCACGAACTCCGGGCGTTGCATCGTAGTGCATGTCCCATGTAAAGCGGTGCATGCCCGCAGACGTTCTTAGAATCTCAGGCGGCGCGGGCCAATACAATGGCAGCCCGCAATCTGGGGCGCTGGGAGTCTCCTGGCAAAGTTTGTTGTAAGCCACGGGATCGGTTGCGGGGTCCGGATTCAGAACTGGATCTTTGCTGGAATAGGTTCGCACAACCTTGCCGTTGGCATTGAGAAATTCCAGCTTCACGTCGCTCGCTTCTGCTGGTAGATAGTAGTCGACGATTGCGCCCGGGGGCGGGTCCTGACCTGCCAAGAGTTCGGGCGGCCACGGCGTGGGGTCATTAGTAGCAAAACGAATGCGAACGCCGTTCGCGGGTTTAACCAGATATGGGCTACTTGCGGCAGCAGCAGCGGCGGCCTGCCGCAACGGAGTGAGGTCATCTAATACCCAGAATCCCCGCCCATGGGTTCCAGCAACTAAATCGGATACAAATGGATCGTCCTTCACTTCGATATCGCGTACGGAAATGGCCGGCGTGTCGAGGCGCAATGAGTTCCATTGATCGCCATCATCGATTGAAAACCAGACTTGCGTGTCGGTTGAGGCGTAGAGCAGGCCCTTTTGATGCGGATCTTCGCGAATCGAATTTGTCACGGCCCCTGGCGCGATTCCATTATCAATTTCCGCCCAGGTCTTCCCACCGTCGTGTGTGCGCCATAGGTGCGGATTCATATCATCCAGTCGCAGCGTGTTTGCAGCTGCGTAAGCGGTCTTGGTGTCGAAATGACCGGCATCCATGTTGAAGATGCGGGTCCAGGGCTTGATTTGCGGCGGCGTGACATCGGTCCACTTCAGGCCGCCGTTGGTGGTGACTTGGATCAGTCCGTCGCCCGTTCCGGCCCACAGGACTTTCGTGTCCAAAGGCGACGGCGCAAGCGCGGTGATCGTTCCCATCGGAGCGGCTTTCACGCCGGACGCGTATTTGCCAGCATTGGCAGGCGTGTCCCAGGTCTGGCGAGTCAGATCTCCGCTGATTGGTATCCAACTATGCGCGCCATCCGTGGTCTTCCAAACGCCTGCCGTTGCGTAATACAGAATGTTGGGATCTTTGGGCGACCAGATCAGCGGTTGAGTTCGCACGGTTCGAGCTGGCGGAATCTTCTCCGTTTCGTTGCGTCCAGGAGTAGGCGGCCCGACATTTGCCTTCTGGCTCGTGACGCGGTTAAAGACGGTGACTTTCCCGCCATACACCAGATCGGGGTTCTTTGGATCCGGAGCGGCGATACCGTATTCTTCAATCCCCACCGGATGCCAATCGTGAAAGGTGATTTCTCCGTCCATGCTGCGGCTTTCCACACAGGCGGAGCCGGAATCCTGCTGGCCCCCGCACAGCCGGTAAGGAAACGCGTTATCTGCTGTGACGTGATACATTGCCGCCGTTGGCTGCGTATACCAGTTACTCCAAGACTTGCCGCGATTAGCTGAAACGACGCCCCCTTGATCGCTGACTAACAGCAAGATGTCAGGGTTATTTGGATTAATCCAGGTCTTCTGGTAGTCGTCGCCTCCTGGCGCGCCGCGGACGGCCGACCAAGTGAACCCCGCATCATCGGTTCGCCAAAACACTGTCGAACAGCTATAGACAACCTTCTCGTTTTTGGGATCTACCGTAATGGTAGGCAGGTCGCCGCCGCCAATTCTTGCCATGGGACGCGTATCGGGCGAAGGAGAGTGGCGGCCGGTTGAGCCCATCTCGAATATGCGTGTGTCATCGGTGGCTAGTGCCCAGTGTTCGCCAGCGTCAGTCGTTTTATAGAAAGAGATATTGCCACCGCGTCCACCGCGTGAGGCGCGTCCGCTCGCAGATGGCGGCGTTGGTCTCTCGGCATCATGGCCTCCTACGGCAACTGTGGCGTAGATGATCTTTGGATTGCTAGGCGCAATGGCAAGGTTCGCTTCGATGATCGTCGGCAGACCGCCAGCCAGCTTCTTCCAAGTTGTTCCGCCATCTGTCGACTTGTAAATACCGCCATCCGTCCCGCCGAAAGCACCGTTTTCATAGAAACCTTGCTGCTGCTGCCACAGGGTGGCGTATACAATATTCGGTTCCGCCGGATCAATCCGCACATCGTTGCCACTGGTGTATTCGTCTACGTAGAGCACCTTTTCAAAGTGAGCGCCGCCATCCACGGAACGGAAAATTCCGCGCTCCGCATTGGGCCCATAGGGATGGCCGAGCGATGCCACAAAGACGCGATTGGGATCCGTTGGATCGACCTCTATATTGGCGGTCATCTGGGAATCCCGAAGGCCGAGATGCGTCCATGTCTTGCCCGCGTCGGTCGATTTGTAGATGCCATCCCCCACCGCTAGATCAGGCCGGATGATGCCCGCGCCGGTGCCTACGTAAATGACATTTGGGTCGGAGGGCGCTACTGCTATCGCTCCGATAGAGCCTGTTGGCTGATCATCGAACAGCGGCTGCCAGGTAGAACCATAATCGGTGGATCGCCAGACCCCGCCGTTATCGAATCCAATGTAGAAGACATTCGGCTGGCTTGGCACACCGGAAAGCGCTCGAGCGCGTCCCGCTCGCGGCGGCCCAATTTGCCGCCAATGCATTTCCGAATAGAGCTTTGGATCTACCGTTTGTCCGGGACACAATTGACTGAAAGTGAGCAGGCTGAGTATGCAACAAGAGTTGAAAAGTCGCCGATGCAAGAGTGGTCTCCAATCCGCGTGCGCGACGTAGCGGACGAACGGTTCATTGTACTGAACATCTAAGGACCGATATCCCAGCGAGTGTTTGCTGTATCCTTATTTTGATCTCAAATGGCCCAATTGGCCTGTTCCGCTCCGCTTGCGGGACTCTTCTATCTGCCCGGCCCCCGTCAGAGTGGCGGCCCGGACGTTTCTACCCAAGGCTATTCATACAAACGGAGTTTAGTTTGCCTCAATCCTTACTTCGATGGCTTTGCATACTACTCTCCTGCTATACGGTGGCTGCGCAAACACCGGATACGGCATCCGTACGCGGGCTGGTACTAGATCAGAATCGGGCCTTGGCTGCCGATGTTCAGGTGACTGTTACGAATCAACGAACGGGGCTTCGGCGATTGGCGCAAACAGACCGTTCCGGCCGGTTCTCATTCGCCGGGCTGCCCGTCTCGGGAACCTATGAGATTAAGGCGGTAAAGCCAGGCTTTGCAGAAGCAGAGCATAAGGATATTACGCTCATCGGCGGCGCCACCGCAGATCTGGAGTTGCTCCTGAATGTAGCTGGCCAGAAGACGGAGATCTCCGTGAGGGGTGTAGCTGGTGAGGTTCGTACAGACGGTCCGCAAATTGGCGCGCAGTTGGGAAAAACAGAACTCGATGAAACGCCACTGCCGAATCGCAAGATCACTTATCTCCCGCTGCTGAACGCTGCCAATCGACCGGCTATCAATCAGGGTGATGTCTTTATGAACGAAGATTTGTTCACCACGAATGGGGCCGGACGCCGCCAAACATGGTTCGAAATCGACGGCGCCACGGGAAATGACGCATGGGGGCGGCAAACTCTCTTCACGAATATTCCTTTGGCGGCCGTACAGGAGATGACTATTCTGGTCAACGATTTCTCGGCCGAATATGGAGGCAGCACCGGAAGCGCCGTTAACATCGTCACCAAAAGCGGTGGCAACATATTTCATGGCGAGGCGCTGGGCTTGTGGCGTCCGTCAGCCCCCGAAGCGAGGCTTTCAGGCTTTACCGCCGCCAATGCCGCTAGCGGGAATGACATTACCAACGATAGGCTTGGCCAAGGCGCTTTGTCCCTCTCCGGACCGATTGGAAGCGGCCAGCGAACGCAAATTTTTGCGGCTGGCGAGTACAGCGTGGAAGACCGCGCGTCGCCCGTCACCTCGCCCGTCGCGCCGGGCATATTTGAAGGGCACTATCACGATTGGCTTGGCCTGCTTCGCCTGGACCATCAATTCAGCGATACCAACAATCTTTTCCTGCGGAGCAACGTAGACGGCTTTTACGACACAAATCCAAACGGAATTGTCGGGGGAAACAGCTTGCCGAGCGTCGACCGCATTTTCAGACGACGCACCTACGCGGAAGAAATCGGAGAGACGGCAACTTTGCGTCCATCGCTCATCAACAACGTCCGGCTTCAATTCCAACTGGCTTCTCCGATCACCGAGTTCGATCCGGCGGTATATGGCACTCAGTACTCGGTGCCAATTTCCACCGGCGGCACTTACACGTCTGGCACATCCCAATCGGCACTGCTGATGAATCGTCAATATGAGGCGAATGACACGCTGTCGTTCGTTTCCGGCCGCCATCAGCTAATGTTCGGCTTCGACTTTATCTACGCGCATACGGGCGGCGATAGTAAGGAGTTCGGCGGCCCGATTTACTTAGGACAATTCGTTTACAACACCTGTACACAAGCGTTAAGCGTTTGCGAGAGTCCCGCGTTTTTGAATAACATCAACAATGTCAGAACGTATACCCAAAGTTACGGCAATGCAAATTACACGGTGGACGACAGGATTTGGTCTGTCTTTGTACAGGATGACTACCGGATCAGGCGCGATCTAACACTCAATCTTGGCATTCGCTACGAACAACAGACGTTTACCGATTCGCGTCTGGGATTTGCGCCGCGTGTCGGCTTTGCATATGACTGGAGCGGAGCCGGAAAGACCATTCTTCGAAGTGGATTTGGTATTTATCAGTCGCAAATCGTAGACAATTCCGAAGCCAACTATGCGCTCACGGGACCCACCGGTGTTTTCAATTACACCGCGGCGCCGGGTCAAATCGGCTTCCCAACGAGCGTCGCAGCAGCACCGCTGCCAGCCTTTCCCGCAGGGGCGATCGTTCCCTTACGGAGTCTCTACATTCGGCCCGGCGAAAGCAGTTATCTCGACCAATTCTTCCCTACTTCAGTGTTACCTGATTATCCTGGCAAGCTGCTGAATCCATATTCGGAGCAATGGACGTTTGGCGTTCAACGACAACTCAAAACGAATTGGGTACTGAGCGTAGATTACGTTGGCTCGCACACAATTCGAATCAATCGGCCGCTCGATGTCGACGCGCCGGCGCCGTTCGTCAGAACCGCACCGGGCCAAATACGCTCGCCACAAGCCGCAAACTGCACGCGGCCTTATTGGATTTGGTGGTATCAACAGAACGGCATCGCCTGCAATACAGCCGCAGCTACAAATCCGCAGCCTCCTTATAGCGTGATCCAGACGGATGTGAACGACGGCTATTCGTATTACGACGCGCTTGATGTTAGTCTGAGCCACCGCTTCGGCCATGGTCTCAGCACGCTGGCGAGTTACACGTGGTCCCATGCCATCGATAACGTCGATCCTGACATCCCCAGCCAAAATCCGAATGACGCGAACTTCACCGGCCGCGTCGAAAACGGGGACGCCATCTTCGACCAGCGGCAGCGCTTTGTTCTTAGCGGCGTGTATCAGGCGCCCTTCCACATCGATGTGGGAGGAATCACCACTCTCGGCTCGGGCTTGCCGTTCAACATCACGACAGGAACGACAAACAGCGGAGATACCGGCGCCACGACCGACCGGCCGGTGATTAATGGTGTCGTCATAGCGCGGAACGCGGGCCATGGCAGACCGATCTATGACTTTTCTCCCTTCATCGAACGGCCGTTCGCATTAGGCGCCGAGCGTGTCCTGCTCACCCTTCGCGCCGAAGCATTCAACGTGCTCAATCACGGCAACTTCGTCGGTTACAGCGGAACTTATGGCAATGGTAACTCCGCTGGAGCGGGATTCGGCCAGCCACTTGCTGGCGTGACAAATCAACTTCCGGCAAGGTCTATGCAATTTTCGGCACGGCTCACTTTTTGAGATCTCCAAAACGCGCGATGAGTGCCGCATATTGTCCTTCCAACTGGTGGAAGTAGCGAATCTGAGCCTCAGTGGGGGCGGCATCCGCCGCGTCGATCATGTTGAACAATGCGTCCAGATTCTCGCGCAGCCGGGGTGCGGCTTCCGAACGGCCAACGTTTGAGGGGCGTTCCAATTCGGCGAGATCCTGTGTCCTGCCTGCTGCCTTCAGCTTTGCGGAAAGGGATGCGACGCCGATCTGCATAGCGGCGAGTTTTTTGCTGATCTCGAATTGCTGCTCTAAATCTGCCTCCGACACTTTCACTTCTGGACCGATCTCTATCGACAGCGGTCGTTCGACCGTCGCACCATTTGCCGAGAGCCGTGCGACGTAATTTCCCGGCAACGCTTGAACACCTCTAGCCCCGCGCTGGCCTGTCTTCGGAGCTGGATAGCGAAGATTCCAAACAGCACGATTGATTCCCGCGTGTGCCGCTCCGGCTATCGTCGTCACGATGCCACCTGTTGCGTCCAAAATATGAATTTCGGTGCTCTTCGCCTCTGCAGCCAGGTAATAGGTCAGCAGAGCTCCGTATTCCGGATTCGGACCTGCAAACGTCTGATCTCCAAAGCCGTAGCGGGTTGCGCGCCGTGCGTATCGAAGCGCTGGCCGTATGGAAAACAAAGTCACTGGTTTGTTTTTGGCCTCTGGAAGATGCGCCAAAAATGATGCATCGTCCAGGACCCACAAACTGCGCCCGTGTGTCGCTGCGATCAAGTCGCCCGACCCTGGGTCGAAGATAATGTCGCGTACAGCGATTGCATAGGGCATGTTCTTAAAATGCAACGGAACCCAGTCGGCCGTGTTAGGCCAGAGCGCAAAAATGCCAAGTTCCGTTCCGGCATAGAGAAGGCCTGGAAGATGTGGGTCTTCCCGTACTGTCCAGACGAATGCCTGTTTAGGAAGTGTCGAGCTGATCAGTTGCCACGATTTTCCACAGTCTGCGGTGCGAAAGATGTATGGGCGGAAATCGTCGAACATGTGGCGATCTAACGAAACATAAGCGGTATCTGCGCCGGCCGTCGAAGCCTCAACATGCGAAACCGGAGAATCGCGCGGAACGCCCGGAAGATTGCCGCCCACGTTTGTCCAGGCGCCCCCGCCGTTTGTCGTCACCTGCAGATTGCCATCGTCCGTCCCGGCCCATATCACGCCACGTTTTACCGGCGATTCGGCCAAGGCAGACACCGTAGAGTACACCTCTGACGCGGAGTTATCCCTCCAGATGGGGCCGCCTACATTACCAAGGCGGCTCGCGTCGTCTTTCGTCAAATCACGGCTGATGTTCTCCCAACTTTTCCCGTCGTCGCTCGATTGGAACACCACGTTTCCAGCCAAATAGATGGTGTTTTTTCCAAACGGCGACCGCACCAGTGGTGCGTCCCAGTTGAATCTGTATTTCATTGCACTGGCCGGGGCGCCAGAAAAATTCTGCGGCTGCGGACCAACCGACTGCTGCTCTCTCGTCCGGAGGTTATTCAACAGCAGGGCTCCTCCCGGCTGCTCCGTAATAACGATGTCAGGATCATCCCTGTCACTCAGCGAATGAAATCCCACCATGCCATTTACCATGCGCCAATCATCATTGAAAATACCCGCGGGTTCGCGCGTTCGGCTGGGTCCTGTCCACGTCCCGTTATCTTGCATTCCGGCAGTCAAATAATAAAAGGGGTTTCGGGTGTCGGCCGATACTTGGTAAAACTGTCCAAGCGGAATGTTATTGATTTGCTCCCAATGTTTTCCAGCATCATAAGTCACCGCCAAGCCGCCGTCGTTGCCCTGCCAGATGCGCCGCGGATCTTTGGCATCGATCCACACCGCATGCAAATCGCCATGCACGCTGGGCGACATGCGGCGGAAGTGCTGTCCCCCATCTTTGGACTCGAGTAGCGCGTCGGCCAGTACTAGAATGTGATTCTCGTCTTCTGGACTCACTCGAAGATCAGTGAAGTAATAACCGCGCCCGATTAGTTCCCGCTCATCAGAGACTTTGTGAAAGTGGGCGCCTGCGTCGTCGGATCGATAGAGCGTTCCTTCTTTCGATTCAGTAATTACATAGACGACGTTGGGATTACTGGGCGCAACCTTCACCCCAATTCGGCCCACCAATTTGGGAAGTCCATCGCTCAACTTCGCCCACGTCTCCCCGCCGTTTAGGGACCGAAAAACACCGCCATTGCCGCTACCGCTGGTATAGGTCCACGGCTTCCGCTCAAAATGCCACATCGCCGCATACACTACTCGCGGATCCCTCGAGTCTAAATCAAGGTCCGCGGCGCCATGGTTGTCGTCGATATAGAGTGTCTTTCGCCAAGTTCCTCCGCCATCGCGCGTGACAAACACGCCACGATCGGGGTTGGGCCCAAACACATGTCCCACGGCGGCTACCAGAACATGATTGGCGTCCTTCGGGTCAATCAGAATTCGCGATATGGTCTGAGTATCTTGAAGGCCGACATTCTTCCACGTGACGCCTCCGTCAGTCGATTTGTAGACGCCATCGCCAAACGAGACGCTGTTCCTTACATTTGATTCGCCGGTACCAACCCAGATGACTTGCGCATTATTCGGCTCGACGGCGATTCCTCCGATCGAAATCGTGCTCTGCCGGTCGAACAGCGAGTCCCAGGTCATTCCTCCGTCGCGCGTGCGAAATAGGCCGCCCGAGCCGGCCGCCGCAAAAACGGTCGCTGGATCGCCGGCAACGCCTTCTAGATCGGAGATTCGGCCACCCATCACCGCTGGACCGATGCAGCGCCACTCTAGATTTGTGAACGGCGATACCGCGCTTCCTCCACTCTGCCCGGCAACCGAAATGCTCAATAGACAGCAAGTGAGAGCGGTAAGAAAGCTTCGCAGCATGGTTCGGAGGTGGGTTCTTAGGTGAGTATCTCCTACGGCGATCATTTCGCCAAAGCAGGAAGTATTATGGCGGTCATCTACGAGACCAGCGTTTGGCCGACCATAGCAGGCCCACTCCCACTGCTACCGCTATTCCTCCATAAACGGCCCATTGCGTCTGTCCAGTCATAAAACTGCCGGGCAGCACGTTGATGCCTTGAAAAAACCAGACAACGCCAATCAGAATGAGCAGCGAGCCTAAAGCAATAACAATAATTCGCATTCAGTATCTAAAGCGGCGCCGATTCGAATCAACCGTTGCAAGATTCCTCGGCTACTGCCGTTCGATCTCCGGCTGCGTAAATTCTACTCTATGTGGCTGCCGCGGAGTGACATAGCTGAGGATTGGCGGCCCCGCAGCTATATCGACAGACAAACTGGTCGGCGTGCCCGTCGGCGCATTGCCTCAGCTGCTACGGAAACTGATAGATTGAACCGAACAACTTCGGCTACGTGAAACAACGGCGCAAGGGAAGGAAATCCGACTGTTATGAGTGCCTCAATATCCGAGGTCAAGATAGACCTTGTTGGGCAGGCAGGTGAACCTGGTCGCAACAAACGCTAACGCGGTGATCCTTAAGGATGCAGGCCATTGGGTGCTCGAGGAGCGACCGAATGAAACCATTGACGCCTTAATCGAATTCTTGTGACGAGACTTCTGGCGCCGTTTCCAAATAAAGCGCTTCGTTCCAGCCGCGCTTGCAACAATCTGACTAATGGCAGGCGTACAGATTTTCGGCACCAAGAATTCGGCAGCTGTCCGCGCAGCCGAGCGCTTCTTTAAGGAGCGCAGCATTCCGATTCACTTCGTCGATCTGAAACAAAAGCCGATGGCTCCCGGCGAGATCAAACACTTCGTGGATCGCTTTGGCTTGACTTCGCTCCTTGACTCCGAAGGCAAAGCATTCACAGATGCTGGGCTCCGGTATCTTAAGCTCACGAATTCCGAACTTCTCTCGCGAATTGCAAATGAGCCCAAGCTACTCAGGCTGCCGCTCGTTCGTGCCGGAAGTCAGCTGAGCGTCGGCCATGACGAGGCTGCTTGGAAAGCGATGCTAAGCGGTTTGTAAGCTTGAGCGCGGAACGCTGTGTTTTAGTGTCGCGCTGTCCAGCACCGCTCTTGCGAGTAGCTCGTATGAGCGTAATCGGTCAGATTGCTCATACGTGTCTGTTACCGCAAAGATCTCTTGCACGCCGGTTAGCGCAACGAATTCCGCCAGTTTTCTTTCAACGCTTTCTGGACTGCCTGCAATCGCGTATCTCAAACGGGCCTCCACCGCTTGTTTTTCCCACGGCGTCCAAAGAACGTCCATTGAATCCACCGGCGGCTTGAGTTCAACCCCCTGACTGCGAGCGAGCGCGAGAAACCGCTGTTGTGGTGTGGTCATCAAACGCCGGGCTTCTGCATCCGTCGGCGCAACAATGATGGGAAGGCCCACCATCGCATACGGTTTGTGGCAATACTCGCTTGGCCTGAAACTGTCCTTGTACAGCTGCAGGGCAGGTAACAAATAATCCGGCGCAAAATGAGCGGCAAAGGCAAATGGCAAACCGAGGTGGCCGGCGAGTTGCGCGCTGAAATCAGATGATCCTAATAACGTAATTGGGACGTTACTATTTTGGCCCGGGTAAGCAAACACCTTTTGACCGGGAATCGGAGCACCTAAGTAAGCTTGCAGCTCCGCTAGCAAGTCACGAAAGTCCTCTCCGGTGCTTCCCAGGTCCCGGCGCAATGCGCGCATAGTTGCTCCGTCAGACCCTGGCGCTCGGCCGAGGCCGAGGTCTATGCGTCCGGGAAATATTGATTCAAGCGTGCCGAACTGCTCAGCCACCACCAAAGGCGCATGGTTCGGCAACATCACGCCGCCGGAGCCCACGCGAATCGTTTTGGTTGCATTTGCGACGTGACCGATGAGGACTGGAGTTGCTGAGCAGGCGAGTCCAGCGATCGAATGGTGTTCGGCCAGCCAATAGCGCTTGTATCCGAGCTTCTCTACGTGCTGGGCAGTCTGTACACTACGACCAATTGCCGCGCCCGGTGGCTCTCCTGGCCGCATTCCCACCAGATCCAGGACAGAAAGAGTTGGGGAACTCACATCCGCTTAGATGATTTGAGAAGTAAAAAAGAGTCGACGGCCGGCGAAGAGTGCATGCGCCACAAAAAGGGTCGGCAAACCGAAAAGGGAGACCGCCGCCCAGCCTCCCTTCGTTGTTCGTTTTCCCAAGCTTTAGAACGTCAGCTTGAGAGCCAGTGTCATCTGCCTCGGATTACTCGAGAATCCCTGGCTCCACTGCTCGAAAGTGCTAGACCCGGGCGTTATCGTATTTCGTGCCAGAGTCCCTAACGAAGAACCCTGTGCATAGCCTCCGCCGCCAGTCGGGGCGCCAAACGCAGCAGCGTCGTCAAGGTAGCCGCCCGTATATTGCGGATGATTGAAGATGTTGATAGCGCGAACGGAGAACTCCACCCGAAATCGCTCTGTAAGTGTGAAGCGCTTCAGAAGCGTCAAATCAATATTGTCAATTGGGTTTAAACTCAGCAGGCTACGCCCACCGTCCGGCAGCGTTCCTTGCGGTGAGATGACATACCGGGCGTTCGGGTTGGCTGCCAGATAGGCGGCCGTCTGACCAGCGCTGTTGGTTAAAGGCGTCGCATTGCTGCCCAAATCGGGGTTGCCGGCCGGATTGATCATTACTCGATCCGGTGCGCTGTCGCCGTTCAAATTTGAATCTATCGTGCTCTGCGGTGTCACGTGTTGGCCTGACTGGTAGGTGTACACCGGTGCGATTTCCCAATTCCCCACAACACTCTTCATCCACCAATTGCTGTGTTTGAAATACGGCAGGTCATAGATCATCTGCATCACAATGCGATTGCGATAGTCGAGCAACGATGAGGCGCGCTCAATGCGCAGATCTTGAGAATCCATCGGCCGGCGCGGAGCTAACACGGTCGAGTTCAACGCGTCCGTCGAATCGTCTATATTGTGGCTCCAGGTATAAGATCCCCGAAACTGAAGGCCATTCGAAAGTCGCCGCGTCAACTCGTTGGACCATCCGTGATAAATAGAGTTGCCGACCGGCATAAAGGCCGTGATTGGACTGACGAATCCGGCGTTCGCATAGGCTGGTACGACGTCCCCGCCGTTGTTGAAGGAGGATTGAAGGGCCTCAAGCGTGTTTGGCAAAGAGTTCAAGGTCGCTTGACTCGGGGCGATGAAGTATACAGGTAAAGCGTTTGACGCATTCGTCACTCCCTGTCTGTTCAGCTGGACTTGCATAGGCAGGAAGACACCTCGCGTGCCGACGTACCGAGTCTCGAATACATATTTGCCGCCAAATTCGTGCTGAATACCGATGTTCCAGTTGATGGCCTCAGGCCGTTTCTGATTCGGAATAAATCCCGACGTCTCGGCGCGCGCAGCGACGCCCTCCGGGGCTGCAAGCGAAGTGTTGGGAAGGATGCCTCCGTTAGCAAGAAATCCCGTTGCGTCTAGCCCGCTTACATCGGCCGTGGAGCTCAGTTGTGGAGGCAAGCTCAGCGTCCCCAGATTGTCGTACAGCACGTCGTAGGTGATCCCGAAGCCCGCCCGAATCGAAGTCTTACCGCTCGTGCCCGGCGAATAGGCAATACCCACTCGAGGCATGAAGTTCGTCTTCTGCGCCGTCGGGGAATTGAACGTGATCAGTCCGGGAACGCTCGCGCTCGCATTCATGCTCTGTGAATTCTCGCCCCGCGGAATCGAAAGATACTCATAGCGCAATCCCAGGTTGACCGTGAAATTTGGAGTAACTTTCCAGTTATCGTTGCCATAGAATCCCAATAACTGCTGGTTCTGATAGTAAGTGACATTTCCTAATCCGCGCTGAGCAAGTTCGTCCGGATTGTTGTCGTAGAGATAGTCGGAAAGGTAAGTCCAAATGTAATCGCCACGCGCCCGCTGCGTAAAGCTCGAAGGCGAGATGGCGCTCCAGCCGTCAAAGCCGAATTTGAGGCTATGGCTTCCCTTCGTCCACGTGACATTGTCTGTTAGCTGATAAAGGTTTTGAATCGTGTATTGTGGCGAATTCGGATCGGGACCGTAGGCGGCGTTCAATTCGGCTACCGAGATGTTCGGAAATGAATCCGCCCCTGGGAACGACTGATTGCCAAATACTGGAAAAGTTTGGCTTAACCGGTTGTACCCCAATCGGAACTCGTTGATCACGGCCGGCGTGAAGCTGTGATACTCCGAGAGAGTGGCGAGATACGAGTTCGCCGGGTCGGTCCCGAAGAATACCGATGGATAGCCGGTAACATCAATCACTCCGATTCGATTAAGAATGAAACGTCCCCTCAGCGAGTCTTTGTCTGAGATGTTGTAGTCGATAGAAGCCACGCCAGATTCGGCGTTCGCGTAGCTCGGAAGTGCAGAAGAGATCAGTCCAACTGGTATTGAAATGGGGCTTCCGGCCGCACCGCTCGCGGCGAATACTCCCGTACCCAAGGATTCATTACTCCCGGGACCAGGAGCCACCATGACATTCGCGCCAAGCGGCAATGTCGAAGCAGCCGCTGCGCTGGTCGCCACTCCCAAATACTTCTTATATTCCGAGAGATTCGTTTGATTGATCCCTGGCAGCGCGCTCAGCATCGAGTACCCTTCCGCCGTCGGAGCGTAGTAACCGGTGGAATTCACGCCACCCGCCGGATTGTATTCGTAGTCGAAAAAGAAAAACAGCTTGTTCCGCTTAATCGGGCCTCCGAAATTGCCGCCAAAGCGATTATTGTCAAAGCGAGGGTGCGGCGGAGTACCTAGAACCGAATCTAGGTTATCGGCAGCCTCAAGATTGCGGTTCTGGAAATACTCATATGCCGTGCCATGGAAGTCATTCGTCCCACTCTTGACAACCTGGTTGAACTGGCCACCGGACGAGTGGCCAAAATCAGCCGAAAATTGATTCTGCAAGATACTAAACTCCGAAACGGCATCGTTAGGGACACTCACGATCGGCCCCGTGACACCTAAGCTGTTGTTGTCAATACCCTCAATTGTGAAGCTGTTGTTGGTTGGCCGTTGACCGCCGACAGATGGCCCCATGCCATATCCGGCTCCGCCACTCGTCGTGACACCCGCGTTCAACAACGAGAGATTGATCAGGCCGCTCCCCGCCTGTCCGCCGCTCGCAGATGGCAGATCTGCGAGTTCCTTCGCTTGATAGCTGGTCTGAATTTGCGCGGTGGTCGTGTCGATCGGAGTTGCCGAATCGACCACCTCCACCGTCGTGGCCGATTGCCCTACCGTCAGCGTCACATTGCTTGTGACCGTCTCATTCAGCTGGACGTTCAGGCTGTTTACCTTTGACTTGTTAAAACCGCCAGCCATCACCGTGATGTTGTAAATGCCGATCGGTAGATTTTCAAACCGGTAAGATCCTGACGAGGTTGTATGGGTCGTGCTCTCTATGTTGGTCGCCACATCTCTAGCGACAACAGTGGCGGCGGGTACGATGGCGCCGCTGGAATCGTAAATAGTCCCAGTGATATTTCCGCTAGTCGACTGGGAAAATGCCGTCGCGCTCAAAGAGAGTAGCGCCGTAAGGATGGTCACGACCCGAAATATAGAAGTCTTCATTTGATACCCCCTGAACTGCTTCTTGCGCACGTCTGTACGCGCCATAACGCGCAGCTCAATTGGCCTCAACGTTACGTTAGAATCGACGTCGTGATCAAGATGCCCTTCCCGGGCATCGGCAAACACATGACAGTAAAGGGATGGGACTTTGTATTACCAAATTTCGAATAAGCCTAGGATCGAGTTTCTAATCTGCGGAGGAACAAACTAATTAATAGCCACTATGAAATAGGGTCAACACAGAAAGATAGCTAACACATTTAGCGTGCAATCCAGCTGGAGCCGCTTGAGAAAGCTACCGCTTTTCTCGCGTTAGAAGTAGGATATCGATTGGTTAGACAAAAGTTAGCGCTGGCGTATTGGTCTTCATGAAGTGCTACCCAAATTGGGGCCGGAACACCCGCGGTCTACGACAAGTCTGGCAATTTGTCTAACAGCATTGACGTAGACAATTTTCTCGTGCTGGACAATGGCTACCTTCCACACGATTACAGTTAAGGTGAAGAGCAATCCTAAATTGATTGCACATACGCGTATCGGTTACTGGACGAGCAACCAAATTCAATGAGTCGTCATAAAAGCAAAACGGCCAGGAGGTTTCAAAACCTACCTGGCCATATATGGGTTTGTGCGGCTTGATGCCTATTTTTCTTTGTCTTCTTCGCCGCCGGTTTCGCGAATCTGCTTTAGGCGTTCCTCACGCCGCGCAGCCCGCTCCGACGCGCGCTTAACGAGCTCGGAACCGACTAGTTCCAGCTTCGCCGTCTCGGCGCCATCGCCTTTGCGCCATCCGAGTTTGACAATTCGGGTATAGCCGCCGCTGCGTTGGTTAAAACGCGGCCCCAGCTTGTCGAAAAGCTTCTCGACCGCGCCTTTGGTTGTTAAAAACCGTGCCGCGAGCTCGCGGCGATGCCGGCTATCTTCCTTGGCCAAAGTAATCATCTTTTCGACCAGTGGCTTAGCAGCCTTCGCCTTGGGAACGGTTGTAGTTATGCGTTCCTCTTCGATGACGTTGGTCACCAGGCCGCGCAGCAAAGCGCGCCGGGCACTGAGATCCCGCTTAAGTTTGACTCCGGCCTTGCGATGTCTCATGGTTATTCCTCTGCTTGGGAGTAGTTGTCGTCTGCGCCGTATTCAGAGGGGGAGGCCGATGGCGCGGGACCACCAATCAAGCGTCCTTGGGCATCGAACTTCATACCAAACGAGAGGCCGAGACCCGAGAGGATCTCCTTAATCTCGTTCAGCGACTTGCGTCCGAAATTCTTAGTGCGCAGCATTTCCGACTCGGTCTTTTGGACCAGGTCGCCAATCGTCTGAATGTTGGCGTTCTTCAAGCAATTGTAAGAGCGGACGCTGAGCTCCAATTCTTCAACCGAACGATTCAGCACCTCGTTC
The DNA here is from genome assembly GCA_049802535.1 of Bryobacteraceae bacterium. Taxonomy (GTDB): domain Bacteria; phylum Acidobacteriota; class Terriglobia; order Bryobacterales; family Bryobacteraceae; genus Bog-105. The sequence continues at coordinate 11,073 of JBARMQ010000217.1, read as the reverse complement.
ATCTGGTTGAGCGCACGCTCGGCCGGTTCCTCCGCGAGCTCCGGCGTCTCCTCAAAGTTGATGAAGATCGTCATGTGATCCTTCAGCAGCTTCGCGGCTTGCCCGATAGCGTCTTGCGGCGAGATAGCGCCGTTGGTCCAAACTTCAACCGTCAGCTTGTCGTAATCGGTGTTTTGCCCGAGTCGTGCGGCCTCGACCGTGTAATTGACCTTGCGAACAGGTGAGTGCACCGAATCGATGGGAATATATCCGATGGGCAGGTCTTCGTCGTAGTTGCGATCCGCCGAGACATAACCGCGGCCGCTTTTTATGCGCATCTCTATGCTAAGCTTGCCGCCTTCGCCAACGGTCGCCAAGTGCAAATTGCGGTCCAGCACCTCAACATCGGCGTCGGTCTCGATTTGGTTGCTCATCACCTCGCCGGGTGCTTCCACATGGAGGCGAGCAATACGCATTCCTTCGCCCATCATCTTGAAGGGGACCTGTTTAAGATTCAGGATGATGTCCGTGGCGTCCTCGACAACGCCGGGGATGGGGCTGAATTCGTGCGAAACGCCTTCAATACGCACGCCCGTTATGGCTGCGCCTTCGATTGAACTCAGCAGCACGCGACGCAGGCCGGTACCAATGGTTGGACCGAATCCACGTTCGAAGGGCTGAGCAGTAAACTGGCCGAAGCGCTCTGTCAGCGTCTCGGTGTTGGCAACTAAACGCTTGGGCTTCTGGAATCCTTTGAACATATTTTGTAAATCCTTGTCTGATTGCCTAAATTTCGTTAGCGCGATTCTTCAAGATGCCTCAAGCGGGCGTCGAGGACTTCCTCAACACGCCTAAGTTCAGCGCGCCAAATCGCTTCATTCGCATCGAATCGCCTATTCATATGATCTTTTAGGTCGTCGATGCGCTTATTTGTGTCGTCAATGCGCTTGCCTACTGAATCCAACCCAACCCGGTTCTGCAGCATTGCAATCAACACCGCCAGCGTTGGTATCAACGCCGGCGTTAGAATTTGCAGCCACTGCTTTAGGTCCGGATCCATTCACCTTTTTATTTCGAATAGAGTTCCACGATCAGCTGTTCGTTCAGCTGAATCTGCACTAATTCATCTCGTTTGGGATTCTGAATGATACGCCCGCGCAATGCGTCCCGATCGACCTCAAGCCACGCAGGGCTGGGTGCGTGAGCCGTGGCGTCACGAGCTCCCAAAATCGAAACATTGCTCTTGCTGCTCTCGCGGACTTCGACTACATCGCCGACTTTCACGGTGTAGGAGGGAATGTTGACCTTTTTGCCATTAACCGTGATGTGCCCGTGGCGCACAACCTGCCGGCCCTGGGCGCGGCTGGTGGCGATACCCATGCGATAAACAAGGTTATCGAGCCGGCGCTCTAACATCGACAGCATTAGCTCACCGGTGATACCCTTCTGATTCACGGCTTTCTCATAAAGATTCCGGAACTGGCCCTCGAGGACCTGGTAGTAGCGGCGAGCTTTTTGTTTCTCGCGAAGCTGCAGGCCGTAGCCAACTAGCTTGGGCTTTTTGTCCTTGCCGTGCTGGCCGGGCGCAAAATTGCGCTTCTCAATCGCGCATTTTTCGGTGTGGCAGCGCTCGCCCTTCAAAAATAACTTGATGCCCTCGCGACGGCAAAGCCGGCACACCGGGCCACTATAACGTGCCAAATAGACCTCCTATTTCAGGTTCGGTGCGGTTTACGGCTTTCAAAAAGCCTTCGTCCCGCTTTCTTCCAACTTAAAACGACCACCACTCGCAATCAGACGCGGCGCTTCTTGGGCGGCCGGCAACCGTTGTGCGGGATTGGGGTTACATCCTTAATTGCCCTAACTTCGATACCCGCCGTCGAAAGGGCGCGCACTGCGGACTCACGGCCGGATCCAGGCCCGCTCACGCGCACCTCCACCGTACGCAATCCGGATTCCTTGGCCCGGTTCGCGGCGGTCAGCGAAGCCTGCTGGGCTGCAAACGGCGTTCCCTTACGCGACCCACGAAAACCGAGCGAACCCGAACTGGACCATGCCAGCACATTGCCTAGGGGGTCAGTGAAAGTGACGATGGTGTTGTTAAACGAGGCCTGGATGTGAACGGTCCCATAGGGAACGTTCTTCTTTTCCTTCTTCTTGAAGGCCTTTTTCTTAGTGGTCTTTGCCGGAGCCTTTGCCATGTTCTATCAATCCCTGCCCATTACGTCTTGGCCGAAGCCTTCTTCTTGTTAGCGACGGTCCCCTTACGAGGACCCTTGCGGGTGCGGGCGTTGGTGTGTGTCCGTTGACCGCGCGTCGGCAATCCACGGCGATGGCGAAGCCCCCGGTAGGAACCCATTTCCATCAGCCGCTTGATGTTCATCGAGACTTCCTTGCGGAGGTCTCCCTCGACGGCGCCTTCCGATTCGATCAGATTACGGAGGTGATTCACTTCCTCTTCGCTCAAATCGCCCACCTTCTTATCCGGATCGACCTGCGCCCGGTAGAGAAGTGAGAGGGCGCGCGTGCGCCCAATGCCGTAAATATAGGTCAGCCCGATGGCTGCTCTCTTTTTCGCTGGTAAATCAACGCCTGCAATACGCGCCATAGTAGATACCCTTTAACCCTGCCGCTGCTTATGTTTGGGGTTAGTGCAAATCACCCGCACGACGCCATGCCGGTGAATCACCTTGCATTTATCGCACAGCTTCTTAACCGATGCTCGTACTTTCATAAAATTGCCTTCTCAACTCTTACTCAAAAGCTCCAGAATCCTACCTCTGGTGCGGTCGGTCTCCGAAAGCGCCACGCGAACCCGGTCACCAACTCGCAAACGCACAAAATTCGCCCGGCTGGTGCTTGGCATGTGAGCGATCAACTGATGCTCGCCCTCAAGCTTTACCCGCACAAGCGCACTCGGGAGCAACTCCATTACAATCGCTTCAGCCGTCCGTTCGGACGCCGCTCCCATAATTCAATTCCTAAGGGCGCGACAGCACCCAAGGACCGTTTTCCGTCACTGCGACCATATGCTCAAAATGGGCCGAATACGACCCGTCTTTCGCAACCGCCGTCCATCGGTCGGACAACACCTTGGTATCCGGCTTTCCGGCATTCACCATAGGCTCAATCGCCAGCACCATACCCGGCTTCAACCGCGGGTTTTCGTTCTTGCGGTCGATATAGTTCGGAATCTGCGGCTCTTCATGCAAAGAGGTTCCGATTCCGTGGCCTACAAATTCCCGTACCACCGAAAATCCATTCGAGACGACATGCTTTTCAACGGTTCCACAGACATCGAATAAGCGGTTCCCGGATCGCACGCAATCGATCGCTAACTCCAAACTTTCCTCAGTCACCTTCAACAGGCGTTTCACCGAGTCATTCACTTCGCCGATGGCAACCGTCAAAGCCGAGTCGCCGTAATACCCATTCAATTTCACGCCGGTATCGAGCGAAATAATATCGCCCGTTTTCAGCTTTCGCTTAGCCGACGGCATGCCGTGGACGACTTCTTCATTCACGGACGCGCATAACACGTACGGAAACCGCGTTCCGGAGGCATGCGAAAAGTAACCCTTAAACGCCGGAGTCGCTCCCGCATCGCCTATCATCTTCGCCGTCGCTACCTCTAAGTCCTGCGTGGTAATCCCCTCGGTCACCAATGCCTTCAAATCCTGCAGGATTTGGTAAACCAGGAGGCCGCTGCGGCGCATCTTTTCAAGCTCGACAGGACTTCTCCGCACAATCATCGTCTTACGCCTTCGGGCTCATTGGCCCGGCATCGGTTCCGCCACCAACTCGGCTGCGGGGATTAGCTGGACCGACACGAGCGAACTTAACACCGTCTTGAGTATTTGCTCGGGTGTTGCTCCCGCTCCCTTGATATCAAACATCGGCGTGCCCACTTGCCGAAAATATTCAAGCAAAGGGCGCGTCTGCAAACCATATTGGCTTAACCGCTCTCGGATTACCGATTCACGGTCATCTTCGCGCGTCACCAGGGTGGCTCCCTCTAAGTTACAGATTCCAGCAACTGTAGGAGGATTGGTCGTAAGATTATAAAGGGTTCCGCAAACGGGACACTGCCGACGGCCACTTAGGCGAGCTACGATCCGTTCGTAGTCAACTGCTAAGTGTATCACACCAGGGCGAAATTTGCGATTCTCGAGCAGGCGAAGCAGCACGTCAGCCTGATTCAGCGTTCGCGGATATCCGTCGAGAATCACTCCCGATCGGCAATCCGGCATGCCGAGTCGAATGTCGACCAGCCGATTGACCAGTTCGTCGGAAACCAGCTTACCGGATTTCATGGTCTGCCGGATCTCATGGCCGATCTCGTCCTCGGCCTCAACGTGATGCCGGAGCATGTCGCCGGTTGAGACATGTGGTATGCCAAGAGCGTTCTTCAGCAATTTGGCCTGCGTCCCTTTGCCCGAACCCGGAGATCCAAACAGGATAATCGCTGGCGCTATGACCTTTCCCGCCAACAGGGGCGAGGATATCGATTCCGTTGCCAAATGGTTAACTCGTACTGCTACGGCGGCCACGAATCCGGCCCGCGCGTGGGGTAAAGCCTTCATAGTGGCGCATGATCAGCTGCGCCTCAATTTGGTTCACCGTATCCATGGCCACACCAACGACGATCAGCAGCGACGTCCCGCCAAAGTAGAAGGTCACGCCCAATCCGTCCAGTAAGGGGCGGGGGAAATGAGCGTCGATAAAGTTGCCGACAAACGGCAGATGTTGTAGCTTAATCCCCGAGATCATGATCTGGGGGATTATCGACAGAAGGGACAGATAAAGGCCGCCTACGACCGTGATCTTCGACAGAATCTTGTCCATGTATTCAGCAGTATTCTTTCCCGGGCGAATGCCAGGGATGAAGCCGCCATATTTGCGCATGTTGTCCGCCGCTTCGTTGGGGTTGAAAATGATCGACACGTAGAAGAAGCAGAAAAATACGATTAAAACGATAAAGGACAAGTAATAGAGGGGTTGTGAGCCACCGAGAGCCCCGACCATATTGCTGAGCCATGGACTGCTCTTGACGAACGACCATTGCTGTAGGGTGGCGGGCAAAGCAAGTAGCGATGAGGCGAAAATGATCGGGATCACGCCGCCGGCATTCACCTTCAGCGGCAAGTGGGTAGATTGGCCGCCCATCATGCGGCGTCCCACCACGCGCTTGGCATACTGAACGGGAATTCGGCGTTCGCCGCGTTCGACCAGCACAATGAATGCAACGACGGCAACCATCACCACCAGGATCAACATCATCTGCAGCGGGTTCCACTGGCGCGTGACGAAAGTGTTGGTATAGATGCTGTGGATAGCAGACGGCAAGCCGACTATGATGCCGACGAAAATGATCAGCGACATGCCGTTTCCAATGCCGCGTTCGGTAATCTGCTCGCCTAACCACATAATGAACGCTGTTCCAGTCGTGAAGGTCAGAGTAGTCAAGGCGATGAACCCAAAACCCGGATTGACCACGAAGTTGCCATCAGAACCCTGCAGCGCCAGGGCAATACCAACAGATTGCACAATAGCCAGGCCGACCGTCAGATAGCGCGTCCACTGAGTGATCTTCCGCCGGCCCAGTTCGCCTTCCTTCTGCAACTTGTCTAGCGTCGGGACCACCACTGTAAGCAATTGCAAAATGATGGAGGCGGTAATGTACGGCGTGATGCCGAGGGCAAAAATTGTCATGCGGCGCAACATGCCGCCGCTGAAGAGGTTGAAATAACCGAGGAAACCGCCGGCGTTCCGGTCGAAAAACGATTCGAACTTTACGGTGTCGATGCCCGGAGTCGGAATGAATGCGCCGATCCGATAGACGGCGAGCAGGGCGAGGGTGAACAGGACCCGTTTTCGCAGATCCGGGATACGGAAAACGTTGGCAAGGGCTTCAAAAAACTTATTCATACACGTCAGTCACCCAAAAGGGAGGTCCGTCTACTTGGTCTCAGTGGCTTCGGCAGGAGCCTGTTTCGCGATGACTTGCGCCGTCCCACCGGCTTTCTGAATTTTGTCGAGGGCGGACTTTGAGTATACATGAGCCTGGACGGTAATCTGCCGTGTTAATTCGCCGTTCCCCAGGATCTTCAATCCTGCCTCGAGCTTCTTCACCACACCTGCCTCCATTAGCATTTCAGGAGTAAAATGATCGCCTTCCAGTTTTTCGAGAGTCCCGATGTTCACGATGGCGTATTCCTTGCGATGAATGTTCGTGAAGCCGCGCTTCGGAAGACGCCGGTGTAGCGGCATTTGACCGCCTTCGAAGCCGCGCATCTTGCTATAGCCCGAAATCGACTTTGCACCCTTGGCGCCGCGACCTGAGTACTTGCCGCGTCCGGAACCCATGCCTTGTCCGATCCGCTGCTTTTTCTGTTTCTGACCCGCCGGCGGGTGTAGATTGCTTAAATTCATGTCATTCCCTGGCTTTACTGAACCGCGCGCGTCCGCAAGCGGTCTCTTCTATTCCTCGACGATCTCCAGCAAATGCGGCACCTTCTTCACCATGCCCCGGAAACCAGGCGTATCGGGCCGCTCCACCCAGCGATTAATTTTGTGAAGCCCCAAGGATTTCACAATGTTCTTATGCTTCTGAGGCGTGCAGATCGGGCTGCGCACCAATTTGATTTTGATCGTACCTTCAGCCATCGCTTTTTCCTACAGTTTCTCGACGGGCAAACCGCGCATGTCCGCGATTGCGTGTTTATCGCACAGCTGCTCAAGCGCGGCGATGGTTGCTTTTACGACGTTATGGGCGTTGTGCGAGCCCAGCGATTTGGTTAATACATTCGGAATGCCGACTGCCTGAATGACAGCTCGCACCGGACCACCGGCGATAACGCCCGTTCCGGCCGGCGCCGGCTTTAACAACACCAATCCGCTGCCGAAACGGCCCAATACCGGATGGAGAATCGTAGTTTCGAGAACGTTGATTTTCCTCAGGTTCTTCTTCGCCGCTTCGATACCCTTCTTGATCGCTGAGGGCACCTCTTTGGCCTTTCCGGTACCGAATCCAACGACCCGCGCCCCGGGATCGCCGACGACGACCAACGCGGAAAAGCTCATGTTCTTGCCGCCCTTGACCACTTTGGTCACGCGGTTGATGCTGACCACCTGTTCCTTCAGGTTCAGGTTTTGCGTATCGAGACGCTTGGCCAATCCGTTCAATGCCATTCGCTAAAACTCCAGTCCCGCGGCACGTGCCGCATCCGCCAACGCTTTGACCCGGCCGTGATAGAGATATCCGCCGCGGTCAAACACCACCTTGGTCACGCCCTTTTCTTTGGCACGCTCAGCCACCTTTTGACCGATCAGCTTCGCGCCCTCCACGTTGCCGCCCTTGCCTCGCAGATCCTTTTCCGTCGAGGCAGCCGCAGCCAGTGTGTGGCCCTTTTGGTCGTCGATGACCTGTGCGTAAATATGATTGATGCTGCGGAAAATGGCTAAGCGCGGGCGCTCTTCACTGCCAGCCACGCGGCGCCGAATCCGCTTATGGACGCGTGTGCGAATATCCGCTCTGGAATCGCGAGCCATTCTACTTTCCTCCCGCGCCGGTCTTACCGGCCTTCTTACGAAGCGCTTCTCCGGTATACCGGACGCCCTTGTTCTTATATGGATCAGGTGGCCGAAGCGCCCGAATCTGTGAGGCAACCTCGCCGACCATCTGGCGGTCGTAGCCGGTCAGAACCAAGTGCGTCTGCTTGTCGATTTTGAGCTCGACTCCCTCAGGAAGCAGCATTTCGAGCGGATGCGAATAACCGAGCGTGAAGGTGGCGATCTTACCCTTGACATCAGCGCGGTAGCCGGTGCCGACGATATCCAGTTCGCGCGTCCATCCGGTCGAAACGCCAACGATTGCATTCGAAGCGAGCGCACGCGTCAACCCGTGCAACGCCGCCAGCTTATCGGATTCACGGACTACCTCAACGTGCTGATCTTTTTGTTCGATCCGGATGCCAGGCGGGATCGGCACCGTCAACTTGCCTTTTGGCCCCTGCACTTCCAGCCGGTCGCCGACATTGATCTTGACACCCTTCGGCAATGGGATCGGTTTCTTACCTACTCGTGACATTCGATACCTACCAGATCTGGCAGAGGACTTCTCCGCCGACCCCTTCTTTGCGCGCAGCCGAACCAGTCATCACGCCCTTTGGCGTCGTCAAGATGTTGATACCCAAACCGCCTAAAATGCGCTGGATTTCGCGATGGCCGACATAAACGCGGCAACCGGGGCGCGAAATGCGCTCAATGCGCGAGATCACCGGCAAGTTTGCGGGCGTGTACTTCAAATACAGCCGGATATACCTTTTCGATCCTTCCTCGGTCAGCTTGTGATTGAGAATGTAGCCCTCTTCTTTCAGGATGCGGGCGATCTCTAGCTTCAACGTAGAGGACGGAATGTCCACCTTCGGATGCCGCGCAATCAGCGCATTTCGCACCCGCGTGAGCATATCGGCAATGGGGTCTGCTGTCATCTTTTCTCTTCCTTACTCAGCACCTTACATTTCCGCGTGGAAACTGCGCCGCGCACAATTGGGCGTCGTGCGCGGACCAATCAAAATAATCACCAGCTGGCCTTCGTCACGCCTGGAATTTCGCCGGCAAGCGCCAGTTTCCGGAAACAAATTCGGCAGAGCGAAAACTTCCGTAGAAAGCCGCGCGGGCGGCCGCAGCTTTTGCAGCGGTTACGCAACCGGCATTGAAACTTCGGCTTCTTTTGTTCTTTCGCGATCTTTGCAGTTGTGGCCATGTCTTTCTAACCTCGCCTATTTCCTTACTGACGGAACGGCATTCCCATAAACCGGAGCAAGGCTAATCCTTCAGCATCCGACTTGGCAGTGGTGGTGATCGACACATTCATGCCTTTGGTCTTTTCCACCTTGTTGTAGTCAATCTCAGGAAAGATCAATTGATCTTTCAAGCCGAGCGTATAATTTCCGCGCCCATCGAACGACTTGGGCGAGACGCCCCGAAAATCGCGCACCCGCGGCAGCGCGACGTTCATCAATCGATCCAAAAACTCGTACATGCGATCGCCGCGTAGCGTCACCATGCAGCCAATCGCCATTCCTTCGCGCAGTTTAAACGCCGCGATGGACTTCTTCGCTTTGGTAATCACTGGCTTCTGGCCGGCAATCGCTGTCAGCTCATTCACCGCGCCATCCATCAGCTTGCTGTTGCCGGTGGCTTCACCCAAACCTACGTTGAGCGACACCTTTTCTACTTTCGGCACCGCCATCGGGTTCTTGTAGCCAAACTCCTTAACAAGCTGCGCCACCACCGTTTTCTGGTAGTGGGCACGCAGTCTTGCCGCATGCTTCGACCCACTTTGACGGCCTTCGGCCGGACGTACATCCTGCATCGAAGAGGCTTGTTTTGCTCCTCGCGCCTGTTGCTGTTTGGCTTTGTCCGCGGTTTTTGGAGCAGCCTTCTCCCCGCCGCCTTTTGCTTGCGCGCCCTTATCGGACCCGCCCTTATCTTTCGTCGCCATGGCTCCTCAAATTCCTATCCAGCTCACCCGGCTTTGCCGCATTACTTGCGGTCGAGCGGCTCGCCGCCTTTCCGTGCAATTCTCACCCGCCGGGTGGCCCCGCCGAGGGTCTCCATCTTATAGCCGATACGTGTGGGAATGCCGCCAGCGGTCAAGATCAATACGTTCGAAGCTGAAATCGGCATCTCTTTCTCAGCGATGCCGCCTTTAATCTGCTTCGATGGGTTGGGCCGCGTGTGGCGCTTGACGAGCATGACGCCCTCCACCGTGACCTTACCCAAAAAACGGTCGACTTCCAAAATCTTGCCGGTCTTGCCTTTATCCCGCCCGGCGATCACTTTCACCAGGTCATCTTTTTTGAGCTTGATCGAGACCGGCGTGCGCTCGCCCTTCTCCTGACGGCGCTTGTATGCAATTCTCGGCATGTTTAGATCACCTCCGGCGCGAGCGATACGATCTTCATAAACCGTTTGTCACGCAATTCGCGGGCGACCGGACCAAACACGCGCGTGCCGACCGGTTCCCCAACTTCGTTGATCAGCACTGCGGCATTCGAATCGAACCGGATGTAAGTTCCGTCCTTGCGCCGCGTTTCCTTGCGCATGCGGACCACCACGCAGCGCACCACTTTACCCTTTTTGATAGTCGAATCGGGCGCGGCCTCTTTCACGCTCGCGGTGATGATGTCGCCCAGACCCGCGCGAAGTCCCTTATCGCCGCCGCGGGGCAAGATGCACTGCAACTTGCGCGCGCCGCTGTTATCGGCGACCTCGAGGATAGTTCGCATTCCGATCATGACAAGTCTCCTAGAAAATCCGTGCTTACTTCTTTTTGAGCGTCTTCTTCTGCCGGGTGTCGGCCGTGCCTTCGAGCGCCGGATGTTCCACGCCCACCTGCACTGCCCGCCGCATGACGCTGCCCAACTGCCACCGCTTCAGCCGGCTCAAGGGACGGCACTCCACAATGCGGACGACATCGCCTACTTTCGCCGATTCTTGCTCATCGTGGGCATAAAATCGCTTGCGCTGCGTCACAATGCGCTTATAGACTCGATGCGCCACTCGCCGCGTCACTTCCACGATGATGGTTTTCTTCATCTTGGTCGACACGACTTCGCCGACCTTCTCGTTCTTATGTCCAATCGCGGGCTTATTCTCTGCCGCGTTCACTGTTTGGCCGTTGCCCTGTTCCGCCGCCATAGTTTTCTTGCCCGCCTACGCGCGCGACCCCTTGTCTTTTTTTGACGCTGTCTTCTTGGATGCTACGGTGGCCTGCGCCGCGCTGTCGGGCGCGCCCTTTTCCCGCAGCACCGTTAACATACGCGCACGATCCTTCTTCAAGGCGCGATATTTCTTTAGCCCCTCGAACTGGCCCATACCCATCTGAAAGCGTAGCCGGAACAATTGTCCTTGCGCTTCCTGGGCCTGCCGCTCCAACTCTGCGCGGTCCAGGTCATGCATTTTCGAGGCTCTCATTGCGGCTCTCCTTGTTGCTGATCGCCAACCTTCAACTCTTCCGGCGTCGGCCGCACAATAAATTTCGTTGGCACCGACAGTTTCATCGCCGCGAGCCGCATGGCCTCGGCT
>JBARMQ010000216.1:0-1660 GCA_049802535.1 Bryobacteraceae bacterium | reverse complement strand
GCGCGGTGTCGACGACGTGTTTGTCGGACAGGTGGCCGCAGCGTTTCGGGAAGACCTGATCTTCCAATTGGATTGCCGCGACGCCGGCCTGCTCGTAGAGCTGCACGGTGCGCACCACGTTCATCGTCATTCCGTAGCCGGTGTCCGCGTCGGCGATCAGCGGGATGTCGCCCAGTACGCCTACGAGCATGCGGGCGCGTTCGGCCATCTCGGTCGCGGTGACCAGCCCGATGTCCGGTAGGCCGAAGCCGGACGCTGCCACGCCCGCACCGGTCATGTACGCGGCCGGCTGGCCGGTGCGCTTGACCAGGTGCGCGGTGATCCCGTCGAAAACTCCTGGTGCGACGACGAGTTCGCCGCGATCGAGCAACTCCCGCAAGTTTTGTCGGGCGGTCGGGGTGGGCATGTGTGGTCCTTTCAGTCCAGTGCGCCGGTGACCGGCGCGGCGAGCAGATCAATCAAGGTGCCGACGTCGTCGAGGTCCCGGAGGCCGACGACCGCGCGCTCGATGGCGGTGGCGCGGTCGCGATCGGTGACACGGTCGGTCAGCGCGTGGAACTTCGTGATGAGTTCCTCGTTGGTCACCGGATCCCACGGCGCCCCGTGTGGTGCCACCACGCGAACCTGATGGACGGCGCCGTCGCGGGTGGTCACGGCGAGGTCGGTGCGGAACCGCTCGGTCAGCGGGGCGTCGGCGAGCGACTCGTCCAGGTGCACTTCGGTGACGCCGATCAACGACCAGATGTCGTCGGCGTCCAGGCGCGCTGGCGTGAATTGCTCAGGCAGGGCATTGCCGTCGAGCAGCGCGGCCGCGGTGGCGTAGCCGATGTTCATCTGGGCGCCGATGGCGGTCAACGGCCGCTCGGGTTTCCACCAGCCGTGCTTGTAGACCGTCTCGCCCACGGTGATGTCGATCTTCGAGATATCTTCGGCGGCAACCGAATCCCGTAGCTGTCGGGCGGCGTCAACGGCTCCATGCAGGCCGCCCATCACCGCGTAGGACTTGACCATGATGATGGAGGTCTCCCAGCGCTCACCGAGTTCATCGGTCAACAGCGATGCGTCGGGGTGATGGCCTTCGCCGAAAACGCTGAGGAATCCGCCGTATTCACGTTCGAACACCCGCTTGATGCCGGTGTAGTTGGCTGCGGCCAGCCCCGCGGCGTAGTAGCCGTTGCGAGCGGCGAACCCGTGATGCATGCGCTTGCTCATCGCCTCGTACTGCGCGGCCATCAGCCCTGCCGACTGGGTGCCGGCCAGGCCCAGCGCGTCTTCCAGCTGGGCGGGCGAGAGGCCGCGTAATTTTCCGGATGCCATGGCCGCCGAGTGCGTGCCGAAGACCGGTCCGGAGTGCCAGCCGCGGTCGAGCATCTGTGACCCGTGCAGGGTGTAACCCACCCGTGGTCCCACCTCGAGTCCGATGATCGCCGCGAGCAGGAAGTCGGCGCCGGTGGTGGTGCCCGACTGCGCGCTCACCGTCGACAGCAGCGCAGGCAGTACCAGCGAGCAGCTGTGCACCGGCGCGATCGGATGGAAGTCGTCGAGTTCGAAGCCCTGGATGAAGGTGCCGTTCAGCACCGCCGCCGCGGGTCCGCTGGTGGCTTTGCCGGTGCCGATGACCACGGCGTCACCCCGGTTTTCCAGTGCAAGGACGGCGTCG
>JBARMQ010000215.1:0-13520 GCA_049802535.1 Bryobacteraceae bacterium | reverse complement strand
GCGGAGGGCGTTGGAGCTGGATTCACAACAACTGCGGGCGGAACAGGAATTTCTTGGACACTTTCCGCGGGCCGCTGTGGAGCGTCAAACGTGGCTGTGAAATAGAAGCGGCTGCCCTGCCCCGGATCACTCTCGACCCAGATCTTTCCATTCATTAACGTGGTCAGCTGGGAGCAAATGGCTAATCCCAGGCCGGTACCGCCAAACCCTCGCGTGGAAGATCCATCGACCTGGGTAAATGCGTCGAATATGGAGATCTGTTTCTCTTTTGGAATTCCAATACCGGTGTCGCTGACACAGAATGTCAGCAGAATGCGGGAATCGACCTGGGATGTCAATCGCACGTCAACCTCAACACCCCCGGTGGATGTGAATTTAATAGCGTTCCCCACAAGATTGAGCAGTATTTGCCGTAAGCGGGAGGCATCACCCAGTAAGAGTTGTGGAATGGACGAATCGACAGAATGCCGTAGATAAAGCTTCTTCTCTACCGCTCTGATGGCGAGCGCGGGCAACGCATGATGGAGACATTCGCGAACACTAAACGGCGATTTTTCGAGGCGAAGCTTCCCCGCCTCAACCTTAGAAAAGTCGAGAATGTCGTCAATGATGGTGAGCAACGAGTTGGCCGAAAAATTGACGATGTCGAGATACTCTCGCCGTTCCGCATCCATCTCTCCGGCCAGAACAAGCCCGGTCATGCCAATAATGCCGTTCATGGGCGTGCGAAGTTCGTGGCTCATATTGGCTAGAAATTCGCTCTTAGCTCTGTTGGCTGCCTCGGCGGCTTCTTTCAAATGCACCAGTTCAATGGTGCGCTCACGCACACGCTGTTCGAGTTCGTCATTCGAACGGCGCAAGATATGTTCGGCTTCCTTGCGCTCGGTAATTTCTTCGACGATGCCTACGATGCGCTTCAGACGCCCAGACTCATCGACAATCGGGAAAGAGCGGTCCCAAAGCCAGCGAGTGCAGCCGCCGATGACGATTTGGTATTCGCGGTCGAGCCGGTCACCCTGGCGCTGGCGAAGCCGCAGATCCTCTACACGTTCGCGGTCGTCTGGATGAATCGACATGAGCCAAGCATTCGGGTTGCGAAGCACCAGGTCGGCCGAATAGCCAAAGATTTCGTCAAATGCCGGACTGACATACAGAAACTCGCCAGTATAAGGATCCATCATCCAGAAGACTTCGCGAATATTTTCGGCAAGTTGTCGAAATTTCTTCTCACTGCTGCTCAGGGCTTCAGTCCGCTCCTGAACTAATTTTTCCAGCCGCCTCTGTTGAGCTCGCAGTTGGCTTACTCGAATTCGATAGCCGGTCGCGAAAAGGCCCAGAATGAAGAAGACAACAGCGGCAACGAAGATCGACGTCTGGTAGAAATGTGGCTTGAGAGAAAATGAGACGGCCGCGCCGTCGCGGCTCCATACGCGATCGGCATTGCAGGCGATCACCCGAAAGCGATATGTTCCGGGAGGAATGTTGGTGTAGAAGGCAGTCCGCCTTGTACCAGCGTCGGTCCAGTCTTTGTCGAAGCCCTCCAACATGTACTTGAAGCGGATTTCGCCAGGTTGGATAAAGCTTGTGGCGGTGTATTGAAACTCAAAACGTCCTCGGCCGGGAGGAAGACTCAGGAGTGGATCGCCGCGCACTTCGTGGTTATCAACGATGATCCGCTCTACCAATACTTGTGGTTCAAGAGGATTGGTGACAAGGTGCGCGGGGTCCACGAGCGCGGCGCCTTTCATCGTCGGGAATGCGAGTTGTCCATCCCGAAGCCGCCAACCTGCGGCCTGAAATCCGCCGTTGCATTCTCGATTGCGCATGCCGTCCGCCAAACCAAAGGTATGGACGGAAAGCTGTCCAATGGGGCGTTTGGCAAAAGAGTCAAGTTGGGTTTTTGCGATTTCGAAGATCCCGCGATTTCCGCTCATCCACAGGTTGCCGTGCGAGTCGTCCAGTATCTGGAAGACAGTATCGTCGGGAAGGCCAGCTTTGGTTGTAAAGGCAGAGAACTTTCCATCTTTGAAGCGGCTCAATCCCCCGCCATCTGTTCCCAGCCAAAGCGTTCCATCGGAATCTGGGTAAATTGCCAACACGACATCATTCAGAAGCCCGGCGCTCTTTGAATATGAGAGGAATCGTCCGTCTTTGAAGCGGTTCAATCCTGCGCCCGTTCCCACCCAAAGCGCCCCATCTCGCGGATCTTCGGAGATAGAGAGTACATGTGGATCCGACAAACCATTTTTCGTACTGAAGGTAATAAATCGCTTGCCGTCAAAGTAGCTGAGGCCTTCGCGAGTTCCTACCCAGAGCTTGCCTTTGCTATCCGTATACGTGCAGCGTACGAAGCTGTTTGGCAATCCATTTTGGGTTGTATAAACCACGAGCTTACCGTTCGAAAGCCGCGTCAAGCCGCGGCGCGTGCCAAACCAGTGATCGCCATGGCCATCTTCGGTGATCGAAAACACTTGGTTGTCGGATAAACCGTCGCGCACGGTGAAAGACTTGCTCTTACCGGCCTCTAGACGATTGACCCCGCCGTTACTCGTCCCGATCCAAAGCGCCCCTTCTGAATCCTGGTAGAGCCCGAGTATCACGTCGCTTGAAAGACCCTCCTGCGCTCCGAAGGTAGTGAACGATGCATTTCTGAGACGATTCAGGCCGCCGCCGGCGCTACCAATCCACAAACTACCCTCGCGATCCTGGATGATCGCCCAAACCTCTTCGCCCGAGAATCCGTCTGCGGCTGTAAAGCGCGAAAATTCCCCGTTGTGCATCCGGGTGACGCCGCCGCCGCCCGTACCTAACCAAAGCGACCCAGCACGATCCTTGAAAATTGACCAAATGTGGTTATCCGATATACCATTTGCTGCCGTGAAAGTGGTTATGTTCGTCCCGGTCAGATGAGCCAGGCCCGCTCCATTTGTGCCAATCCATAAACTGCCGGGTTCGTCGGCATAGAGCGATCGCACATCATTGCTGGGTAAGCCGTCCTTTGTCGTTAAATTGACAAAACCGCCATTCGTCCAGTGGCTTAACCCTTCGTGAGTCGCGATCCAAATTCCGCCTTGGCGATCTCCGCAGATCGAGAAGACAGCGTTGCCGGCGAGGCCGTCGGCGCTGGTATAGACGGAGAACTTCCCCCGATGCAGACGGTTGAGTCCGCCACCGTCGGTCGCAATCCAAAGATCTTCCTGTTCGTCTTCATATAGCGCCTGCACTGAATCCTGCGACAGGCCGTCGCTCTTAGTGAAAGACTTGAAGACGCCGTTCCGTAGCAACACGAGACCACCGCCGCGAGTTCCGATCCAAAGATTGCCTTGGCGATCCGCCAAAAGTGCGTCTACTTCGTCGCTCTGGAAGCTGGCGGTGCTTCTTTTGTCGAAGGTAACGAAACGTACGCCATCGAAACGCAAAAGGCCTTCTTCCGTTCCGAGCCACAAATACCCGTCTGGGGTTTGTGCGATGGCGAGGACTGAGCTTTGCGGCAAGCCGCTGGCAGTTGTCCACACATCGTGGACATATTGAGTGATCGACTTCGACGGATCGAGCGCGGCTCCGAGCTGAGACGGAATCAGGCAGGCAGCAGCCGACGCGATCAGTAGAATCAGAGCTTTCGTGGTTGGGCGTCGACGATGCACTCGGCCTCAATGTCCTTATCGGCCGCTCCCTTGGAGAAGAATAGGGGGGCGTAGTACCAAATCGAAATTTCGCAATTCACGCGCTATCCCTAGGACGTCGATGAGGAGTCTAAAGGAAATACCTGAACGTGATTCGTAAATCCCTTGTAATTTCTTTATCTTCATTCCTGCTCGGGGGGTGCCTTTACGGCGCCTCTCCGAAAATCTCTCCCGATCTACAGGGAGTAAGCAATGCCTCAAATGTCAGGGTTATTGTTCAATATGCCCCGAATACAAACCCATCGTCCTTGTTAGGCGGGGGATCTATAGGCAGTCTTTTGAATCTGGCGGGCGGATTGGTCAACGGAGTTCTGAATACGGTGTTTAGCGTGATCAACGGCGCCGCAGTCACGGTTCCTGCTTCATCGCTCGAAGCATTGGCTAATAACCCGAGCGTTACCTACATTTCTCCCGATCGAACGGTGGTCGGTCAACTGGATTACTCCGCCGCGGCGGTTAACGCAAGCGCCGCCTGGAAGGCCAATCTGACGGGAGCCGGCATCGGGGTTGCGGTGATCGACAGCGGAATCGATATCGATCCCGATCTCAGCGTACTGGGACTGTTGCCCCGCGTGGTTTACACCAAAGACTATACCGGAGGCAACGGAGCCGACCAGTATGGGCACGGCACACATGTCGCCGGAATCATCGGATCGAACGGTCTAGAGACGCAGTGCTTCAACTGCACCCGCTCGTTTACTGGCATCGCGCCGAATTCGTCTCTGATTAATCTGCGAGTACTCGATCAGAACGGTGAAGGTTCAGACAGCTCGGTAATCCAAGCCATCCAGCAGGCGATTGCGTTAAAGCAAGCCTATAACATTCGAGTCATCAACCTCTCCTTAGGGCGCCCGATCTTCGAGAGTTATAAGCAAGATCCACTTTGCCAGGCAGTCGAAGCGGCCTGGAAGGCGGGCATCGTTGTCGTTGCGGCCGCGGGTAACGACGGCCGCGATAATTCGGTTGGAAACAACGGCTACGGCACCATTGAAGCGCCCGGCAACGATCCTTACGTCATCACCGTCGGCGCGATGAAGGCGATGGGCACTTATCCTCGCACGGACGATCTGGTGGCCAGCTACAGCTCAAAAGGGCCGTCAGCACTCGACCTGGTGGTGAAGCCTGACATTATGGCGCCGGGAAATCATGTCGTATCCCTGCTGGCGCCGAACTCAACGCTGGCGGCGGATTCGGCAAACGTGGTCAAGATGTCCTACTACCAATCGAACGGCAGCGGCAATACGTCCTCTCAATTCATGATGTTGAACGGAACGAGCATGGCCACTCCCGTGGTAACCGGTGCGGTAGCCGATATGTTGCAAGGCCAACCTTCGCTTACGCCGGATCAAGTCAAGGCCCGGCTGATGAAGACCGCCTATAAGACCTTTCCAACCTCTAGCACAGCGGTGGACTCTGTAACCGGTCAGTCCTTTGTGAGCCAATATGACATTCTGACGATCGGCGCAGGATATCTCGATATTGCGGCAGCGCTGGCGAACAAGGACGTCGTGAAGGGCACTGCTCTATCGCCCACAGCTTCCTATAACGCCACTTCCGGAAAGGTGTATCTGGCTTTTGATCCATCATCCACCTGGAACGAAGGGGCGTGGGCAACGCAGGAAGTATGGGGATCGGCTGTCGTGGACGCAAACCTGGCGCTCTGGGGCACATCGGCCTTGGACGCAAACACCGCGATATGGGGCGACAAGGGAGTTTGGGGCTCCAAAGGCGTTTGGGGCAGCACAACGACATCGGCCGACAAGGGTGTCTGGGGATCCGGAGGCTCGACTTCAGATTCGGACGTCAACTTCACGACGCAGTATCAGTAAGGCTCGCAATTCCGAGGCTAGTGGTTCCGGGCGTTCCCAATGGGGCGCCCGGATTCGCGTTGGTGGGATGTTTTCCTTGCTTTGCCAATTCCGGATGTATAATGGCGGCACTGAGCGCCACGTAAGCGTCACCAAACATGCCCTCCATCGCCAAGCCAATCGCTACCCATCCCAGTCTCCAGCGCAATAGCCTCGGACTGACCATCCGTGATTATGAAGGCGCGATGTCGACGCTTTGTGCCGGATGCGGCCACGATTCGGTGACGGCGGCCATTGTTCGCACGCTTTGGGAAGTTTCGATGCAGCCGCACATGCTGGCGAAGATGAGCGGTATCGGGTGCTCCTCTAAGACACCGGCGTACTTTGTCAATGGCGCTCACGGTTTCAATTCGGCGCACGGCCGAATGCCTGCCATAGCGACCGGCGCCAATGCTGCCAATCGGGAGATCACCTACATCGGAATTTCGGGCGACGGCGACTCGCTTTCGATTGGCATTGGGCAGTTGTGCCACGCCATCCGCCGCAATCTGAAGATGGTCTACGTCATCGAGAACAATGGCGTCTACGGATTAACCAAAGGTCAGTTCTCCGCGTCAGCCGACGTGGGTTCGAAAAGTAAGCGCGGTGAAGCAAATCAGATGGGTCCCATCGATCCGATTCTGCTTGCTCTGAGCCTGGGAGCGACGTTTGTGGCGCGGAGCTTTTCGGGTGACAAGGAGCAATTGGTCCCGATACTCAAGGCTGCCCTGGCGCATCGGGGTTTTGCATTGATCGACGTCATTTCACCATGCGTCACGTTTAATGACCATAACGGTTCCACCAAGAGTTATTTGCATACACGGAAGCGGGCGCGTAAGGCGACCGATGCCGACTTCGTTCCGCCTGCACAGGAAATTTTGGCAAGCATCGCTCCGCAAGGGGTGACAACGGTGACCTTGCATGACGGAAGCAAGCTGCGCTTTAAAACACTGCCTAACGGGTACGATCCGACCGACCGGCAGCAAGTGACCTCTTATTTAATGGAACAACAAAGCAAGGGCGACATCGTTACCGGCCTGCTGTATCTCAATGAAACTGTTCCTGATATGCATGAGCTGAACCGCACGCCCAAGACGCCGCTGACACAACTGCCCTACGAGGCGCTTTGTCCCGGAGCTGCGGAGTTAGATCGATTGCAAACGGAATATCAGTAGGGTCGAGAGAGCCGAATGCGCCAGATTAATCCTCCATCGGGGCTAGTTGAGATATTGACGAGAATGAAGGTATGAGCGCCTTTTCCGGCTGGCCAAAAGATACGTCGCCTAACGTCATTGCGCGAGCCAATCAAACCGCCCTGATGAGCAAGGCCGAAGCGATCAATGATCTACGGTCTGCTCAGCTTGAACTCAATGAGCGCCTTTGGCGGCATCGCTTTGCTTCCCTGAACACACGAATCGCTATCGATCCGACCGCGACGGAAATGCAAACGTTGGGCACGGCGCTTCGAAAAGCCGATGTCCTGGTGATTCTCAATCTTTTCGTCTTCCTTTATTACGAAGCTCCTGATATGGAGCGGATGTTGAACACTCTTACCGATGAGCGTAAGGGTCTGCTGATGAAGCAATTTGAACTCATTGTTTCGGGCCTATTTGGCGGCCGGCAGATCATCGATGAGGGTCTATTTCTTTACTACTCAAGGAACCCGGCTGAGTTAAGAACC
The DNA here is from genome assembly GCA_049802535.1 of Bryobacteraceae bacterium. Taxonomy (GTDB): domain Bacteria; phylum Acidobacteriota; class Terriglobia; order Bryobacterales; family Bryobacteraceae; genus Bog-105. The sequence goes on along the minus strand of JBARMQ010000215.1, from coordinate 6,309 downwards.
TATCTTGAGCTAGGGCTCGCGTCGAGCCGAGTTATGTGGGGAACTTTGCAGAATGCCGCCGAAAAGAACAAGTTCTTAAGCGATGCCTTCGACAGCCCCAAGGGCTATCCCAAGACGGCTCGCTCCATTTCCGACTGGACGCCACCGCGTCTGATCAATCTGACAACAACCTTGACGCATTGGCTAGACAGCTTTAACAACACGTCAGTGTTCAGTGGCATGTCGGTGACAACTACCGTTACCAACCGTGAGCAGATCATAAGCGGATATTTGACGGCGACGGCGACACAGCGAGACTATCTTTGGTTTCTGATCTTTTTCCAAGCCGGTTCCGCACTAGGGGAGGACACGGCGGTGGGGGTGAGTGCGGCTATGCTCCAGCGCCGGCCGCAACTCACCGCCGCACTGCACGGCACGCCGGCCGCGGCCGATGTCAATGCCCAGGTGGCACGCTGTAATGCCATTTGGACATCTATTATGGGGTAGTTACTAAGTGAATCAGCTATTTCTTGGCTCTCGCGCGGAGTTATAAAGCGCTCGGATGTAGCCTAAGCTGTAAGACCAAGCGGCTTGCCGGCCGCCCGACATGGCGGGAACGTGATCGGCGATCAAATTACCTCTGAAGCCGACGTCGACCAGCGTGTTCATGAGCTTCGAAACATCGGTGTAGCCGTTATCGATGTAGGTTTCGACAAAGTCGGGAATCGGCGAAGTTACATTTCGGAAATGGATTTTCCAAAGCTTGCCCATCTGAGCGAACGCCCGCGCCGCGTCATAAACGTTTTTACCGGTGTGTTCGCCCCCTTCAGCCCACGTGCCGCAACACAAACAGACCCCGATATTCGGTGAATTGGCGATCTCGAGCGCTCTCACGTATCCATCGAAGGTTCCAAAGATATGGCGCGGTATGCCGCCCAAAACGGGCTCCGGGGGATCGTCCGGATGAATCCCGATGCGTACTCCCGCCTCCTCCGCCACGGGAGCAATTTGACGGATGAAGTAAGTGTAGTTCTCCCAGAGCTCCTCCTGGGAGTACTCGCGGCCATGAGTCAGCGGTCCTTCATAGACCTTGCCATTCCAATAGCCTTTGGCGGTCGCGAGATGGAACGCGCGTGATGCACCGCCGCCGCGAGTTGTTTCCGGTTTACTCGACCAAATGCCATTGGCCATGTGAGCGTAGGTCATGTAGCCAATGCCGGCTTTGCCGGTGTCGCGAATGTACTGTTTCAACCACTCGAGTTTTTGATCGCGCCCGGGCAAATTGAGTGTGATCTCTTCAATGTTGCGGTTGTCGTTATTGGGTATGTTCCAAACTTTCAGGCCGGCGGCTTCCATTCGTTTTCGAATGGCGAGGAAGTTCTCGAGAGTGGCGCGTCCCTTGCCTGTCTGAACATTGAGATACTCCACGCCCATTTGCTTGATCCAGGCCAGATCGTCATCACTGACGTTCTCATCGACCTGCATGGAGATTTTAATGCCGGGAGCAAACGGCTCCAGGGCCTTTGCGGTTGCGAAGGGAGCGAATGCGGCTCCCGCGGCGGCAGCTGAGAAAGCTCGCCGAGTTACTTTCATGTTCAATCCGGCTCCTGCTAAGTGATGATATCGCTAAGCAGGGCGGACCGAAGACCGGGTAGGCTGCTAACTCCAGTAGTTGCGGTCCAGATTCCGGCATTGGACAGCTTCGGCTAAGTGTTTGGAAAGGACAGCGGGAGCGTGGTCCAAGTCGGCGATGGTGCGGGCAACTCGCAGAATGCGGTCGTGCGCCCGTGCGGATAAATTCATTCGCCGTACGGCCATTTCGAGGGTGCGTTCTGCTGTGTCGTCGAGAGCACATAGAATCCGCAGTTGCTTTGGGGGGATCTGAGAATTGTAAAAGCCGCGAGAGCGTTGGGTGGCACGGGCCTCTTCGACCCGCTGGCGAATGGCTGCGGACGTCTCGCCTTCGGTCTTATTTCGAAGATCCTTATAAGCCACGGCCGGAACTTCTATGTGCAAGTCGATGCGGTCGAGAAGGGGGCCGCTGACCTTCGCTAAGTAACGCTGAATGATGCCGGGCGTACAACGGCATTCCCGTGTAGTATCTCCATAGAAGCCACAGGGACACGGATTCATTGCGGCGATCATCAAGATACGAGCTGGGAACGTCAGAGTGCCGTTGCTACGGGCCAAGGTGACCGAGCCTTCCTCAAGGGGCTGACGTAATTGCTCCAGGACTCCGCGCGGGAACTCAGGCAACTCATCGAGGAACAGAACGCCATGATGCGCAAGGCTCACTTCACCGGGCCGGGCCATTCCGCTGCCGCCACCGATCAAACCGGCATCGGAGATGGTGTGATGGGGCGACCGAAAGGGTCTTTGGCGCAGGAGTCCGACGCCCGCGGGCAGCAATCCGGCGACACTATGCACCTGCGTGGCTTCCAGCGCCTCGGTGAAGGTCAGTTCCGGAAGGATACTGGCGAAACGCTTGGCTAGCATCGTCTTGCCTGATCCGGGAGGTCCGATCATCAAGACGTTGTGATTGCCCGCGGCTGCCACTTCCAAGGCGCGCCGCGCCATGGTTTGGCCACGAACGTCACTGAAATCAGGCGCGTCGGCAGAGGCTGTTTCCAATGAGGCTAGAGAGGCTGCCGTGGGAGGAACTGATTCGGGCTGGTTCAAAAATTGAACGACTTGGGCAAGGTGCCGCAAGCCAAACACCTGGACGCCCTCGGCAACGGCCGCTTCGGCTGCGTTTTCACAGGGAACCAGCAGGTTACGGATACCGCGCCGGGCGGCGCAAACGGCAATGGGGAGAGCGCCACGAACCGGCCTCAGACTGCCATCCAAGGAGAGTTCGCCAACAATCAGATAATCGTTCGATTGCTTGACGGCGCCCATCGCCCCGAGGATCGCGGTGGCCATCGGCAAATCAAAGCCCGCGCCCTCCTTGCGGATATTCGCGGGCGCGAGATTAATGGTGACGGACTTGCTGGGATATCCAAACCCCGAATTCAGAAGCGCCGACTTGATGCGTTCCCTGCTCTCCTTGACGGCGGCGTCCGGCATTCCAACGGTCACAAAGTCGCGGTTAGAGCCAGCGGGATACATATCCACCTCGACATCCACGATGTGCGCGTCGATGCCTTGGATGGCGGCGCTAAACGTACGAAAGAGAGCCACGAGAACTAGTGGGCGCGGGCGGGGCAGGTTCTCGGGAAAATGTCCGCGGACTACTGCAATGAGCGGAGGAACGCCGCGCTCAATGCTCGATCAGTCTGAGGGACAGGCATTTCCCTGCGCCGCCCGCGCGGATAAACTGGGTCAATGCAGTCGTAGTGACGTCGAATCCCGCCGGGGGTGGCCCATTCGGTTCAGCAGGTGACCCGGTAGTTGGCGTTAGTTAGCGAACCGACCGCCATTCTGGCCGGTGGAGGGCTTGGCTGGTAGCATGGTCTCGCGCCTGAGCAGTTCGGGAACCGGCGGAGGAGGACTGGAAACGGGGCGTCAAGCACCCCGAGAAAATGGAAATTGGGCAGTCATAAGTCGTCGCAAAGAGCGGCTAAATCAAATGGCTCAGCGTGGGTGGACCGACGCGCAAATTGATGAGGCCGTCGACCACCGTGCGCAGTAGTATTCCGCGGCTACTATATAAATCCGGGCAACGGGGCAACGCGGTGTGTAAGTCCAACAACTGGGCGTTCCGGTGTTATTGACAACGTGACAAGGGAGGTCCTTCATGTCCGAGGAGATGGCTTCAAGTACTAGTCGGTCGGTTGAAATACACGTCCGCTTAATGGATGAGGGAACAGAGGTGTTTCGACCGACACGTGCGCTGGATCTAGGCGAGGGCCGCTTTCAAATTCAAGCACCAGCTGACTACGATCCTGAGCTAGAAACATGGGAGTTCGTTCCGGGAAGCATCGTACGTGTCGGTTTGCGTTCTGATGAATCGGGTCAGTATAGGATTGCTATCCCCGATAATCCTCAAGTGTGCCGTTGCTACGGGCTAAGGTGACCGAACCCTTTTCAAGGGGCTGACGCAATTGCTCCAGGACGGTAGCAGGGGGGCAGGTTCTCGGGGAATCTCGGCGCACTACTGCAATGAACGGAGGGTAGCCGCGCTCATTGCTCGATCAGCCTGAGGGAGAGGCATTTTGCTGCGCCGCCGGCGCGGATAAACTCAGTCAATGCAGTCGTCGTGACGTCGAATCCCCACGTGTTGAGGTGCGCGATCAACTGTGGCGAAGCGTAGTTCAAGATGACAGACTTGCCGACGTTCACGGCGTTGCAGGCGAAATGGATAGCGTCCTCTTCCGATAATGCCAGGCGGCAGTCACTAGAGATCCGGGCTTCGATCGCCGCGTTGCCAGCTTCATCGAATGCCGGCGGGTAGTAGAGCAAATAGCCGGATTCCAGCGGACAAAAACAGGTGTCGAGATGATAAAAGCGCGGGTCTTGCAATCTCAGAGGCTGCACTTCAACGTCGATATAGCGTTCCAGATGCGGCTCAGCAGCAATATCGGACCGCATTCCATGTCCCAACCAGAGCAAGGGCCGGCCACGGTCCAATAGGGCGTCGCCTGCACCCTCAAAAGGAACACCAGCGGGCATCAAATGTACGTTGAAGCCGTCATCCCGCAACCAATTGGCGAAATACGGGGACTCCGGCTGCCGCTCCGGACATCGAAAGCTGCTGACCACGGCAGTCTTGCGGTAGATCAACGCGGCGTTTGCAGTAAAGACCAGATCGGGAAGACCCGGAACGGCCGGCAGCGAAGCGACTTCGGCACGATCGCTGAGAAGACCATGTAATCGAGACCATTGATCGTTGGCAACAGCTAAGTTGGAGGCATGCAGTTGTCCCTGCATCCACGGATTGATGACGTATTCCACGCCGAAGTGCACTGGAGGGCACATTAAGAAACGCAGTCGGCTCATTTCGTCTCGCCGGCAACGCCGGATGTTCTCCAAGGTAGTGTGTCGAGAATCGTACTTGTCTGTTGGAAAATGCCTGAACCGCTCATGTTTAGTACTTCGCCAAGAAATCCTGGACACCTGCGGATTCGGAGGCCTTTAAGGCGGCACAGATGTCGATCGTTTCGAGCACCTGCGCCAGCGCACGCGGAGCGCCGGTGAATCGGTCCACTTTGGGCTGAAAGAAGCTCTGGAGTTGCTCTTTCCGCTCGGCCGAGCAGTAACTTGCTCCTACTTGGGGGAACACGGCGCCCGCATCGAAACCACCGCCCGTCGGGCGCTTGGCAGCAAGTTCATCAAAATGTTCTTTCATAAAGTCGAACGGCATCTGGCGGGTTGCCTCTTCGGTCTGGCCTGAGAACAGAAGGCCTAAGCCTTCCATGTAAGGAATCTTTCCGGCGAGTACCGCCTCCATGCCGGCATGAATCGCCTCCCGATCGCGAAAGTGGTCCATGGCGGTCAGAATGCGTTGACGCTCCTGACGATCTTTGGTCTTGTCGAGCTCGGCCATAAATCGCTCGAATAAAGCCTTGTCGCCGTAGTATGCGGCTGTACTCAAGGTGGCGACGACCATGCTGGAGTCGATGGCGGTGCGGTTTTCAAACCATTGATCCGTCAGCTCCCGAGCCTGCTTTGCGAGTTGCTCGTCTCTGGCATAGGTGGCAACGACGCGCAGAAGACGAGGGCGCAACAGATGGACGTCATCCGTCTCGCCGGCCTTCGGCACCCATCCCAGTTCGTGTGCGCGCGCTTGAAAATTCTCCCGCAGAAAGTGGACATATTTGGGCATCAGGTCGTTGGGCACCATGTCGGCAAGCGGGAACAGAGCCAAATCAATCGCGCCCAGCACCACGTAACGCTCCGGATCGGCGTGAAAGGTGTCGACAAGCTGCAGAGCGTAGGCGGCGGGCAGCTTTCCACCCTGCGTAAGGGATTGAGCATTGCCCATGAAGTCCACACGTTCCGCCGCATTCATGCGTTTTTGAACATCACCGGCAGTCAAGCCCTTCAGCAGACTGCTTTGATAATCGACCAGGTAGTACCCGACTGCATTGTCGTTCGCTTCAACCCAGGCGGGGCAGCTCTTGGCCTTCAGCGTCCAATCCGCTTGAGGTTGAGTCAGCAGGGTACATTCGCTTTCTCCTGTGGCGCCAGTGCCCGCGCGAACGCACACCGGTATTTGCCAGTGTTGGTCCGTGCTCCCTTTAGTGCCCAAAGGAAGATAACGCTGCTGGGCGAGGTGGAGCACCGGCATCCCTTGTTTACATTCGAGCGAGGTTGAAACGAGCGGCACGCCGGGCTGATTCAAAAATGTGGAGAATGCCGCAGTCACGTTCTTACCGCTGGCCGAACTGA
>JBARMQ010000214.1:0-11398 GCA_049802535.1 Bryobacteraceae bacterium | reverse complement strand
CCTGAGTTCCGGCTGCCGCCACGGGCGCATATTGCGACGTGAGCAATTCCTGCGCCTTAACGGACCACGGCATCAATTCGCAATCGAGGCACATCCAATCTGTGCCCAGTTCTTCCCAGAGGCCGCTGTGATCGGCTGCCTCCTGGATGCGTGCCAGAAACTCCTTCTCCAGCGTGATCTCATTGAAGAAGCGCCGTCCGGTGCGGGTGTACACGACGCCCAGAGCAGGCTCGATGACGCCAAAGCGCTTCACCGATACTGCCTCGTCCCGGCAAAGAATCACCACGGCGCGCGAACCCATGTGCTTTTGCTCGCAGATCACTTGGGGTACGCCTTCGTGCCGATAGTAGGCGAAGGCCTCCTGCGGTTGCTCCAGAAGGCCGGGCAGCTTCGAGGTCTCCGATGGAGACATTGTTGGCGGCAGATAGATCAGCCACTTCGGATCGACTGCGAACCGGCTCATTACTTCGAGAGCCGCTATCGCGTTCTCCTCACGAATCGTAATGCGCGGCAAAAGCCGCGTATCGATCAGCCGCTTTCCGATTAAGTCATCGATATCGAGCACATCGTCTGCCGCGTGCTGCGCAGCGCGAGGAGCAAGTTCCTCGTTCGGCAGGAACGGCTTGCGGGATTCGTAGTAGGTGGCCTTTGCAGGTACCGACACGATCTCACGTTCTGGATAACGGAGCGCCGTTAATCTGCCGCCAAATACGCAGCCGGTGTCGATGTTGACAGTACCGTTCAACCAAAGCGGCTCCGGGACCGGCGTGTGACCGTAGACGACAAGCGCTTTGCCGCGGTAGTCCGCCGACCAGTTGTAGCGAACCGGCAAACCGAAATCGTCCGTCTCTCCGGTCGTCTCGCCATAGAGCGCAAAATCGCGCACTTTACCGGACCCGCGCCCTTGCATCGACTCCTTCATGCCGGCGTGCGCGACAACCAGCATGCCGTCGTCGAAGACATAGTGACTCACCAGGTCATCGAGAAACTTCGACGCCTGGGACCGAAACTCTGCAGGCTCTTTTTCCAGCTGCTGAAGCGACTCCGCCAGGCCGTGCGTCAGTTGCACGTCGCGACCCTTGAGAGCCTTCATGAGCTTCATGTCATGATTCCCGGGCACACAAAACGCCTGCCCTGCGTCAACCATTGTCATCGCCAGTCGCAATACATCTGGCGTCGCGGGGCCGCGATCGACAAGATCGCCAACGAACACCAGTTTCCTGCCATCGGGAGGCACAACTGAAAACGCTGCCTCCTGCCGATCGACCTCGTAGCCAAGCGTGGCCATGAGTTCCAGCAATTCGTCGAGACACCCGTGGACGTCGCCAACAATATCGAATGGTCCGTGCACTTCCCGGCGGTTGTTCCAAAGAGGCTGTCGTTCTACTGTGATTGCGTCCACTTCTTCCGGAGATGAGAGCTTGAAGACATAGCGGAATCCTTCGCGCTCTAATCCACGAAGGGAGCGGCGCATTTGCTGAGCCTGATTCCGGATCACATGGGGTCCGAACTGACGATCGGGACGGCTGACGTTGCGCTCCTGGCACAACTTCTCCGGCAAATCGAAAACAATCGCGACCGGCAGCACGTGATACTCGCGCGCCAGTTCGACAAGAGATTTGCGGGCTTCCGGCTGAACGTTCGTCGCATCAATCACAGTGAGTCTGCCGCGCCCCAGCCGTTTCCGCACGATCGTGTGCAGAAGGTCAAAGGCATCATTGGTCGCCGCCTGTTCGTTCTCGTTGTCGGAGACCAGCCCGCGGCAAGCATCCGAAGACACGACTTCGGTGGGCAGAAAGACTTTTCTACCAAAAGACGACTTGCCGGACCCGGAAGGACCGATCAGGACAACCAGGGAAAGCTCCGGAATTGTGATTTTCATGCCTGCTCTCCCGCACGCTCAAAGATCCCCATCTGCGTCGGCGCACCAAGTGCTTCATCGACTGGACCGACTGGCTGAATGCGGACCGCGTATCCGTAACAGCTGGCGATGCGGTTTGCCCACGCATCGAATTCGCTCCGCGTCCACTCAAAACGATGGTCGCGATGCCGGAGTTTTCCCGCCGGCAGAGTCGGAAACAGGGCGTTGTATTCCATGTTGGGTGTCGTCACGATCACATGCCCCGGTTTCGCGAACTCAAACAGAACCCGCTCAAAAGCTGCCAGACGCGGCGCATCCAGGTGCTCGATCACTTCGACAACGGCCGCTGCGTCATAGCCTTCGAGTCTCTTGTCGCGATACATGAGCGAACCCTGAATCAGTTCGATACGGGCGCGTTGTTTCTCACCCATCTGATTCAATTTCAACTTGTCGTTTGCGATTTCGACGGACCGCCAGGACACATCCATTCCGAGGATGTGCTCGAACTGCGAATCGCCCAGCAGAAGCCGAAGGAGTTTGCCTTCGCCGCACCCAAGATCGAGAACCCGCTTTGCTCCGACTCCACGCATAACCGACAGCACCGTTCCCAGGCGCTGTTCGTGCAAGCCGAGCGGACGTTCGACCTTCTCCTCCTCCTCGTCTCCGCGCGTTGCAGTCGTTTCCTCTTCGGGCGGCGTATCTTCCGCCAGCCGTTCCAGTGCCGCCCGCGTCAGGCTGCGCTGTCGCTTGAGATAGCGCGCAACGATCAGTTCCTTCTCCGGATGTGCCCCGAGCCATCCCTCTCCCCGTTTCAGAAGCTTCTCGATCTCGTCTTCGCCCACCCAATAGTGCTTCTCGTTGTCGAGAACCGGGATCAGCACGTAAAGATGCGTGAGAAGCTTCTGCAAAGTCGTCGTTGCCCGAATCTCCAAAGCCACATAGGGCGACTCTCCCCATTCGGGGAATCGATCGTCCAGGGGCAAGCGGGCGATCTCGAGTGCATACCCGAGGGGCTCAAATAGCCGGCGCACCAGATCTTCTCCGCCACGTGCTGCAATCACTGGCACGTTTGCGACAAGTGGAATCGCTGTCTCGGCAAGTTGCTGACGCTCTTTGCTCTTTCCGTTCAATGCAGTGGTGAAGAGCCTTCCAAGGGCGACACTCATGAAAGAATTCGCGCCATATGAGCGGTCGTTGACGTACTGCTCGAGTTGCCCTCCCTCTCCAGCCGGACCGCGACGGCCTCGCACCAGCGCGACCGGATCAACCTCCAGCAGGATGGCTGCTGTGCAGCACGATTCGCCGGCCTCGGGATAGAAGACGTGAGCTTTGCCGAAAGAAAGCTCTTCCGTCTGAACCCGCGCCGGATTCTTGTGCAGCAGGTAACCGAGATCCGTCGCAGGACGGTGCGTTGTAGTGACCGTGAGAAGCATTGTCTTCCAGTGTAGGCGACAGCAGTCGCCGTTTTGAGTTCGATTAGATCCGCCGTTAGGTTAGAAATCACGAAGTGAGAGTGATTGCCTGGACCGACTCACATCGGTCCAGGCGAGATTCAATCCTTGTAGGGATCGAATTCGTTAGCGCCAGCCATGGCGACGCCGACGGGCGTGAGACGGTGAAGGATACTCACCGTGTCACTAACCGCATCAAGCACCTCATGGAGACGCTTGTAGCAGTCGGGTGACTCATCCAGTCCAGCGCCGCGCAGTTCGATCCCGGCACGAACTACCCAGGAGCGCATCATCTCCGGCGTGACCTTGCCGGCTCGCTTGACCTCTCCGGTCTTGCGATCGACAACGCCTGCCGCCTCGCGACGGCCCATTGCACGACCCGCGCCGTGCACGGTGGAATAGGGCGAATAACGGGCATGCTCGTTTTCAACTCCCTCGAGAATGACCGACTGCTCACCCATCGTGCCGCCAACAAATCCGCGCTGGCCCGGAAAAGCCGGTGTCGCACCTTTGCGTACGACCCACAACTTCTCGCCTTCGTGCTCTTCGCGCCAGGCGTAGTTGTGATGGTTGTGCACCTCTTCGACAATCGGCGCTCCCAGGATCTGGGACACGCGGCCGCAGACCCAGTCACGACCCGCATAGGCGTAGTCACCGGCCAGACGCATAGCCTCGAGGTACTCAATTCCAAGATCGCTATCGGTTGAAAGAACGCAAGGCTCCACGTCCATCCCATCCGAAGCGCCGGCGGCCTTCAGGAAGTGCGTAGCTGTCTTGTGACCCAATCCACGCGAGCCGAAGTGCACACCAATCCACACGCGATCCTTTTCGTCCGTGAATAGATCTACGTAGTGGTTGCCACTACCCACGGTGCCAAGCTGGTTACGCGCCATCTCCTTGAGAGAAGAAATCGCCTTCAACTTCCACGCCACATCATCAAACAGAGCGTGATCCACCTTTTCGTTGTTCCTGCGGCCAACGCCAAAGCTGATGATCGACCACACGTCGTCCATGATCCTGCCAATGCTCGCTCGCGACTCCACGCCGGGCATATCAAGACGCACGGCCTTGTTACCGCAACCGATGTCGTAGCCAACACCGGTAGGGCTGATCGCGTTCTTGTATGCCACGACTCCGCCGATCGGCACACCGTAGCCGACATGGTTGTCGGGCATCAGAGCGACCTTGTCTGCTGTGCGTGCGCAGACGCGAATCTGGTTCAGCGTACGATCATCGGCCTGACCGAACACCGGAATCTGGTTATCGAAAATCTCCATGCGTACCACGAGAGTGCTCCTCACTTGCTTGTGTCGCTGCTTGAGGTAAGCCGCGACCGCAGTCTATTCAGGCCCAATGAAAAAGCCCCTGACCATCAGGCCAAGGGCTCGAAGTCTGCTTTGGGAAAAGGCGCTATGCGCTTGTCCAATTGAGCCCTGGCATGAACAAAACCTCACCTTGCGAATACGGCCGGAGGCCCTTCGCTTCGTGATGTGTCGTTGATGGAACTCGATTCAGCATGAATGTCATCATGCCCTACTTTTCAAAAAGACGCAACTCCAATTGAAGAAATAATTTCGCTACTTACATTAAGAAATAACCTGACAGTTAGTTGCGCTTTGTCTTGATCTGAGTTATTCTCTTTTTTGTGAAGAACCTATTCAAGTCGTATCTGTCCGAATCACTCAGCGATTTGCTGGGCTTGGAGGGGTGCGGCTGATTTAGGTAGAATCTACGGAATCGCCGAAGCCCCTCGAGAAATCGAGGGGCTTTTGCTTTATGGGCTCCTGGCGGAATTGGTAGACGCGGCAGCCTCAAGAGCTGTGACATCTTCAGGGTTCGAGTCCCTGGGAGGCAACCATTTCGTCGACGAGTTTGTATTTATAAACTCAGTCACTTGGTGTGTATCTAAGTTCGTGGAGTTAGTAAGTCGTGGGGATGTGGTGGAAATGGGAGACACGCTGGTCTTAGAAACCAGTGCCTTCGCGCGTGAGAGTTCAAATCTCTCCATCCCCACCAGGAGAGTCATGGAGACGTGGTCGAGTGGTCTATGGCACCGCACTGCTAACGCGGAGTGCCTTTGAAAGGCACCATCCGTTCGAATCGGATCGTCTCCGCCAGTTTGACCAGTCGGTAGGATGAGCGGAACGGTATCACACCTCGTTGGAGACGAGGCTCGCGTCGCAAGGCGTGTGCAGGTTCAAGCCCTGCTCCTACAGCCACGGTAGCGTTGGGCATTTGGAAAGCCCACCCCGTTCGAAGCGGGACGAACCTTCGGGGCTTGCGCGTTCGACTCGCGCCACTACCACCAATTCAAACGCCAGTATTTTAAGGGCAGAGAGGATGAATCAAATGATGCCGAATATCAAGCAGATCGTGAAGGTCAACATGGCCAGGTTTTCTCTTTATCGCACGGGCAACATGTTCTACACCGTCGATGTGGACGGGCTCAGGTATCAGTTTCCGGTCTCGCTTGAAGACATCGCAGGAGCGACGTTGACGGCTGAATTCAAGGCGATCACGCTAATGCGATACATCCGCAAGGCGCTTGCGGACGGCACGTTTGTGCGAGGGAAGTAACTCCGTTGTCGAGGATCATCGCGATCACTGTTGGAGAGGTTCGGCAAGTGGCAAGCCGATCCCGTTTGAAGCGGGGTGTGCCTTTGGGACTTGCGCGTTCGACTCGCGCCCTCTCCGCCAGGTGTTGGGTGTGTTGGGGCGACTGGCTTGCCCTACCGGGCCGTAAACCCGGAGCTCTTCGGAGCATTGAAGGTTCGAATCCTTCCACACCCACCATTGCATGGAGCAGCCGCTCGCTACTCGTTCGCACGAGCGTCGAGCCAACCGTGGCAGTTCCAATTCCGCAGCCGTAGCTTAATTGGCCAAAGCTCTCGATTGTCGATCGAGCAGATGCCGGTTCAAATCCGGTCGGCTGCGCCAACAGTTCTTCACGCCGTAGGCTAACGGTTAGGCCAGCGCCCCTTCAAGGCGCGGATGCCAGTTCAACTCTGGTCGGCGTGACCAAATATCCGTGAGTTACTAACAAATACTGCGTTTGCATTTGACTTTTGAAACTAAGTCGGGGTAAAGTACAACAGTCATGATGTTCCGAGTCAATCACGGATTTATACCAGCGGCGTCGCAACCGACGCGGTGGGGTATTACCGTGTTCTGGCCGGACTAGCGAGATTTAGCTCCATTTCAGGAGACTCGAGCCCCCGGCCTTCAACAAGGTCGGGGGCTTTTAGTTTCTGGGCAATATTGCGCGGTATCTCAACTGGCAGAGAACCTGACTGTTAATCAGGGTTATGCGGATTCGACTCCCGCCTGCGCAGCCAAATTGATGGCGAGTAGTGTAACTGGCAACACGCCGCGCTCTGAACGCGGAAAGTCAAGGTTCGAAGCCTTGCTCGCCAGCCAGTTAGTAACTATGTCGGTAAGTTATCTGACATAGATAAGAGACTTGTGTTTGAACGACGGAAGGAGAGCGTGTTCCGGGATCGTCCAGAGGCAGGACAGTGGTCTTTGACACCACAGACGGAACGGGTTCGAATCCCCCTCCCGGAGCCAGATGATGAGCGGCTGTAGTCGAGCGGTAAGACGCTGCGTCGCCAGCGCGGAGATCGCCGGTTCAACTCCGGCCAGCCGCTCCAAACGAATGCGACGGTGAGGTATTTGAAGCTGGCGTGGCAGAGAGGGCATGCACCTCGTTCGTAACGAGGACCAAGCCGGTTTGATTCCGGCCGCCAGCTCCAAGATGCAAGAGAGGCTATATGACGAGTGCAATGACGATGCCGGTATTAGTGCTCAACGCGAGCTATGAGCCCGTGAACATTACCCGGGCTCGCCGTGCCCTCGTGTTGCTCATCAAGGGTGTTGCCGTCATCGAAGAGGCACACGATCGGTATGTGCATCTGGGCCTGCAATTGCCTTGTGTCATTCGCCTTCGCCAGTATCGGCGCTTGCCGCTGCGGATACAGACGCTTTCGAGGAAGAACATCCTCATTCGCGACGGACACACTTGCCAGTATTGCGGCGAGAAGTTTTTGAGCAGCGAATTGGAACTGGAGCATGTAGTTCCGCGCGCTCGAGGCGGACTGAGCACCTGGGAGAACCTGGTAGCCGCATGTCGCGACTGCAACGGGCGCAAGGCAGACCGGACGCCGGCAGAGGCAGGTATGAAACTGCTTCGCCAGCCACGCCGAGTGACGATTCACACCTCTCGCGCTTTCATGCGACAGACGGGAGTCGATGAGGAAAAGTGGAGGAAGTATCTGTATTACTGAAGTTCAGCCGGCATAGCTCAATGTCAGAGCGTCGCCTCGGTATGGCGATGGCTGCGGGTTAAAGTCCTGCTGCCGGCTCCACAAAGATTGCACCTGTAGCTCAAGTGGAAGAGCGGCTGACCTGTAATCAGCAGAATGGGTTTTCGAGTAGCCCCAGGTGCTCCAACTGTGGCCGTGCCGACTATCGGAACGTCGGGCATGACTGTGACTCATGTCTCTTGTGGGTTCAACTCCCACCGGCCACCCCAATCGCCGAGGTGAAATTCCCCGGCACAGTTTCGGGCCTATAGCTCATTCAGGGAGAGCGCCGCACTTGCAATGCGGAGGCGGTCGGGGCAGAGCCGACTAGGTCCACCAGATTCCGCCAGTCGCGTATGCGCGGTCGATACGCTCCGCTGAAAACGGAGAGAGCAGCGTTCAACTCGCTGGGCTGGCACCATCGGGGAATGGTGTAATGCGTTGCATCCGTGCCTTGGGAGCACGTGGACTCAGTTCAATTCTGAGTTCCCCGACCAGGTTTTGAGCGTCCGTGCCAGAGAGGATTGATGGCCTTCGCTACGAACGAAGTGCACGCAGGTTCGAGTCCTGCCGGACGCTCCACAAGTTGAACCACAGTTTCTCAAACGTTCTGATGGTGAATTGACATGATGCTTAGGACCTTCAAACGCGACATAGTCAGAATGACCGGCAAGCGGGTCATTTGGGGAGTCGTGTCTTGAGGGTCTGAGTGCATACGTGCAATGAGCACCAGACCCCGACCCAAGTCGGGGTTTTTTATTGGTCTTTGAAAATGAGGGTGAAGTTCAGACTGGCAGAACGTCGGCCTCCAAAGCCGAATGAAGTGGGTTCGATTCCCGCCACCCTCGCCAGCGGCTGCGAAGCTCATGCGGATGAGCAGGCGTCTCATAAGCGCAAGGTAGTCAGTTCGAATCTGACCGCAGCCACCAAGATTTTGGAGGTATAGCTGCTATCGGTATGTAGCCCGCGCCTTATAAGCGCGAGTCTCCGGGTTCAACTCCCGGTACCTCCACCATGGGTCACAGGTGTTGACGGCAGCATAGGCGGCTCTTAACCGCTCGGACGGGATTCGACTTCCCGGTGACCCACCAACTTTGGAGTCGTACTCGAATTGGATGCAGAGACCTGACTTTTAATCAGCGGGAGAAGTCCCAATGTGGGTTCAAGTCCCACCGGCTCCACCAGGACGAAAGGAGATTGCCATGTACCAGAGAGGAGGTCAACCGATGACAGATCATTAGCGAGGTGAAAAGTGAGACAAGATTTGACGAAGTGCACGACCGAACGGCCGCGGCATGGCCGCAGTTGGGCGATCACGAAGAAATATGGCGGCAGCGTAAGAGTCAATCCCGATCAGGACTTCGACTATCCGGAGGAATACGGCGGGCTCCGTTCTTCTTCCCGGAACAGGCAGATCAACGCGAAGGACTTTTCCGACTTTCTTTCGCCGCTGCGTGGGGCGATCCGCAAAAACATTGGGCGACCTTGGGACAAAGTGTTTGGCGAGTTCTGCGAGGCACTTGACCGGCGCGGACTCAGCGGCTACCACATCTGGACTCATCTGATGTGGGAGGTCGAGACGAATACTTTTCTCGGGGAGGACGGCCAGGTTTATGAACGGCCGACATTCGGTGGATTTCCGTCGAAGGTGGACGGGTTTTATGTACATCCACTCACCGGGTTGCTCCTTTATAAGGAGCCATGGCGTTTTCGGCGACTGAAGAACATGCCGACGCCGGAGATTCCGGTGCCGGACAACGAACCGCAAGTCTACAGGAAGATTGACGGGTTATGGTTTCGATGCTTAGTCAGCGTCGAGACGCGTAGCTTTCGTCCTTATCGCAAAGAGGAGGTAGTTCGTCGAGTCAAGAGTGCGAGTCGGAAGGAGATTGCATGGATCAAGACGCAACTGGCCCCGTAGCTCAGTGGAATGAGAGCGGCTCTCTTCTAAAGAGCGGGTCGCGAGTTCGAATCTCGCCGGGGCTTCCAATTCGCCGTCCTAGCTCAATGCAAAGAGCACATCGGTCCTAACGATGAAGATGCGGGTTGAAGTCCCGCGGACGGCCCCAATCGTGTTGCGAATGCGCGTGAAGCTCAACGGATTGAGCATCGGCGTCCGAAGCCGAAGGCTGTGGGTTCGAGCCCCATCACGCGCGCCATGGCCGGGTTAGTTCAACGGAAGAACGCTTGTCTTACAAGCAAGCTACGCGGGTTCGACTCCTGCACCCGGCACCAATTTGAATTCTGTATCCAGGGATAGCTCAGTTGGCAGAGCACGCGATCGATAATCGCGAGATCGTGGGTTCAAATCCCACTCCCTGGACCACCCTTGAGCGGGCGTCGCCAAGCGGTAAGGCACCAGGCTTCCAATCTGGCATTGCGTGGGTTCGGATCCCACCGCCCGCTCCATCCTTCCGCGGCCGCCTCTGCCACCTGCGCGCCCGCTTGTTGGTTGCGATCTCGATGCGGCCTGGATGCTCCTTCGGGTGCAGCTCCAGCCAATGCCCGATGCCGTAGCGGTCAACTCACGATTCGTCTTGTTCTTCCTGGATGTAATAGTGGAAAAGTTTCCCGCTCCCGTACCGCATCTTCGGGCCTCGAAGGGTCATGAATCTGATTTTGCCAGCTATCGCGTTTTGCAGGACGAGCGCAAACGCATCTTCAGGAATAGACAAATACGCCATTATGTAATTCCCTTGTTTCATGAAGCCTCCGACAGACCTTGGCGGTGATTCCTCGTAACGATGGAGATTTTCTTTGACGGCCCTTTTTTCGAGATGCGGTTTTCGCACGAAACGAACCTCAAGCTTTTTCTCTCTTACCTTTTTAGGCTCCAGGAAAACGCCTCTTAAGACCAAATCCCGATGTTCGCTGTACGGCGCTTCAAATAGGAAAGAGACCTCGTTATCTCGATGCAAGGGATCGTAAGAAGCGTTTAGACCAAAGCTGTAATCGCAGTTCCATCCATCGATGCGCACTGTATAGTCGATCGCTTCCGCTAAAGCATTGCGAAATTGCTTGAGCGCTTTCCTGATCGTCTGGCGTCGTTCGTCAAACACGCTGTGAAGTTTGGGATTCTTTGCGGTTTCTTGTGCCGGGATAACCTTGTCGTTTTTTTCCTTTGGAGGTTTGGTCACAAACTCAGGCAGAGGGATTGCAGGAACATCTTTGCCTGCACTTTTCTTAGCCCAATAACCGCGTGGCGGAACCGGCACTTGCTTTTTGGCGCAAATCTTCGCCATCGCTCTGTCAGATATTTCGAATTGATGCGCCACTTGGGTCACGGGCGTGGCACATACCAAGTCATAAAGTTTTTCCCGCGTTAATCGGAGGTGATCTTGCAGCATCATCGATCAATGTGCAACGGTGCGACCGGCCTCACGGGCGCCCATGAGGCAGTTGACATCGGCTTGCGCCGGCACCTTCAGGTTTTCGTATACACCAGATGTTACCAATTTGATTTGTCGGACGCCAACTCGCCGCGCGGCACGCTGAATCGGTGTTCCGATTAAAGATCGACAACGCGTATCTGCCCGGCGGGTGCGAGCGGTTTATAACGCTCGTTCAAATATGCGGCGTTGACGAAGCGAGTGGCTTCGTTCTCAAATAACCCCGCGCCTCCATGGGTATGACCGAACAGGTGTACCTTGGGCTTCTTCTCCTCGACTGCTTTCAATAGCTCTTCGCATCCCAGATGCGGCTCGCCAGGCGCAGTTTGGTCGAGAATGCCAAATGGTGGACCATGCGTAACGAGCACGTCGAGACCGTGCGGGATTTGGTCCCAG
>JBARMQ010000213.1:0-47487 GCA_049802535.1 Bryobacteraceae bacterium | reverse complement strand
TTTATGATCTACTCGGCGTATGTCCGAAGAAACCGTGAGGCTCCACAGCAGATGACGCCGAACGAAAAGGAAATGCTGGACAGGTTCAGTTCGCAAATCGATAGCGAACTGGGAGAAGACGGCGAAGCTCCCCGCAAATGATACCGTTGCTCGCGATTGCGCTGACTATCGGCGCGTTGTTCCTCGTTTTTTTCGTTCGTCCGCAAGACATACCGGAGCCGGTTCCGATCTCGCCGATCGCGCATCTGGAAGACCGTAAGCGGGCGATTTACGACAATCTGCGCGATCTGCAATTCGAGTACCGGCTCGGCAAATTATCGGATGCCGATTACCAACAAACCAAGCAATCCCTGCAAAGGGAGCTGGCAGTAGTGCTGGCGGAAATGGAAGCGACCACCACGCGGTTAGGCTTGAAACAGGTACGCGTCCCTGCCGTTAAACCGGATGCCCAAACGGCGTCACGGAAAAAAGTGGTGTCCGGTACGGTCTGCCCGCATTGTGGAGCAAAGTTTGCTCAGCCTCTGAAATTCTGCGGCGAATGCGGAAAGGCCATGGCATGACGCGTTGCGCAGCCATCTTTTTTCTGTGCGTTGGAATCACGTTTGCCGCCATGGATGGCACTGTGGTGAACAAGACTACAGGTAAGCCGCAAGCGGGAGTGACGATCAACCTGGTGAAACCGGGCGCACAGGGAATGCAGGCCATAGGCAGTACGGTGAGCGATGTGCAGGGGCATTTCGTTTTTGAGCACGATCAGCCCGGCGGCGGACCGCAATTGCTGCAAGCGCAATTTGAACACGTCGACTACAACAAGCTGATGACGCCGAATGTGCCAACGTCGGGGATTGAGCTTGACGTTTACGACGCGACCAAATCGCCGGCCGTCGCTCAGGTTGCGCAGAATATGTTGATTTTTGAGCCCGGCGCGGACAAGCTCACGCTGAGTCAAACCGTCCTGGTGGAGAACACCTCAAACACGACATATTACGACTCTGAGCTAGGAGGATTGCGGTTCTATATGCCGCCGGGCGCCGGTCAAGTGCGCGTCAGCGTGCAAGGTTCGCAGGGGATGCCGCTGCCGCAAACCGCCCAGAAGACCGATCAGCCGAATGTGTACAAAGTCGTATATGCAGTGAAGCCGGGTCAAACGGAATTTGACGTCAGCTATACATTGCCGGCGAGTTCACCGATGAAATTTCAAGGACGTTTGGTAGGCGTAAAGGGGATGCAGCAAGGGCCGCTTCGCTTGATCGCGCCGAATGGCGTCACTCTGGCAGGTAACGACATTCAATCGCTGGGGCAAGAGCCGAAAACACAAGCGACGATATACAACGTCACCGGAAAAGACGATTTCACGGTGGACATCAGCGGCAGCGGAAGTTTGCATGGCGGAGATGACGCTTCGCAGGTGGATACGAGCGACTCGCCCGAGGTGACAGAAGGCAAGCCGCCGGTCTATGAACACCTGCCCGTCCTGGTAGCGTTGGCGTTCTCCATACTGGGAGTCGGGCTGCTGCTGCTTTATCGTACGTCGCCTGTGAAATAGATACATGGGCGCTGCGATAGAACTGGACCGTGTGTGGAAGTTCTATGGCGACTATCCGGCGTTAAATGACCTGACGCTAGCAATTGAAGACCGCCAGTGTTGCGCGCTGTTAGGCCGCAATGGCGCCGGCAAAACCACCTTGCTGCGCGTGCTGGCCGGGCTTTCGCCTTATCAAAAGGGCGTGGTGAGCCTATTTGGAGAACGACCGCGCGGAGCCAAGGCTCGGCAGCGCACCGGATTTTTGGGGCATGGTATCGGCGTTTACGAAGACCTGGGTGCGCTCGAGAACTTGAAGTTCTTTGCAAGGACGATGGACGTGAATCGCCCGGGCGACGTCGCTTATCAATGGCTGGAACGGGTTGGCCTGACGCGTGTGGCAGCGATGCCAGTCCGGCAATTCTCGCGTGGTATGCGCCAGCGGTTGGCACTCGCTCGGACGTTTTTGCACGGTCCGGATCTGCTGCTGCTCGATGAACCGTTTACGTCCCTAGATGACCGAGCTATCGCGATGTTGAGCGATCTGCTGGTCGAGGCGCGTGAACGCGGCGCTACGATCGTGTTGTCTACGCATCAATTGCGCGAGGCGTTGGCCATTGCTTCGCATGTCGCCTTGGTTGAAAATGGCAAGCTGCGGTTCGCCGGTCAACGATCGCAAGAGATGCTCGACGATCCGGCCCTGCTCTACCGTCTGCATACAAGTTTGGGTGCGGATTGAGAACGATTCGGCAGGCGTTTCTCTTGGCCGGCAAGGATCTGGCGTTGGAGTTGCGCACCAAGGAATCGCTCAATGCCGCCGCGGCCTTTTCAGTCGTAATCCTGCTGCTATTTAGTTTCGTGTTCGATCCAGGCGCAGAAGAGACCAAGGCATTCGGCTCAGGAATGTTGTGGCTGGTGTTTGCATTCGCTGGTGCATTGGTGTTCAATCGCGGATTCGCGCGAGAACTGCCCAATGAATGTTTGGACACGCTGCTGGCTTCGCCGCTATCGGCCGCGAGTCTGGTGTTAGGCAAGGCAGTCGCAAATCTGGGGATGCTGATGGTGGTCGAAATCATTTCGCTGTTCGTCTTCGGACTATTTTTTGACATTCGATGGTGGTTGAGGCCAGGGGAGCTTGCGATGATCAGCGTTTTGGCCACCTGGGGGATCTCGGTCGTGGGCTCGGTGTTTGGCGCCTTGACGGTGAATCTAAGGCTGCGGGAACTGATGCTGCCGGTGCTGATTTACCCATTGCTGCTTCCGCTATTGATGGGTGCGATCGAAACCGGTACCCGGACGTTTGCCAATCAACCGTTTACCGATTATGAATGGTTGTGGGTGCGCGTGCTGGTGGTGTTCGACGTTATCTTTACGGCTCTAGCACTGGCGCTGGCCGATACAATTCTGGTGAACTAGTAAAAGGTACCTTATGCGCGAAAAATGGATTTATGGTTTGCTGGCCGCCGGCGGCCTTTTGCTTCTGTATAACCTGTATGTCATTTTCATGGTACTTCCCGACGAGGCGATGCAAGGAGCAATCTATCGAATTATGTTTTTTCACATACCGGCGGCGTTTACCGGGATGACGGCATACTTCGCGGGGCTGGTACTGGCAATGCTCTATCTGAGTTCCGGCAATTTGAAGTTCGATTCACTGGCTGCATCGGTAAATGAAGTTGGATGGGTCTTTTCGATTGTCAATGTGGTTACGGGCATGATCTGGGCGCGAATCATCTGGGGTATCTGGTGGGCTTGGGACTATCGGTTGACGTCCGTCCTGGTAGGCATCATCATTTATGGCGGCTACCTGATGTTGCGCCGCGCCATCGATGAGCCGACGCAGCGAGCGCGGCTGTCAGCGGCGTTGTCTATCTTCGGTTCCATCGACATGGTAATCGTCTGGTATTCCATCGAATGGTTCCGGACGCAACATCCTGGACCGGTGCTAAGCATTCGTACTGGCGGGGGAAATATCGATCCAGCGATGGACCACATGGTCTACTGGAATTTTTTGGCGGTCGGGTTGATCGCGGCGGCGCTGGTACTGGTGCGCGCCGGTCAAGAAGCCACGGCGCGGGAGATCGATTCCCTTCGTCGCATGGCGAACGCATATTGAGCGAGGAGAAGAACAATGGATGCTCGCAACTTTACCTTTATGTTTTACGGCTTCACGGCCGCATGGCTGATTGTGTTGCTATACGTCGTAAGCTTGGCACGGCGGAGTACACGGCTTAAGAGGGAACTGGAAGATGTAAAGAATCTTGCCAGTTCGAATCAGTCACAACAAGGAACACGGATACAAGATCGCGTTGGCTAGCGTGGCCGCTTACCGCTCGCGCGTTTTGTTTTTGTAACCCTCAGGGATGGCAAACCTCGAATCATCGACTGGGCCGGACGCGAAGTTCGAGTATTGCGATTCCATAATCAGAAACGGCGCATTCGGGTCGCCGCTGTTTCCGCCGGAGCGGCCCGTCATCCCGGCCATCGGTGAACTGACGCCGGAAATCGTCGTCTTTATTTGCACCGGGTAGCCTCCTCGTTTCATACCTTCCGCGATGGCAGCCGAAATCCCTTTCGACGCGGCGCCCATCATCGGGTTACCTTCCGCCATGCCCTGGTAACGGGTGGCCAACTTGCGGGTGAACTCGCGAATTTCGTTCGAGCCGGACTCATCCGGCACCATCCAATAGTCGGCATGCACCACCATTGTTGCGCCGTTGGCATCGGGGCTAGTAGCTGTCAACGTGGAGAGCGTTTCCGTCGCTGTTTGGCCATCAATCATTTTGGTATTGGTGGTCGGCTCAACCTTTATATCGAATTTAATATCGCTGACGGGGCGGCCGCGTTGGCCACGGCTCATGGCCTCCTGCATTTGATCGAACGTCATCACCGAATATGTCCGGTGTTCGTTCTGAATGGTGGTGATGGTTCCGGCATCGAGGTCGATAATCGTTGTGCTGGTCTGACCGACGCGCGCCATTTTCGACCCCTTGATGTAGACGGTCGAGGTTTGATCCTGCAGAGCGTTGCTCATGCCGTGCCCTGCGAACCGGCCAATCGGGCTGGCGGCCAGGTTCCGAAGCATGTCCACCATTGTGCCGCCCGTAAACCGAGTGACCTCGTTATAGCTGGCATCTGCGAACATCGTCGCCGTGCAAAGTGTAATGAGGATGAACAAACGAGAGAACCGTTCCATGTGTCTCCTGTTGTCATACCACATTTGGACTAGTTTAGTTCAGCTAACTTCGCTTCTTCGGCCCGCGTTGACTCAATCGCTCTTCTTAATTTAGGGCTCGTCCGAGCAATGTTTTGATGACCGCCTGCCGACTGATATTCAGGCGTGCAGCCCTGGCATCGAGCGCTCGCAACATACCCTCCGTCAGATCAATATTGACCCGCCGAATTGGTTTAACAACAGTGAACTGATTGGTAAAGTGGGCGGAAACGTCTTCACCTCGGGACGCCTGCTCAGCGATTTCGTCCGCCGTTATCGCTTTCTTAGATGTTCTCGGCATAACTCTGTTCCTCTTGCCTTGTCGCTCTCCAAGCCGTGATCAGATGATGATATTCGCCCGGTTGTAAACACACATTTGGACTAGTTGGCCCAATAGCCGGCTTTCGCGTGGACTCGAAGATTACGCCTTTTGACTGTCACTCGAATCTTTCGATATTTGCCATCCACGGAAGCGTTCGAAGGAGCGTAGGCGATTTCGTAGCGCTCGCGTTCGTCGTCAAACGCGCGGCGAATGCCGGAAAACAGGTCGTTATTATCCTCGAAGAAAATGCCGCCTGTTGCCGACGCGAGTTGAGCCATAGCGCTCTTGTTTTCCTGTGCGATTCTGTCCTCGCTGCGCATCATTTCAGGCATGGCGTTGCCGGATGTCCAATATGCGTCACCGGTGTGCGACGCGTCTCCTAGGCCGCTCGAAGCGGGCGTATAAACTCCACGGGAATCAAGCGTGTATACAACGACATTATTCTTCTGAGCCAAGCGCAGCAACTCCGATAATTGAGATTGGGTGTCGCGTTCGTTATAGCGCCACTCCGGGTCGTCCGGGAAGTATGCAGACGCGATGCCGGTCAGTTCTCGCCCGGGAATGAGATTGAAGCCGTCAGAGATTAACACCAATGTTCGCTCGGTGGGCATTCCTCCCATTGCGGTTATAATCGTCTTTAATTCCTCGAAGTAAAGCTTCGTCAGAACGGCAGTACGTTCCGCGGATGATTCGATGAAACTGCGGACGCGACGCAGTATGTCAGAGCATGCGTCGGGAATGGTGCCTCGCACGCGAACGGCAGGTGCGCTACAAGCCTGCGGTGACAAGCTGACAAGAATTCGTCGTAACGCTTCGCTATCGGCCGCGATGCTTCCCACCTCACCGTCGAGCACGCTGGTTTGGAATTTCTTGCCGGCAAGCGCGTTCAAGACTAGCGACGCATCTCGCGTTGAATCCTGAATGACTTGAATTTGACGGCTCAGGTTCATGAGCGCATATTGAGCATGCGGATCGTTCTCTTGTTTGAAGAATTTTTGTAAGGCCGTACGGGCCTGGAAAATGTTGCCGATGGCCGAGTGTAGGGTGTCGACGCAAACAAGATAAGTGCGAGTAGGCGAATTAGGCCCGACTTTGGCGCTGGCTGGCATCGTTGGCTGCGCGACCGTCCCATGGGCGACAGGCGACTGGGCTCCCTCTAAGGAAGTTTCGTAGGTTGTCCCAAACGCCACGATTCGTTGGGGCACTTCGTCCTCGAAGACTTCGAAATCGTCCCGATGGAGATTGGAGACCGGATGGCCTCTCCGGTCCGTTACGGCCACCTGCACAAGGACCTGCCTTACATTCGCGTTCAGTGTCGGCACTGAAGGCGGCGGCGTTTGAGGGCCGCGGGCAGAACCTGGTGATGCCAAGGCCAGCAGGCCGATGCCCATGAGTGAGAGAAGGGAATGGCTAAGGCTCACGAAGCGTAGGGCCGTGAAGCCCTGACAGAATTAAATCACAAAGACCAGAACGGAGATGTGTAAGGCGATTAGGTATCCGGGCGTAAGATAATTAGGCATAGAAATGAGCAAACCGTCAGACCTGATTCAGGGCACTCTTGACTTGTTAATCCTCAAAACGATTTCGAGCGAACCAAAACATGGCTGGGCGATCGCAAAACGGATCGAGCAGATTACCAATGACGTGCTTCAAGTTAGTCAGGGCGCGCTCTATCCGGCGCTCCATCGGCTCGAACAGCAGGGGTGGGTCCGGTCAGAATGGCGCGCATCAGAAACGGGCCGTGAGGCGAAATTCTACTCGTTGACACGAGCGGGAGCGGCGCAACTGAAAAAGGAATTGGCGCAGTGGGAGAGGTTGTCTAGCGCGGTTGCGTTGGTGATCCGGACGGCTTGAGGGAAATTGCATGTATCTGAGCCGATGGTGGAATGTTTTGCGCGCACGCCTGCGCACTCTGCTGCGGCGAGCGAGTGTCGAGAGCGAGCTTGATGAAGAACTGCGCTTATATCTGGAGCGGGAAACAGAAGAGAACCTCGCGCAGGGCTTGACGCCCGATGAAGCGCGGCGTGCTGCGATCCGCCGGCTTGGGGGCGTTTCACAAATTCAGGAGGAGTGCCGCGATATGCGCCAAACAGAGCCGGTGGAAGGATTGCTGCGAGATGTGCAGTATGCGATGCGGACATTAGCGCGCACGCCGGGATTTTCAGTTGCAATCATCGCGACCATGGCAATCGCTATCGGAGCGAACAGCGCAATTTTCAGCGTTGTTGACGGCGTGCTGCTGCGGCCACTTCCCTATCAGCATGCCGATCGTTTGGTGCGGGTGTTTCTGAATAACCCGACCTATCCTAGATTTCCGATGAATCCCTTTGACCTGAAAGATTACCGGGAACGGTCGGATTCATTCGAGCGGACGCCAGGAAAGATGGCCGCGCTAGCCGGCTATTCGCGCGACGATCTGCAACTTTCCGGAAAGGATACACCGGTGCGGCTAGCCGGCTTTGCGGTAACCGCCGGGTTCTTTCATGTGCTGGGAGAAGCGCCCGCGATTGGGCGCGAGTTTACGCCGATGGACGAGCTACCAGCCAACGGACGAGTGGTCATTCTGAGCCACCAAATCTGGTCCTCCCGTTTCTCGTCAGATCCAGCGATTCTGGGCAAGAAAGTAATTCTGAACGGAGAGCCGTATCGCGTTGTTGGCGTGATGGGCCCCCAGTTTGAACATCCAGGAAACGAGTATCACGCGTTGGCCTATGGCGAACGGGTTGACGTCTGGACTCCATTTCCCTTCAGAGACAATCCCTCCAATCGTGGGTCGCATTTCATGGACGGCATTGGACTTCTTCGCTCCGGAGTAAATGCGGCCGAAGCGCAAACCGAGTTAACGTCTGTCATGGCGCAGATGGGCAAGGAACACCCGGGAGACCGCGGCTGGCGCGTCATCTTAACTCCGCTACACAGCGAGATCGTTGGCGGAAAGCAGCGCTTGCTTTGGACGTTGTTAGGGTCAGTGATCATCGTGCTACTGATTGCCTGTGTGAACGCGGCAAACCTGCTGTTGGCGCGAGCCACCGTTCGAGGCCGTGAATTCGCGGTACGCGCTGCATTAGGAGCGAAACGATCCCGCTTAATACAACTTCTGTTGACCGAGAGCATGCTTTTGTCATTGGTTGGCGCCGTTCTTGGTGCTGGTATTGCGGTCGCGGGCGTCAAAACGCTGGTTGCGCTGCTGCCGCCGGATTTCCCTCGGGCGCGCGATATTCACGTGGATGGCGCAGTATTCCTTTTCACATTGGGAATCGCGCTGGCAACGGGCATCCTATTCGGCCTTGCGCCCGCGTGGCAGGGATCGAATATCGATCTGCGTTCGTCCCTTCACCAGAGCGGACGAAGCTCCACCGGTACGAGAGGCATGCTCCGGTTGCGGAACGCTTTGGTGGCTAGCGAAATTGCGCTTGCCTGCTTGTTACTGACCGGCGCCGGCTTGATGCTGCGGAGTTTCTCGAACCTGCTTCATACCGATCCGGGTTTTCGGGCAGGCGGCGTTTTGACGGCCAGCATCTCTTTGCGAACGCCGAGTTATGACTACCGAAAGCCGGAAACCATCAACACATTCTATGAGCAACTAACCGCCAGCCTCCAGTCAGCCCCCGGTGTCAGCGCGGCGGGGATCGGCACCGCTCTGCCTTGGACCGGATACGACGAAAATACGGGATTCACGATCGAAGGGAAGAAGGCTGCTCCTGGCGTCGAATTTCACGCGCGTTATCACTCGGCAAGCGACGACTATTTCCGGGCGCTCGGGATTCCATTAGTAAAGGGCCGATTTTTCGATGCGCGCGACCGGAGCGACAGAGCTCCGCGGGTGGTGATTATTAACGAGGCAATGGCGCGGCTTTACTGGCCTGGTGAAAACGTGGTCGGCCGGAGAGTCACCTTTGAGGATCATCCCAAAGAGCGCGATTGGCTCGCGATTGTCGGTGTTGTGGGCGATGTTAAAGACTCTCCGGCGAGCGACGGCGCGGCGCCAGCATTCTGGTGGACGCTGCGCGAATTTCCCTACTTGGACATGGTCATTGCCGTACGCGGGCGTTCGGGAACGGTCGGTTTAGCCGACGATATTCGTGAAGCAGTACATAGCCTCGATCCTTCGCTTGCGGTTGCGGAAATTCGCACGATGGACGAGATTTCGGCCCGCGCGTATTCCGCGTCTCAATTTGCCCTGTTTCTGTTTGGATTGTTCGCGCTCCTTGCGCTAAGCCTTGCAGGCATCGGCACCTACGGAGTGATGTCGTATTCGATCAATCAGCGAAGCAATGAGTTTGGATTGAGGATGGCGCTGGGCGCACAGTCTACCGATGTGCTGGTCTCGGTGTTGAAGCAGGGCATGAAACTGACGCTCGCCGGGGCGGCAGTGGGTGTTGTGTGCAGCTTGTTGTTCGGCAAAATTCTGGCCAGTCTGCTGTATCGCGTCAACGCATACGATCCACTCACGATGGCGGCCGCTTGCCTGGTTGTGCTGACTACCGCTGCACTCGCGTGCTATGTTCCCGCGCGGCGGGCGACGCAGAGCGATCCGATGGAGGCTCTCCGAGCCGATTGATTTAGCATCAATCATGGGCTTCCGCCTGAGAGTCGCAACTGAGGAGGATGTGCCTGCGATCGCGGCTCTCATATCCGATTCTGTGCGTGGCTTGCAGGCGGAGGATTACAGCGCGCAAGAGATTGAGGGCGCGCTGGCCACCGTCTTTACGGTCGATAGTCAACTGATTGCGGACGGCACCTATTTCGTTGCCGAATATGACGATGGCACGCTTGCCGGTTGCGGCGGTTGGAGTTTCCGGAAGACGTTGTACGGAGGCGATGCCCAACTCGAAGACGTTCAACCGGAGCGGCTTGATCCTACAGTCGATGCAGCCAAAGTGCGCGCGATTTTTGTCTCGCCTCAACACGCCCGGAAGGGCTTGGGAACGCTTCTGTTGCAGGAAGCGGAGGAGGCGGCGCGTCAGGCGGGATTCAGCCGCTTCGAAATGGGTAGCACGTTGACCGGCCTCCGGCTCTACACGCTGAAAGGCTATCGGGAAATCGAGCGGGTGGTGGCGCCGGTTGGCGGAGGACACAGTATCGAAGTGGTACGCATGGAGAAGAGCGCCGCGACCTTTACCCCTTGATTCGTATTATGGTGAGAGTGACCGGGGCCAGCGTCGAATCGCAAAATCAAGCACGCGGCCAGGTTGTTGTTTCCATCCTGGCTGTCATCAGTTTCTGCCATCTGTTGAATGACATGGTGCAATCGCTTTTGCCGGCGATCTACCCCATTCTGAAAACGTCATTTCATCTCGACTTCTCGCAAATCGGGCTGATCACACTGACGTATCAGATGACCGCGTCGCTGCTGCAGCCGATTGTCGGGGGCTTTACCGATCGCCGGCCGTTGCCCTATTCGTTGCCCTGGGGAATGGGGTTCACGCTAACAGGCCTGATTCTGCTGGCTACGGCTTCAAATTTTGCCATGATTCTGATCGCATCAGCGGTAGTGGGAATTGGATCGGCCGTTTTCCATCCGGAATCGTCTCGCGTGGCTCGTATGGCGTCAGGCGGACAACATGGCATGGCGCAATCGGTGTTCCAAGTGGGCGGCAATTTCGGGTCATCGTTGGGCCCACTGCTAGCGGCGTTCATCGTGCTGCCTCACGGGCAGATTAGTATTGCCTGGTTCACGCTTGCGGTTCTGTTAGCCATCATTCTGCTGTCGAGAGTTGGCACTTGGTACAAACATCATCAGCGGGTGAAGGCCGTCGCGCACGCCGCTTCCGCGCAGCTGACAAGACTTTCGCGCGCGCGGGTTCAAGTTTCCATCGGCATCCTGCTTGTTTTGATCTTTTCAAAATATATTTATCTCGCGAGCTTGACCAGTTACTACCAGTTCTACTTGATCAATCGATTTCACGTGTCGGTGGAGAGCGCACAGCTGCACCTATTTCTGTTCCTTGGCGCGGTCGCCGCGGGGACGGTGATTGGTGGACCAATTGGCGATCGCTTCGGCCGCAAGTACGTCATCTGGTGCTCCATCTTAGGCGTGCTGCCGTTCACTCTGGCGCTCCCTTATGCCAATCTCCTATGGACAGCGCTGCTGAGTATCATCGTGGGGTTCATTTTGGCGTCGGCATTCTCGGCGATTGTCGTCTACGGCCAGGAACTGATGCCTGGCAAGATCGGCATGGTTTCAGGGCTGTTCTTCGGCTCTGCGTTCGGCGCGGCTGGAGTTGGCGCTGCCTTCCTGGGTAATCTCGCTGACCGGACAAGCATTGAATTTATCTATCGCCTGTGTTCATTCCTTCCGGCGATTGGCATACTTACGGGATTTCTTCCCAACCTTGACCGGCGTGAGCCCTCGGTGGCATGATCACGATCCGCGAAGCGGTTGCGAACGATATTTCGCTGATATTGGCGTTGATTCGAGAATTAGCGGAGTACGAGCGGTCACCCGAATCGGCGGTTGCAACCGAAGAAGACCTGCTGCGCGATGGATTTGGCCCGCAACCGCGATTCAAATGCGTGATTGCCGAATGGAACGGCGAGCCGGCTGGGTTCGCGTTGTACTTCTATAACTTCTCGACTTGGATGGGGCGCGCGGGCATCTATCTGGAAGACTTGTTTGTCCGGACTGCGTATCGGCGCAAAGGGATCGGCCGCGAGCTGTTCCGCTACCTTGCCGCTAAGACGCGTGATGAGGGTTTGAGCCGTCTGGTTTGGCAGGTTCTTGACTGGAATCAACCGTCGATCGATTTCTATCTCAGTCTCGGCGCCGAATCGATCACCGGATGGCAGACAATGCGTTTGACGGGTGCGTCATTGGCGGCTTTGGCCCAAGAGAAATAGCGGAAATCACGTCAGCGACTTCCGCCGCAACTTGGCAGATATTGGCGATTAAGCCGAGGCCGCCTGCTGCTTCACCAGCGACATATCAAGTTCGATTTTCAAATCGTCACCTAACAGCACTCCGCCGGTCTCGAGCGTAGCGTTCCAAACTAAGCCAAAATCCGTTCGCTTGATCTTGGTTGTGGCAGAAGCGCCGATGCGAGTGTTTCCCCAAGGATCTTTCGATTCGGGCGATGGACCGTCGACAGTGAGCACCACAGGCTTGGTCACGCCATGGACGGTCAGGTTTCCTATCACCTTAAACTCGCCGCTTCCAGCCGGCTCGACCTTAGTGCTTTGAAATTGAAATTTGGGATGCTGTTCGACGTGCAGAAAATCCTGACTCTTCACATGCATATCCCGTTGGGCGTCTCCTGTGTTGAGGGTGTCTGCGTCAATTTCCGCCTGAATCGACGAGTTCGCCGGGTTCTCGGAATCGTAAACAACGGTGCCGGTGACATTGCTGAAACTGCCCCGGACGTTCGAAATCATTAGATGCCGAACGCTGAAATTCGCGCTTGAGTGCGCCGGATCAATCGTATAAGTAGTCTTCATGGTTATCTCCTTGGTGTCCCGCTCGGCTGGTTACTGCGGGGCTACGGCCGCGCGAGCTTCTTCTAAAAGCTCGATCAATTGGCGCAACTTCTTGGCGCCAAAACTTTCGAAAAATTGCTTATTGTAACGAAGAATTTGCGGATCTGATTCGCGTAGCAAGTTGAGCCCAGCTGAGGTAATACGCGCAACCACCACACGCCGGTCCTCTTCGCTGCGTTCCCGCGCGATCAGTCTCCGCGACTCCAATCGATCCAATAACCGGGTGATGTCGGGGTCGCGCGAAATCATGCGCTCGCCGATCTGGCCGCAAGTCAAACCGATTTTGCCGGATCCGCGAAGAATTCTAAGCACGTTGTACTGATTCGCATTCAGATCGAAAGTCTTCAGCAAAGTCGCGCCGTGCTGGGATATAACTTCCGCTGTGCGCAGAACGCTGAGCATCGCCTCTTCCTCGGGGGAAGTAAATGCCCGAGTCATACGAAGTTCTTCGGCCAGCTTCGCCACAACTCAAAGATAGTCGTTGGAACGAATATTGTCAAGACGAATATATGAAGTGCTTAGTCGATAGGAGAGGTAGCGTTTAATACCCGGCAGAAAGAGAAGCCCTCCTCGAACCCTTCGTAAATCGGGAAACGCCAGTTAATTCCAGATGTGAAGGAGATCTCGACATATTGAACCCAAGGAATTCTTCGAGCGGCCCGCTTCCGCGGGTATTATAGACAACCTCCTGCAAGCCGACCGAGGTGGTGAAGTTTATCCAGCCCAGCAGAAGGATGCAGCCGGTTTCCAGTTGCAACAGTTCGTCCAATTTGATTTCGACCGGGATTTGAGAGGACGCGGGATGAGGAACAATATACAAGGAGCGATTTTCGAGCAAGAGCAAGCGCGCCGGGTACCGCGGAAGCTGGCTGAAGCGATTCGAGTCATCCTGCGGAATAAAAACTCCTGTTTCGAAGCTACGGCTGAGGATCTCTTGTGGAAAGTCAGCCGGCAGATCGGCGTTCGTTTTCAGTGGATAAATAAAAATGTATTCGCGGGAATCCACTGTTGCTCAGCCTCATAAGATCGAAGCGCTGGATTCGATCGGTTTGGGTTCTTCGAGATCGAGTTCTCGTTTCAAGGAGGCGACATCTTCGAGGACGCGTTCTGCCGGGACGTCATCGTGGGAGAGCGCACCGGCGTTCAATCGCTGAAACTGGGCACGATAGACATCGCCATGGGTTTCAAACTCTCGCGCTACGTTGTCGAGGGCGCCACGAAGCCAGACTTCAAGTGTCCGGCCGTAGGAGGTGAAGAATTCTCGAATCGATGCGACGAGCCGTTTGTCTAGTTGGCTTCGGATCGAACGCTTAGCCAATCTCGCCGACAGACGAAACCATTGGGGCTTATTCAAGCGTACAGCGGGAGGGGCGTAGTCCGCGGGCGGCATGTCTTTAACGAAGTTCTGCAGAGTGAAACGGGCTTCCCGATCCCCGGTGGAGAGCACGGACGCAGCCCGGTCCAGAGCCGATGTGAGTTCCTGGGCTGTAATTTGAATCAGACTGGCAAGACGCTCCGCTTCGGCCTGAGCGAGTTGGTTTGTCTGTCTTGCGACCCAGAGGTTATCCAAATAGGGGGCGTCAGGATCTTTCTGCCAATAAGCAAGGGCACTTTCGGCTAGCCGGTCCAGCGTGGATTCGCCGTTGTCACGTACCTGATCTGTCAATTCGAAGCAGTGCTCCGAAGTTTCTTCGATCAGGCTCGCGACATCGCGCAACTGCGTTTCCACCGCTTTGAGATCATCCGGTAGTTTATCCGAAGGAACGGCGGTTGTTTTCGCCGACACTTCGAGTGCACGGAGAACTCCTTGAGCCAAAGATCGAAGCTTTCGCTGATTGGACTCCCGGGACAACCGCCGCGCATCCGCAACGCGAGGCGTAATCTGGCGGGCAACCCACTGCTGGAGCAACGACGCCGACTCAGGATGGCTACTCAGGAGGGCTACATCAATGCCCATGTTCAGTTGGTGGCGAAGCTGCGTGCGGGTATAGTCGAGAAGCAGCTGGCGGTCCTGCTCCGGAACGAGATCGGCTTTGCTTAGTACAACGAGAGCGGGAACGGAGGCTGCTCGCAACGCGTCGACCGTGGCGACGTCGTCGGCCTGCAGGTTCGAAGTGGCGTCGACGAGGACCACTCCTAAGTCGCAGTTAGGCAAATACGCGAGAGTCTCCGAAGCTCCCTCAAGCGCAAACGAGCCGAGGCCTGGCGTATCCACCAAAAGAACTTCGTCAGGTAGGATGGGGAGCGGAATTTCGATGAGCAACCGGGTGATCCGCTTCTGGTTACCGGGATTCTGGGCTTCCGTCACGAATTCTGGCAACTGCTCGGCGGGATACTTCGCAAACCGGCCTTCCGCACTCCAGACCAGAAGTTGAGAGGCCGGCCCGTTTTTAATCCGAGTCGGTACGGCAGTGATCGGGGTGACACCGACCGGCAGTAAATTGGCGCCGATGATCGCATTCAACAGCGATGACTTTCCTGTGCTTACCCGGCCGAAGAAAGCGATTTCGTAAACTGGGAACTCAATTTTATCGACGAGTTGCGAGAGTGGCGCGCGAAACTCAACCAAGCTATGCCGCTCCACGATATCGCCCAGTTTCTTGAGAAGACTGACGTCGATATCCGTTCCCCGCAGTTGACCCAAGCGGTTTGACAAATCGACTTCGATCGGTTGATTGAGATAGGAATCCATTTGGCGGACAATCCCGGTCATCTCCTGGATTCCGCCAGCGAGAGGTTTTATCAGTGATTCAGGAACCATTCCGTAGCCCTGCAACCGTCTCGGGGCAATTTCTTCGAGGGCTATTTGAATAAATTGCAAGGTCACCTTGATTGAAAAGGTGGAATCGAAACGCGGTTCCGGAAGGGGAATTTCCAAATCCGCCAAAACACGAATGATTTGTTGCCGCAAACGTTTGATGTAATCACGGACAACCCTTACTTGAGCAGGCGCCAGAGGGTTTTTGTATTTCGGGAAGCCTCCCGATGAAGATGCGGAGAGGATTTCTTCGATTTCAAGGAGGAGTTTATCGATATAGCTAGAAGTCGCCAGCAGCCGTCGAGCCTGTGCTTCGTTGAATCGTTGCGCCGGCAACATCCGTTGTTCTCCGCGAGTCTCGCCTTATCGGAACACGCCGAAGGCGAACTCTCCCGCCTACCTTCAGATAATAACGATCCAACCTAAGTGAGTGACAACTTCGTTTCTGTTAAGACGAATACGAGCGTGCGGGAATTCGCTACTTTTGTGTTGCGGTGTCGAAGCGGTGGCCGAGTTCTTTCAATGAGCCCGGAGCGGGGGTAGTGACGCTCTGCCAGGCATTTGCCAGATTGTACGCGTTCACCGATCCTATCCCCGTAGCAAAATCCCAACCAGCGGAGGCTGAGTATGCCGGCACATACGGGGAGCTTGCATTGGAGAGGACACCGTACGTACCCGGATTCGTCTGGCCGCGCAACACAGCTCCGGGGAAGACGGGGCCCGGATACGGAAATTGGGGGATCGGAAATGCGGAGTTGGTGATCTGGGATGGCGCGCCTGGGAAATAGCTAATGCCTTGCGCGGTACTGGCAGCGGAGTCAAAACAGTTCGCGTGGCCGAGGCAGGGGATATTGATGTCGCCCATTGTCACGTCGTAGAAAGAACACAAAGCACCGACGGCATTGCCATTATTCGAATCGCAGGATGCACTGCCAGCGCTGCCATATTCAGCTGCGGCAATTTTGTAGTAGTAGTAGTTCGGCAAGCCTTGCACCGACCCGGTCTTTTGATTAATCAGCGCTTGAATGCCAGCCATCAAAGGCGCCGCGAATGACGTGCCGCCGCTTTCCACCCAATTGGTGGGATCGGTGCCACATGGGCCTCCGTTGGCTGGGTCGGTGAAGCAAAAAACGTAAGTGTGCTTCCAGAAGAACCCATCCGAGGAGAAGAGCGAGACGTCGGGAAGGTCCCGCACTCCGTCGTTCGGGTTGCCCAGAGTGCCTGCCTGCCATGTGGGCTTCGAGTAGCCTACGCAGCCCTGCGCCAAGGCTCCTCCGCCGCCGGATGCGAAGATCACGCCGCCGGTCGCACAATTGCTTGGACCTCCGCTGGCCGCCACCGTGGAGATCATTTCATCGAATGCGGCCGCAGGTGAGTTACAAAAGCCGGATGCTCCATAGGGTATGCCTGCCGTTCCCAGAGCGGGATTACCCAACGCGCTGGCACAAGTGTCGTTCCACGGAATCTCGGGGATGTAGCTAAGAGCCGACCCGAAATATGCGCTGTTGGAGGTGCTCCAATAGGCGCCGGCGGTGTTCGAATGGGTGTCGCTAAAATCTGTTCCGCCGACCGCGACATCATAGGGGCTGGACGCAAGCCCGTTCACTCCAATTCCATCTAGAGACGCCCAAATTTCTGCTCCATATGGAGTTGAATCGCATGCTGATGCACCCTCGTCGCCAGTCGCGACGAAAATCGAAATTCCCTCGGCAACGCCCTGTTGGTAGGCCGAACTGTAGGCAGCGTTGCTCGCCGAACCATTCAGCGATTCGCATTCGCCATAGCTGAGCGCCATTATGGTTGGCCGCGAATTTGAATTCACCAAATTCTGTGCCGCAATCTGCACGCCGAAGGTGGTCTGTGTACCGCCGCAGGAAGCAACTACGATGGCGGCGCCGGGAGCGCTAGTGGTGGCCATTTCAGCATCCGCTTCCGCCTCCCCGTCGTCGCCAGATGTCGAGTCGACGCCGGGATCGATGCATCCTCCGCCACCCGCATCGGGGTGGACTGTCGCCAAGGACCCCGTGGTGTACTGCGATAGTCCAAACGTGGAGCGAAAAGTATTCCAATCGGCGGCGTCGTAGAAATTGCTATCCTCCAGGACGGCGATCGTTTGCCCATTTCCGGTAATTCCTTGACTCAGGAGTGGATTCAAATTGTAAATGGTGGCGATGTCAGCCGGAACGATTAGGAGTGAGGTGTTGGACGTGATGCCGCCCGGAGGAGCGGTGAACTGAGGCCGGGTTCGGCTTAAGCGGTGTGGACGAAAATCGTTCAGCGATACGACACCCTCCACAACCGGCGCCAGCGCCTCCGGAATCTGAGGATCGGACATATTGGCGATGTGTTCGCGACCGTTCACCAGCAGGCGATGGATTTGGGTGTGGAATGCCGCCGCCACGTCTCCGGCCGTTCCTGAGAAATCAATGGTCATGCCGCTGGGATAGACCAAATTCACCACAAAGCCCTTGGATTGAAGCCATTCTGTCACTTTGTCTACGTCGGATTGGTTGGGGCCATAGAGCTCGCCTACTTGAGCGGGCGTCAGCCACTTATGAAAATTGGGCGACTTCGGATCATGCAGCTCGTCCAGATAGGCTTTGAAGGCGGTTTCGCGCGCCGCCGGCCGTTTCAGCTCAAGAAGCATATGATCCAGGGCAAACGTTGCCGCGACTTCGCCCCGGTCATTCGCAGGTGTAGCTTCGGGACGGGTATTCCCAGATAACGTGACGAGCGGGGAGTCGGTAATAGCGCCCCGAATCAATGGCTTCGAGTCCCGCCCCAGGTTCTGGCCGGCTGCTAAGCCTACCGATAGTAGCGAGAGAACGATGAATCGATTCATTAGCCCGAACCACATTCCTGAGGAACTCCAGCAAGACCGGCGGGCGCGGGATCGAGCGTGCCCTATCTCATTGCTCCAGAGGCCGGCCGACGCGAGTCGCCATACCGATCCCGGCACCCAGCGGGCGCGACTGCAACGTCTGATTAATCGGCTGACCCTGTGCATTTGATTCTACCGTTGCCGAAGTGTCTTTGCGAGGGGAGACCGCGGCTCCGCTGACCGTATTCCAAGCATTGACAAGATTGTAGGCATTCACCGATCCCAAGCCGGTGGCAAAATCCCATCCGGCTGTCGCTGGATAAGCGGGTTGATAGGAAGAACTGGAAACGGAGAGTACGCCGTAGATGCCGGGATCGACTGATCCACGCAAGGCTGCGCCTGGGAATCCGGCGCCGGGCGCAGGTAGCGTCGGCGATGTCACATCGATGCCCGGGAAGTTCGCGACTCCTTGATAGGTCGAAACATCGGAATCGTAACAATTGGTGTTACCGAGACAGGGCTGGCTGGTATTGCCCATCGTGATGTCGTAAAAGACACAGGAACTCCCAACGGCGCTTCCGTTATTGGAGTTGCACGTGCTGCTACCGCCACTCCCGTATTCCGCAGCGGCAAGTTGATAGTAATGATAGTTCGGATTCCCTTGAAGCGACCCGGTTTTTTCATTAACCAGCGCCTGAATACCCGCCATCAGAGGGCTGGCGAACGAGGTCCCGCCAGCGCCATCCCAATCGAGAAGATTGGTGCCGCACGGCGATCCCCCGTTTTCCGCGTCTGTGAAGCAAAAAATGTAGTAGTGGTTCCAAATTCCGTCGCCAGCGAAGAGCGAAACGTCCGGAAGATCGCGCACGCCGTCACCGACCGTGCCCAGTACTCCGGCCTGCCAAGATGGTTTGGTATAGCCGGCGCAGCCTCCGGTCGTTGCGCCTCCGCCCGCAATGAAAACATTCCCAGTTGCGCAGGTGCTGGGACCGCCGCTTCCGCCGGTCAGGTCGATGTAGTTGTAGTAACTAGAATTCGCCGCGCTCATGCTATTGCAGAAGCCGCCCGCACCATAGGTGCTGGCTGTTTCGCCGAAATAGGAACTAATCAGTGGACTCGCGCAGGTGTCATTCCACGGTATTTCCGGAATATACGATGACGCAGAGCCAAAAGTGGCGCTGTTGGTAGCGCTCCAGTATTGGCTGTTAGTGCCCGCATAGGTATCACTGAAGTCAGTCCCCCCAACCGCTACAACGTAGGGCGACGATGCGTAGGCGTTGACGGTGATTCCGTTCGATGCCGCGAAGATGTACAATCCGTCGGCCCCTACAGGATCGGTGGGATTCGGGTTATCGCATAATGCGGGCCCAGCGTCGCCCGCAGCCACGAAAACCGAGATCCCTTCCGCAACAGCCTGTTGATAGGCCGAATTGAATGCGGCGTTGCTGGCGGATCCATTCAAACTTTCGCACTCTCCGTAACTAAAGCTGATTACGGTAGGCCTGGAACTGGCGTTGACAAGGTTTTCGAGAGCTACCTGCGCTCCAAACGTCGCGTTCGTGGAGGGACAGCTTGCAACCTGAATTGCTGCATTCGGAGCGGCCGTACTGGCCATCTCGGCATCAAGTTCAGCTTCGACATCGTCGCCGTCGGCTGCGCCTGGATCTGTGCAGCTACCTGGATGAATTGTTGAAATGGATCCCGCACCGTAAGTATTCAAGCCGAACTTCGTCCGAAATGTACTCCAATCGGTTGTGCTCTCGCGATAGAAATCGCTGTCCTCTAAAACGGCGATCGTTTGCCCGGTGCCGACAATCCCTTCGCTGAACAATGGTTTCAAGTTGTAAATTGTGGCAACATCGGCTGGGGTCAACAGCAAAGAGGAGCCCGAATTCACGGGCCCTGGCGAAGTATATTGGCGTCTTGGCTTGACCTGTTTATGCGGCCGGAAATCATGCAGCGACACTACGCCAACCACCACGGGAGCGAGCGCCGCGGGAATTTCGGGGTCGGTCATGTTGGCTATATGGCTCTCGCCCCGAAACTCGATGTTATGAATCTGAGTATGGAATGCGGCTGCCGCCTGGCTGGCGGTCCCCGAAAAGTCGACGGTCATGCCGCTAGCGTACACAGAATTTACGGTGAAGCCTTGTCGCTGGAGCCACGAGACTACCGCGTCAACATCAGCTTGATTTGGCCCATACAGTTCTCCTAACTGCTCTGGCGTCAACCATTTGTGATAGTTCGCGGAGTTCGGATCATGCAGCTGATCGATGTATTCTCCAAGCGCCGTTTCTCTTTCCGCTGGCCGGTTCAAATGCAATAGCATGTGATCCAGCGCCAAGCTGCCGGACACCGCCCCCTTGTCGACTGCGGCTTTCGTCTCAGGCCGCGTGTTACCGCCTAGACTCACCAATTTACTTTCGTTTACGCTGCTAGTCACCATACGTGGAGAAAACTGCCCCAGTACGGCGGCATCCGCCGCCACTGCGGCCAACAACAAAAAGATAAAAGACGACGCGGACAACCGAGTCGGAAAACGGCTATTGCACATGCAGTTCCTGATGAGCCCACAGAAAGGCGGGTTTCTTAATTTTGTACTATGGCCGACGGAAATGTCTCAGACGAAGATGGAGATTTCGCCGACAAGCCATCCTGGGCGCCATCAGGTAAGCTTTCTGAGGTAGGGTAAAACTGAGCGAGCCACGGATTTTCATCCATGGCCACTCATCGCACAATCGCAAACAACTACAACTACCGAATTAGCTGCACCCTGAATGGCCGCAGTGGCATTCGATGTCCGGCTTTGAGCCCGCGCCCTCGCAATAGGTGCCGCAATAATCGCTTCCTTCCTTTGCCGTGCAAGCGCAGGAAGGATGTTTACATTTCTTTGGTTTGTCCGCCATGGGAACCTCCGCCTAATGAGACGCCCAAACGGCATTCGCCATTTCGCCCCGCGCGGCCGAATGCGGAATAATTGAGAGCGGATGAACGCTACTATTTCTTCCGTAGCCGCTGAAATGCGAACGGTGCTCGACGAGCTGGGTGTTCCGCCCCGCAATTACTCGAGTGGCACGCTTCGAGTGGTTTCTCCAATTACGGGCGAGACCATTGCCCAAGTGGGGGCCACAACGGTCGAGGCAACAAGGGGGGCGATCGAACAGGCCTATCAAGCATTTCTCGTTTGGAGAGCTGTGCCGGCGCCGCGCCGGGGTGAGCTCGTCCGGTTGCTAGGCGCGGAGTTGCGGACGGCGAAAGAAGCGCTTGGCCGGTTGGTGACGCTAGAAGCCGGGAAAATTCTATCCGAAGGGCTAGGCGAAGTGCAGGAAATGATCGACATCTGCGATTTCGCCGCCGGCCTTTCCCGCCAACTGTATGGCTTGACAACTATGAGCGAACGGCCACTGCATCACATGAGGGAGAGTTGGCATCCGCTAGGACCTGTCGGGATCATATCCGCGTTCAATTTCCCAGTCGCAGTTTGGGCGTGGAATGCCGCATTGGCTTTGGTGTGCGGCGATACCGTGGTTTGGAAACCGTCGGAAAAGACGCCCTTAACGGCGCTTGCGGTGCAATCTATTTTTGAGCGCGCGGTTGAGCGTTTCGGAAACGCACCCGCCGGACTCTCGCAGGTCATTTTGGGCGGCCGCGAGGTGGGCGAGGCGCTGGTCGATCATCCCCTTGTTCCCTTGGTCTCGGCCACCGGCTCGACCGCAATGGGACGAGCGGTTGCACCTCGTCTGGCGGCACGCTTCGCGCGCGCCATTCTGGAGCTGGGCGGCAACAATGCGGCGATCGTTTGTCCTACTGCGGATCTAGACCTCACCACTCGAGCGGTCGCGTTTTCCGCCATGGGAACGGCGGGTCAACGTTGCACTACTCTGCGTAGGTTGATTGTGCATGAAAGTATTTATGACGATCTCGTAAGCCGTCTCAAAGCGGCCTACGCGTCGGTTCCCATAGGCGATCCACGGGAACCCTCTACGCTTATTGGTCCGCTAATCGATGAACCGGCCTTTGTTGCAATGCAGCGCACACTGACACAAGCTGCTGCGCAGGGAGGGGTCGTTCATGGAGGCGAACGCATCTCGGATGGCCATCCTGAGGCGTTCTACGTTCGCCCCGCGCTTGTCGAGATGCCGCAGCAGTCCGCTGTAGTCCACCACGAGACCTTCGCGCCGATCCTTTATGTCATGCGGTATAAGGACTATCGCGAGGCGATCGCCCTACACAACGAAGTTCCGCAGGGCCTATCTTCTTCCGTGTTCACCAACGATGTGCGCGAGGCGGAACGCTTTCTTTCGGCGGAGGGCTCCGATTGCGGCATCGCGAACGTAAATATTGGACCATCGGGAGCGGAAATCGGCGGCGCTTTTGGCGGTGAGAAGGAAACGGGTGGCGGACGCGAAGCCGGTTCAGATTCCTGGAAGCTTTATATGCGCCGCGCCACCAACACTGTCAACTACGGTAGCGACTTGCCGTTGGCGCAAGGAGTGAGGTTTACGATTTAGGCGGCCGGCGCGCGTGATCATAGAGTTCAATGCAGTCAGCCAATATCCATCACATCGAGATACTGTTCCTACTTTTGCTGATCGCGGCTGCAGCTCTAACGGCCATTTCGCAGCGGCTCAAAACGCCTTATCCAATCGTGCTCGTCGTCGGTGGTTTGGCCTTGAGCCTGATCCCTCA
Source organism: Bryobacteraceae bacterium (assembly GCA_049802535.1). GTDB lineage: Bacteria > Acidobacteriota > Terriglobia > Bryobacterales > Bryobacteraceae > Bog-105. Next base: position 24,688 of record JBARMQ010000213.1, on the reverse strand, counting down.
TGTGCCAAGGGTCTCGCTGAGCCCAAAACTGATTTTCCTGGTTGTGCTTCCACCCCTACTCTATTCGGCCGCATATCAAACTTCTTGGCGCGAATTCCAACGCAACTCCGCGAAGATCGCGATGCTCGCGTTCGGGCTTGTGGGCTTCACGGTGTTTGGTGTTGCCGCATTCACAACCTGGCTGATTCCCGGCTTTACCTGGGCGCTTGGCCTGGTTCTTGGAGCTGTTGTTTGTACCACTGATTCCATTGCCGCGACCTCTATCGCTCGCCGCATCGGCTTACCTCGCCAAATCACGGAGCTTCTGGAAGCCGAAAGTTTGGCTAACGATGCCAGCGGGCTGCTCGCTCTGAAGTTCGCCGTCGCTCTAGTCGTAACGGGTGTAGCGCCTTCGCTTATCGAGGGTTTCGGCCAGCTCGTTTATCAAATGACTGTAGGAACCGCGGTCGGTGTTGCCGTTGCGGCTCTGGTGCGGTGGGTGCAAAACCGCACGGAAGATCCGCGTATTGAGATCACCATCAGCTTGATGACACCTTACTTGGCTTACCTGGCGGCAGAAAACATCCAAAGCTCCGGATTTTTCGCGACGGTCGCGTGTGGACTCTTTATGGGAAGAAGAACTTCAGGCCATCTCTCGCTTCCCGCCCGGATCCAGGCCGACGCAGTTTGGAGCACGCTGGACTTCTTGTTAAATGCCCTGGTCTTTACTCTTGTCGGCCTGCAGCTCCCATACGTGCTTGGAGGCATCCGGCATTTGGGTCTGGGGACCATGATCTTCGATGGCGTTATTTTCAGCGCCGCGGTGATTGTTCTTCGTCTGATGTGGATTATGCCCGAGGCGTGGCTCTCATACCAAGTGCGCCGGGTGCTTTTTCATCGAAATGACGAACCGCCAAACCTTCGCAGCGCCTTCCTTGTCGGTTGGACTGGTCTTCGGGGCGTGCTGGCATTGGCAGCCGCCATCTCGTTGCCGGAACAATTGGCGAACGGCAACGATTTCCCGCTTCGGAATAACATCATTTTTTTGACTTTTTGTTTGATCCTGGCGACGTTGGTTCTGCAGGGTCTAAGCCTGCCTCCGCTGATCCGCACCTTAGGCTTGGCCGGCTCAACGCATAATTCAGAGGAACTCGAAGCTCGCCGGCGCATGGTCAAGGCCGCGCTCGATGCATTATGTGCGCAGGCCGCAGAGTCGGGTACTGATCCGGACGGATTTGCTTTTCTACGTCTTTACTACCAGCGACGCCTTGCGCTGTTGGATAGCCGGTCGAAAGACGACAGTGTTGGGTCAGATGCGAACAGCGCTCGGGAGGATTGGGATCTGGCGCGGCGTCTTCGTGCCGTCGAACGCCAAACGGCGCTCGATTTGAGCAGTCGCGGCGAAATCCACGACGAAGTTCTCCGGGACCTTGAGCGAGAGCTCGACCTGCTGGATGCGCGCTGGCGCGATCCCACACCGTAATTGGCATCCGAAAGCGATTTGTGAGCAAGAAGTTGGAGATCCGCCTGGATCCGGTGTTGGCATATGACCGGATTGCCGCCTTTTATCCGGAACTGTCAGCTCGCCGCAAAGCGTATCTGACTGGCATTGAGGGGTTGATTGTAGCGGAGATTCCACAGGCAGCAAAGTCGCTGCTCGACGTCGGGGCCGGAGACGGCACGCGTGCACTCCGCATCGGAGAGGCGACAGGAATTACCGACCTAGTCCTTTTGGAGCCGAGCGCCGCAATGCGAGCTCATTGGCCAGCGCACGTTCGCGGATGGCCGATACGGGCCGAAGATCTGCACGCCCAAAAGGGTTCATTCGATGTGATCATTTGTCTGTGGAATGTCCTTGGCCACATTTTTCCAGCAATCAATAGAGTTTGGGTATTGCGGCAGTGTGCCCGCCTGCTGTCCCCGAACGGGCTATTGTTCATCGACGTGAACCATCGCTATAACGCACGCTGTTACGGCGCTTTGCCAACCGCGCTTCGTGCATTGCGCGATCGTCTATCGCCCAATGAGAAGAATGGCGACGTTATCTCGCGTTGGAAGGTCGATGGCGCGATCTATGCCGCGGATGGACACGTGTTCACGGATGCGGAGTTCCGCCGCGTCACGGCCGAAGCCGGTTTATCCATCAAATCACAAGTTGCCGTCGATTACGAGACGGGAGATATCTGCCGATCGAGTTTCTCTGGGAACCTTTTTTACGTGATTCAGCGGGCCAAGAGTGGATAGTCTTACCGAATACAAGGCACGCTCGAACACTAAGTCAACTTGGGCGCCTTCTTGATCAACAGCGCCTCGCCCAGTGGCACGGAGGCTAACACGCCAGCGATCGCTTCCGCCGCATGCCCGTCGCCGTACAGATTTTTCATTCCCGCCAGGGAGTGGCGGAACCCTGCGCTGAGTGCGATCTCGATTTGCTTTAATATTGCGGCTTCAGTAGGCGCGGCGTTCAGTATGTTCCGTCCCTGTTCCCGGCCGCGTTGGCGGATGCCCACGTTCACAGCAGGAATCCCAAATGTTGCGGCTTCCATAATCCCGCTGCTAGAATTTCCTACTAGTACATCAGCGCGACGCAATAAGCTCCAATACAACACCGGATTCAAATTGATAAACAATTTTGCATTACTGTGTTTTTCGATGAACAAGCTCGCTCTTTCGAGCAACGCTCGGCTGCCCGCGTCGGCATTGGGATAGCAGAACACAAGTTGGCCCGAAACGCTTTCAAGAGCCATGAACAAAGCGTCTGCCTCAAACGTGGTATCCCGCGCAATGGTCGCCGGGTGATACGCAATCAGAATCACAGGTTGATCGGGGTCGATAGCGAGTTCACGTTCGATTTCCCCTCGTGTCCGCAGCCGGCTGCGCTGCAAATGATCGAGGGACGGTGCGCCCACGCAGTGTACGCGCCACGCTTCCTCACCCATTTCGATCACTCGCGACCTCGCTTGTTGAGTCGACGTGAAGTGAACGTGGCTGAGCTTCGTCAAAGCGTTTCGGACGGCATCATCAATGGCGCCCTCACTCACTTCGCCGCCTTCAATGTGCGCGACTGGAAGGCGCAGAGCGAGCGCTACCGACGCAGGCGCGAGCATTTCATAGCGATCGGCAATCAACAGCATCAAATCCGGCCGCATACGGCCTAGACAATCTGCCAAGCCCAAGGTTGCAACGCCAATCGTTTTAGCCATGCCCACGTCAGTGTCCGAACTCAGAAGACACTCAATCCGTTCATCGATAACAATGCCATCCTTCTCAATTTCCGCCGCAGTAGACCCGAATTCAGGAGAAAGGTGGGGGCCCATCGCGATGAGTTTAAGATCCAAATCGGGATGAGCCACAATTTCACGAAGCGGCCAATATAAGTGGCTGTAGTCCGCCCGCGAAGACGTGATGACTGCAACGGTGCGCTTCACGATTCATCCTCGAATGCTGCCATTGCCGGAGAAGGCCACAGCGTTCTCCTGCATCAATACGCTCGGAACGTATTCCGGCACAAATGAGCACAACGTCTCCACGAGGCTAGCTCGATTGCGGCCGGCGACGCAGCGAGTGAGCCTTTGGACAACATGAGTGCGCCGCTCGGGCGACAGTCGCGGGGTATCCCAGACGGAGAGCGGGCCATTGATGGTTCCGACTTGCGAATCACCTGCGCCGACCAGCTCTTCCGTCATCTTTTCTCCGGGACGCAGTCCCGTAAAACGAAGAGCTGAGCCCAGATATCCGCCGGCGCCTGCATGCACACTACCTCGTTGGAAAATAAATTGGCCAATTCGCTGGAGACGGCCCCCAGGCCAAAGGGAGGCAGAAATCGAGCCCAATCCAACTGAGTACGAGCCATGACCCAGCCTACTGGAAACGGTTATGCCGGCACGCTCGCCAAGGGTTGGATCTCGCTGAGGGTGGGTGGTAAACCGGACTTGTGTTGCGGGGGCAAGATTTGAACTTGCGACCTTTGGGTTATGAGCCCAACGAGCTACCTGACTGCTCCACCCCGCAATTGCATCGTAACAACGTTCGGCTATCCTGGTCAATGCTTCCCGGTAAGTTCCGTTGCGGTTCCTCCGCCTCGCTGGCGAGTTTTCGGGCCATTCTAAAGTGGTAAGAGGCCAAGTGCCTTCATATGTCAGCACCTCGAAGCGCTCGTAGGCGCACTCACGCCGAAGCCCTGCCTCCCGCTCCACGGCTGGATTCGCCTGATCTCTACTTAAATCCGCACCTCAGCCTTCTCGCCTTTCAGCGCCGCGTATTTGAGGAAGCGGCAGATCCGGCTAATCCGTTGCTAGAGCGGATTAAGTTCGTCTCCATCTTGGGATCGAATATCGACGAATTTTTTATGGTGCGAGTCGCTGGACTTTGGCAACAGATTGAAACCCGCACGACCGAAATCAGCATGGACGGCCGCGCGCCGGCCGAACAGCTGGCGCTCATCCGTCATGAAGTGACCAATATTACCGGCGACATCTACAAACTTTGGCGCGACGATTTGACGCCCGCGCTGAAGGATGCCGGTCTGCGCATTTTAGAGCTTGGGGAATTGAGCCCCCAACAGCGGATGGCCTTGGATGACTACTTCCGGCGTGTCGTGTATCCGGTACTGACACCCCTGGCGGTCGATCAAGGCCGCCCATTCCCTCATATTTCGAATCTCAGTCTGAATGTGGCTACGGTAGTTGGAAATGGCGACGGCATTGAGCGTTTTGCACGGGTAAAGGTCCCAGACTTACTGCCGCAGCTTGTGCCAGTTCCGGCGGAGGGAGGCGATCTGGCATTTGTATGGCTAGAGCAGGTGATTATCGCCAACCTTCGCATGCTGTTTCCCGAAATGGACATTGTGGAATCTCACGTGTTCCACGTCACGCGCGATGCAGAACTCGCAATTCAGGAACTGGAGACCGACGATCTCCTGGAAAGCGTGCAGGAAGCTGTTTGGCGCCGCCGGTTTCGCGACGCGGTGCGCCTACAAATCAGCATGGCCATGCCCCAGAAGATGGTTGATCTGTTAACGAGTAATTTGGAACTCGATCAGGAAGATGTCTATCGCGTTGACGGCCCAATCGATCTCAGCCGTCTAAAAGCGTTGCTCTCCATCGACCGTCCGAACCTAAAAGACAAACCGTTCATTTCGTTTACGCCGTCCGGCCTCACCGTGGGCGCCAAGCCTGAATTATTTTCGACCATCCAGCAGGGCGACATCTTGATGCACCTGCCATTTGAATCCTTTCAGCCGGTCGTCGATTTTTTGAATGCTGCTGCTCGCGATCCAAATGTATTAGCCATCAAGATGACGCTGTATCGGGTTGGCCGCAACTCGCCCATTGTGGAGGCTTTGCTCGAAGCGATACAGAATGGCAAACAGGTCGCTGTTCTGGTCGAGTTGAAGGCCCGCTTCGACGAGGAAAGCAACATTGAATGGGCGCAAAAACTGGAACGCGAAGGCGTACACGTTGTATATGGATTGCCGGGATTAAAGGTTCATTGCAAGGTAGCGATGGTGGTTCGGCGCGAAGGCGACAGTATCCGGCGCTATATCCACCTCGGAACTGGAAACTATAACCCATCGACTGCCAAGCTCTACACGGACCTGGGCCTGTTCACCTGCGATGAAGAGATTGGCGCAGACATTAGCGATCTTTTCAATCACTTGACCGGCTATTCCGCTAAGACCTCGTATCGCAAACTTCTTGTCGCTCCGCATAGCCTGCGACCTGGACTAGAGCGGCTTATCCGCCGCGAGATCGATCGGCACAAACAGTTTGGTGACGGCCACATCATCGCCAAAATGAATGCACTCGAAGATCAGCCGATGGCGCATCTGTTGTATGAAGCGGCACAGGCCGGTGTTTCTATCGATCTCATCGTTCGTGGAGTTTGCTGCTTGCGTCCGGGCATTCCGGGCGTGAGCGAAACAGTGCGCGTGCGCAGTATCATTGGCCGTTTCCTTGAACATAGCCGCATTTACTACTTCCAGAATGGCGGCGATGAACAAATCTATGTGGGCAGCGCCGACCTCATGCCGCGGAATCTCAACCGGCGCGTCGAGATTCTCTTTCCGATTGAGAATGCGAAGCTGGTCCGCCGCCTGCGAGACCGCATTCTTGCCAAATACCTGGAAGACGAGGAGTGCGCACGGATCATGCATTCGGACGGAACGTACACCAGGCCGGAGCACGAACGGGGCAAGCGCGCTTTCAATAGCCAGAGCTGGTTCTTAAAACACCTGGCTGGTTGACGTGGCCCCGGGCGCCGTCATTCGTCTGTAGCGGAGTATTAAACAAATCTTTTTCGCGCGTGATGGTCCAATGTGCGCAAATGGTGGTGACCCGCTTTTTGCGCTAAAACATGAAAGGGAGTACGGTCGGAAAATTAATTGCCGGCTGGCTGGCGGTTACGGTCGTCGTCATTTTGGTGGCCGCATTCTGGCTACCAGCTGAATCCTCCGCCTGCTGCCAATCGCGCGGATTTTGGAAACTGGCGCTGCTGCTCGCTCTGGCAGCGGCGAGCGGTTTCGTCTTCACTCACATACTGGCGAGACGATGGTCTGAACGAGCGGCTCGTTTGGAGCGTTTCGCGGCCGCTCTGCCGATGGCAAACGGCGATCTACCCGACGAAGGGCCACCGGAACTTCGCGATCTGTCGCGCGCGATGAAACGCATGGCGGAACAAGTACGGCACATTGTGGAACGGTCGAAGCTTGAAAGTTCCCGGCGTGAAACTGTACTGGCTGGTATGGCCGAGGGTGTTCTCGCCGTCGACCAAGATTTAAAGGTGGTGTTTTGTAACGACGCCTTCGCCCAAGCCTTCAGCACACGCACTCCTTTTACCGAGGGCCTTACCTTATATGAGGTCGTTCGCGAACCCGCGTTGCGCGACATCTTGCAAACCGTAGTCACTAACGGTAAATCGGAAAAGGATCAATTCCGTTCGCCGACCGCCGATGGCCGCTGGTTTGAGGCTCACGCCTTGCCACTCGGCGAATCTCCTCGCCGCGGCGCGCTCGCCGTGCTTCACGACGTGACCGATATCCATCGACAGGAGCAATCACGCAAAGACTTCGTGGCTAATGTTTCGCATGAGCTGCGGACGCCCCTGACGGCGATTCGAGGCTATTCCGAAACGCTGCTGGATGGGGCGCTGGAAGACAAGAAGATCAATCGAAAATTTGTAGAGGTAATTCTTGCGCAAGCCATCCGTTTGAATAACATCGCTTCGGACTTACTTGTGCTCTCGGAACTCGATTCGAATGCCCCTGCCGACTCTCCGGATCGCGTCTCTGTTCGCGAGGTGGTGGATTCGGCCATCAACACCGTCCAAAGCTCTGCCGTCGTTCGAGCCGTTCGCATCAACCGCGATCGTTGCGCGGAGTGTGTAGTGACCGGATATCGCTTTCGCCTGGAACAGGCATTGGTCAATCTTCTCGACAACGCCGTAAAGTTCAATCGGGAACACGGCGAAGTGATCGTCGAATGCGAACGGACTGGCGATGGGCGCGTACGTATATCCGTTGCGGACACTGGCATTGGTATACCAAGCGAAGACTTAAAACGGATCTTCGAACGGTTTTACCGCGTCGATAAAGCTCGAGGTCGAACGGCGGGCGGTACGGGGCTCGGACTGCCGATCGTGAAAGAAGTTGTGGAACGAATGGGCGGCACTGTTAATGTCGAGAGCCAACTCGGTAAAGGCACGCGGTTCATTCTGACGCTACAATCCGCGTAAGGGAGCCTGCTTTGCAAGAACGTCATAAGGTTACATCGGGAGTTAAGTGGGAAGACATTGTCGGCTACAGCCGTCTGGTACAGGTTGGTACCCGTATCTACCTCACCGGGACAACGGCCACCGCGGAGAACGGAAATCTGGTCGGCCTAAACGATGGTTATGCGCAAGCTGTGCAATGCATACGAAATATTGAGCGCGCCTTGGCCCAGGTAGGCGCTAGCCTCGCGAATGTTGTTCGTACGCGAATGTACGTCACCGATATCGCGCGATGGGAAGAATATGGCCGGGCACACAAGGAGTTCTTCGATGCAGTCCGCCCTTGTGCCACCATGCTTGAAGTGCGGGGGCTGATCGATCCGCGCATGTTGATAGAGATCGAAGTAGACGCCGAACTCTAGATCTCCTCTTTCACGCTATGCCAAGACTTATCTCTGCGCCGACATCCATTCCCGTCCCAGGTGGCAAGCGAATCGATGAATACATTGGGCACGTCAACAGTCAAACGTCCGAGGTCAGCATCGCACACATGAGAAGTCCTGCCGGATGGAGTGAGCCCGGGCAAAGACCTGGTTTTCGTGAGTTGACGCTGGTGCTTTCCGGTCTGCTACACGTCGAGTTCGAAGGCGGATCGATGGATGTTCGGGGCGGCCAAGCCTTGATTGCGGAGCCGGGCGAATGGGTTCATTACAGTACGCCAAACGAGCCGGCGGAATACGTTGCCATCTGCCTGCCGGCTTTTGAACTCGGCGCAGCCCATCGCGATGAGTGAGCACTCGCCTTGACATTCTAGGTGAGTCATTATAAACTTCGCGTAGAATGCCTTTTAGGCGAGACCAGATCGCTTCGGACGCGAAGGGAATTAATGTCGCGGCGTAAGCGGATGTTGAGCCGGCTTGAGCATGACATTCAAGACCATATCGAGCGCGAAACACTCGATAACATTGCGCGAGGAATGCCACCGGACGAGGCGCGCTACGCCGCTGTTCGAGCTTTTGGCAATATCCAGTTAGTGAAGGAGCGCGCCAGAGAAGTGTGGATCGCGGCAGTTGTCGACGAAATCGTACTCGACGTGCGATTCGGTTTGAGAATACTTCGCCGGGATCCTGGATTCGCGGCCGTCTCGATACTGACGCTCGCGATTGGGATAGCCGTGAGTACGGCGATATTCAGCGTGATAAATACGGTTCTGCTCCAGCCACTTCCTTATCCGCAGGCGAACCGGATCGTCGCTTTCTCGGACGTTCCGGTGCCGGGGGCTGGACGTTTCAAACCGGGCATCGCGGGGTCGGATTTTGCGGTGTGGGAGGCGCGTGCCGCGTCGTTCGAGGCGCTCGCCGGCTACTTCTACTCTGACGAAACTGTTTCTTCGAGTGAGATGGCGCAGCAATTGAGGGTCGTGTCGGTAGCCGGCGATTTCTGGCCGCTAACCGGCGCACATGCGCTTTTCGGCCAATTGTTCACAGCAAGAGAAGAGAAGCTAGGGCCGGTGGCTGTGCTTTCGTATGCATGCTTCCAACGAGAATTCGGAGGAGATCGCAGCATTATCGGGAAGATCATAGAGATTGACGGCCGACCGGTCACTGTTGAAGGGGTTCTGCCTAAGAGCTTTGGGTTCTTCTTTTCACAGGATTGGTGGAGCGGGCTAGGGAGTGTGGAACCAAGCGTGTATGTGCCTGCGACCCCTCTGTCGCGAGCAAAGCCATCTCGTCTGTTTGTCGCCGGACGGTTAAGAGGCGGGCGTTCGGTAGCGGCAGCGTTGACAGAGCTTCGCGGGATTGAAGGCGCAATTCTCAAGGAGTATCCAGATCGGTGGTTTCCTGGGGTTTCTCGGATGGCCCTTGTCCCGCTTGATGTTCAATTGGTTGGAAACAACCGATGGGCGCTCATGATCCTGCAAATCGCAGGTCTATTCGTGCTGATAATTGCCTGCGCCAACGTTGCAAACCTGTTGCTTGCCCGTGGGGCGGCACGCGGGCAGGAGATCGCCATTCGAACGGCAATCGGCGCCGGCGCAACTCGCGTGCTACGGCAATTCCTGGTCGAGGGCATGGCGCTTGCACTACTCGGTGGCGCAGCCGGTTTGCTCTTAGCGCAGGCGATCGTCCTTTTATTGGTTCGTTACGGTCCGGCCTCCGTTCCACGTTTGAACACTACATCGTTGGACGGGATGGTTTTGACCTTCACCTTTGGCTTATGCCTGGGGAGCGGCATCCTGTTCAGCGCCGGACCCGCAGCCGTGGTTTTCAGAACAAATGTTCAGAACGCCCTGAAGGATGGCGCGACGAGGTCCGTTAGCGGCCCATCGAGAATCCACATTCGACCGTTGCTCGTCGCTCTTGAACTTGCTCTGTCGATCGTTCTCCTAACGGGCGCGGGACTAATGATCAAGAGTTTTTGGAAGATGTACACTAACCCGCCCGGATTCGCGCCCAAAGACTCGGTGGTGATGAAGGTTGCGCTGTCCGGGCCTCAGTATACGGAAAGAGGCAAGCAGGTTGCCTACTTTAACAGGTTGCTGGAGCGCATAGGTTCCCTGCCGGGAGTGAAGGCCTTTGGGATAGCGGATGGGGAAGATTATATTGTCAGGTCCAAAAGACCGGTTCCCCCGCCGATCGATGAGTTTCGAGACACCCTGGTCTCCCCGGGCTACTTTCAAGCCATCGGGATGCGTTTGTTGAAAGGCAGGTGGCTCACCAATGCCGATGGCTCCGACGCAAGCGTCATTAACGAAACGATGGCGCGCCGAGCCTTTGGCAACCGAGATCCGTTAGGCGGAAAGATTGATGGACTGGGACGCCCCATCCGAGTGGTCGGCGTGGTTGCGAACTTGAAGTACGCCAAATTAGACGCCGACCCCGGACCAGAACTGTTTCGTCTCGTCTCTCCGAATTTGGAAGGCGGGAATACGACCATGACTGTTGCGGTGAGAATGTTTGGAGACGCATTAGGACTCGCGCCTAACCTGCGCAGCAGTGCGTCCCGGGTTGATCCGGCACAACCGGTGTACGACGTACAGAGCTTGGACCACATGCTGTCAGCTACGATCTCAACTCGGCGATTCGAGCTAATCCTGCTGGGGCTTTTTGCTGCATCGGCGATCGTGATGGCTATTGTCGGCGTCTACGGCGTGATCTCTTATTCGGTGACGCAACGAGTCCGCGAGATCGGAATTCGTTTGGCTCTCGGCGCAGAACGAGGTACCGTTCTGCAAATGGTGATAGGACAAGGCCTGTTAATCGGCTGGTGCGGGATAGCGAGCGGAATAGCGGCGGCATATGGCCTAACGCGTTTAATGGGGAGCCTACTGTATGGGGTATCGCCGAATGACCCAGCCGTTTTCGCAGCAGCTGCCGTCTTTCTCGGCGCCGTAGTGGCTCTTGCTTCTTGGATTCCCGGAGCGAAGGCCGCAAATGTCGATCCGTTGGTCGCGTTGCGCTATGAATAAGGCGTTGCAAACGGCGCTGCTGCTCAGTGTTCTCTTACTCACAGCGTGCCTTGCTCACTACAGCGTCATTCCGCATCACCCCGCTTATCTATTGAAGGCTCCCGATTCGAGCAAAACGCCGTACCCTGACATCCTGCGAGACTATAACGGCTTCGATCGCGCTCGAGACTCGATCGATCTGCGGCCGACGATGGAAATCCAAATCGAAAACGCCTATTACGAAAAAGGAGCTTCACGGCGAGGGTTAAAAGGATATTTAGGAACCGAGACCGCCCAATATGCCGTGTCGGACCAAGGCCTTCGATTGCTCTCGGTGCGGCACATGAAGGATCGCCCGGCAAACGACGCGCCCGTTCAGCAACTGATTCCCGAGCAAGGGTTGAAATTCCGTTATTACCGCCTCTATTACGAACTTGTTTTCGCCCGCAACAAAGACTCCCATGGCTCGGCTCTCTTAGGAGCCGATTCAGTCAGCCAACTCAATCAGCTTGCCGCTCAGTCCGACTCCGTGTGCGACGGCACATCGTTCCACTGCACCGTATTTCCAGAAGCTTGCTCGGTATCGGTGGAGATCAAAATTTCTGTCAATGGTAAAACGCAAAACGTAGGCTGGGGAAGCATGCTGTCGAGCCTGGTCCCTCATCCCCGCCATCTTGCAATGAAGCGGCTTTACAAAGGCCGGTTGGTACCGATCAAGATCAATCCTGCCGATCCCGATGCTCTGCGTCTGCCGCTGCTTCCTGGTGACGAGATCACCTGGAGTTAGATCCTTATCGCTTCTTTCTCACTAAGCGGCGTGCCTTGCGAATCGCGCCCGGCGTGCTTGAAAACGCTTCCTCCACCAGAGCAGTCTGCTGATCGGCGTGTACTTTGTGCGCGCCGGCCGCAGGACTCGCCGCAGTAGGCCGGCCGATATAACGCAATTGGCGTTTGATCGGTCCGCCATTGCCGTTGGGATTGATGATCGTTTGCATCTGCTCTTCGACAAAGGCCCAGGCGCCCATATTCTCCGACTCTTCCTGTACCCAGAACAACTCTGCAGAATCGGAATAGCGCCGCAAAATGTCGGTCAGCCGCTGCAGTGGAAATGGATATAGTTGCTCCAGGCGGATGATGGCCACATCGTTGCGGCCCAGGTCTGATCGCTTGTTCAACAGGTCATAGTAAATCTTTCCGCAGCAAAGTAGGATGCGCTTTACCTGCTGGCCGATGGCCTGCCCATCACCGATCACCTCCTGGAATGCTCCGCTGGTCAGTTCTTCCAACCGCGATGTCGCCTTCCCATAGCGCAGCAGAAATTTGGGCGTGAACACTACTAATGGCTTGCGCACACCTCTGCGATCATGTCCGCCATGCATCTGCCGGCGGAGTAAATGGAAATATTGTGCCGGTGTGGTGCAGTTACAAATTTGCATGTTGTTCTCGGCGCAAAGCTGCAGGAAGCGCTCCATACGAGCGCTGGAATGTTCCGGGCCTTGTCCCTCAAAACCGTGGGGCAAAAGCAATACTAAACCGCTCGGTTGGTTCCATTTCGATTCGGCCGACACCAGGAACTGATCGATCATGATCTGGGCGCCATTCGCGAAGTCGCCGAATTGGGCTTCCCACATCACAAGCGTTAACGGATCCGCAACGCTGTAGCCGAATTCGAAACCCACGACCGCGTATTCGCTTAGCAGACTATCCACCACCTCAAACTTGGCCTGCTGCGGGCTCAAGTGCTTCAGCGGGACATAATTTTCGCCGGTCTCATAATCGCTGAATTCCAAGTGGCGCTGCGTGAAGGTGCCGCGAGATACATCCTGCCCACTGAGTCGCACCGGCGTCCCTTCCATCACGAGACTCCCGAATGCCAGCGTTTCTGCAAAGCCCCAGTCGATCGTCCCTCCGTTTAGAACTTCGGCGCGCTTATCCAATAAGCCCTTCAACTTCGGGTGTAAGTGGAACTCTTCAGGCAATTGAGTGGAACGCTCGACCACTTGCGCGAGTGTTTTATAGTCCGCCGCCGTAGCCGGAATCGGTTGATTCACCTGCTCGATCGGCGCTTCAGCAAACTCTTCGATAACAAACTGCTCGCGATGCTTGCGCGCTTCGTCGTAAACCGTGTTTAGCCGCGACCGCGTCTGCTCCCGCAAGCTATTGACCATCTCTTTGGTCACCAACTTCTCCCGCACCAGTCGCTCACTGTATTGAGTGAGGGCGGTCGGAGTCGCCTTAATCTTGCGGTACATCACAGGCTGGGTATAGCTTGGATCGTCGGCTTCATTGTGGCCCTGCCGCCGATAGCCGATCAGGTCGATTACCACATCGCGCTTAAATTCCTGGCGATAATCGTAGGCAAGTTGCGCTGCGCGCAGGCATGCTTCCGGATCGTCGGCATTGACATGCAATATGGGCGCCTGAACGGACCGGGCGACATCGGTGCAATACACGCTTGTCCGTCCCTCAAACGGATTGGTTGTGAACCCGATCTGGTTGTTGATGATCAGGTGAATCGTGCCCCCCGTCCGATACCCTTCCAACTGAGAAAGCTGCAGCACCTCGGCCACGACGCCCTGACCGGCAAAGGCCGCATCGCCGTGAATCAAAATCGGAATGACGCGCGCACGCTCGCTATCCCCCAGGCGGTCTTGTTTGGGCCGAACCAGACCCTCCACAACGGGATCGACGGCTTCAAGGTGGCTGGGATTAAACGCGACCGAAACGAGAATTTCTTTGCCTTGCGTTGAACGATGGATGCCGCTGGCGCCCAAGTGATATTTCACATCGCCGGAACCCTGAACACTCTCGGGATCGGGTTCGCCGTCAAACTCCGAAAACACCTGCGCCATCGACTTGCCGACAACGTTTGCCAGCACGTTCAAGCGGCCGCGATGGGCCATACCGATCACGGCCTCGTGGGCATTCTGGTTGGCTGCGCGCTCTAATACTTCGTCCAGGACAACGATGGCCGACTCGCATCCTTCCAGGCCAAAACGCTTTTGGCCAACAAATCGATTCTGTAGAAATTGTTCAAACTCTTCGGCCTGAATTAATCGATTCAGGATGCGATGCCGCACCCCTTCATCTAGAGGCCATTGGCTCATGGTCGCTTCCAGCCGGTCCTGCAGCCATTGCTTCTGGGCTGGATCCTGGATGTGCATGTACTCGGCCGACAGAGTGCCGCAATACGTCGTTCGTAACCGATCCAGAATTTCGCGCAGCGTTTCGTAGGGCTGCATGTAGGAGGCTATGGCGCCACTGGGCGCTTTCACGGCGCCTGCCAGAAACGGCCGGTCCAAATCCCAAATTGTGAGCCCATACGATGCCGGATCAAGTTCCGGATGAGACGCCGGTTCACTTCCCAGCGGATTGGTGTTTGCGATTAAGTGTCCACGCACCCGGTACGAATTGATGATCTGAATGACCGATGCTTCCTTCGCCACGTCGGTATTCGCCGAAGCAAAGCGCTGCGGTGACATCCGGCTGTCGACTTGCCATTGCACAGGGAGATAAGGAATTTTCAGATCTTTGAAGATAGCGTTATAAAAACCGTCTTCACCCGTCAGCAATTGCTCTACCTTGGCTAAGAAGGCGCCCGATTCCGCACCCTGAATGATGCGGTGATCGTACGTGCAGCTGATCATAAGAACCTTGCTCAGACCGAGCATGGCGCGCGTCTCTTCGTTCGTCGCAGCAAATTGCGCCGAATAGTCCATGGCGCCGGTGGCTACGATTGCGCCTTGACCTGGCAGCAGCCGGGGAACTGAGCTGAACGTCCCAACCGTTCCTGGATTTGTCAGCGAAATTGTCGTTCCTTCAAAATCAGGAACCGTTAGCTTGTTATTGCGAGCCCGCGCAACGATGTCGTCATAGGCGGTAACAAATTGCCCGAAGGTCATGCCGTCGGCGTTCTTTATATTGGGTACTCGTAACGACCGTACGCCGTCTCTGCCCGCCACGTCGACGGCTAGGCCGATATTTACTTGCGAACGAAGCACACGGAATGGCTCGCCGCCGTTTTCGGCAAACGCGTGATTTAACGAAGGATTCGATTTCAGCGCCTTCACAATCGCCCAAGCGATGAAATGGGTGAAGCTGAGTTTGCTTCGTCCCTGCAATGCACGGTGTTTATTGACGCCATTGCGATTCTCCTCAAGAATGCGCGTTGGGGCTTGCCGGTATGACGTTGCTACCGGAATTGCCAGGCTCGCCGTCATGTTTTCGGCGATACGTGCGGCAGCGCCGCGTAACGGCATCAATTGATCGCCCGGGCCGACGGTCTTAACAGCCTGTACCGACGCCTGCGGCTTGACGACCGGGGCTAATGGCTTGGCCTCCTGGGGCGCCGGCGCAATAGGAGGTGGCGGCGTAACGGATGCGGGCGCAGCAGCAGGCAGCGGATTAGCCACGGGCGCAGCAACAGCCGGTGATGGGACTGACGGACCAGGCGCAGAAGTTGCTGACGCAATCAAAGGTTCGGCTTCCGCCTGCACCGGAGCAGGAGTTTCCTCTCCGTTCGGTCCCTCTCCATTCGAATCTGTATGCTCTAGTAAGGCACTCCATTCGGCGTCGACGCTTTTCCGGTCGAATTGATACTGGTAATAGAGTTCGTCCTCTAGCCAGCTGTTAATACCTAACTCGGGTTCTGTGGATTGCGGCATTAGTTGTTACGGTTGGGCTTAAACTGAGTAGCGGGATCGGCTGGACCGCACTCTCGTAAGCGGGACGCGAAGGTTCCCACCCATTTCGCTTCGTTGAAGTTCGTACCTTCATTGTAACGAATAACGGCGTACTTTCCTTCTTATAAAGAAGGGGCTGTACACTAGCTCCTGATGACCCTGGAAGAGTTGGAAAGAGAGTACGTTTCGCTCCGGCAGCAAGCTGACGCTGTTCGGAGCTATCTTTGACGCTCCCGCCAAACGCAAGCAATTGAATGAAGTCGAGCAGGAGATCGGGAACCCCGATTTCTGGAATTCACCGGAAAAAAGTCAACGCATCATGCAGGAGCGGAAGCGTCTGGAGCAGGCCATTCAGCAGGCCGCCTCGGTAATTTCGGCCACTTCCGATATCGACACGCTGTTTGAACTCGCGCGGGAGGGCGAAAGCGTTATCCCGGACATCGAACGCGAGATGAAAACGCTTCAATCGAAGCTCGAAGACCTGGAAACTGGTATGTTGCTTTCAGGCGAAAATGATTTCCGTGATGCCATCATCACGATTCATCCCGGCGCTGGCGGAACAGAGAGCCAGGATTGGGCTGAAATGCTCTTGCGCATGTATCTTCGCTGGACCGAGCGTAAGAATTTCGAAGCCGTGATTACCGATCGTCTTGAAGGCGAAGGCGCGGGCATCAAATCCGTTACGTTTGAGATTAACGGCGAGAACGTCTACGGCCAACTGCAATCGGAAGTCGGTGTTCATCGCCTAGTCCGCATTTCGCCCTTCGATGCCAATGCGCGGCGGCATACTTCATTTGCCTCGGTTTTTGTTTACCCTCAGATCGACGACGACATTAACATCGACATCAAACCAGACGACGTGAAGATCGATGTATTTCGCGCAAGCGGCGCAGGCGGCCAGCACGTCAACCGAACGGAATCGGCCGTCCGCTTCACTCACCTACCCACTGGCATTGTCGTTCAATGTCAAAACGAGCGTTCCCAGCATAAGAACCGCGCCAGCGCGATGAAGCAACTTCGTGCGAAGCTCTATGAGTACGAGATGGATAAGAAACGTGCTGCGGACCGTAAGCTTGAGGACTCTAAACTCGAAATCAACTTCGGCAGCCAGATCCGCAGTTATGTTTTGGCCCCTTATCGAATGATCAAAGACCACCGCACCAAACTTGCAATCGGCGATGTTGACCGTGTGCTCGATGGCGATATCGATTCGTTACTCCACGCCTATCTCGTGTGGCGCAAGACTGGCAAAACCGTTGGCGATGCCAAGGACGATCTGCCGGAGTAGCGCATGTCACACCCTGACGACGTAACTCGCGCAGCTGAGTTCATTCGACAGGGAAAACTCGTCGCTTTCCCCACGGAGACGGTATATGGCTTGGGTGCGAACGCTTTTGACACGGATGCCGTAGCTCGCATCTATGCCGCTAAGGATCGCCCGACCTCAAGTCCACTCATCGTGCACGTCGCCAGCGAAGAGATGGCGGAATCCGTAGTTGCCAGTTGGCCGGTGATTGCTCACCGGCTCGCTGAGCGCTATTGGCCTGGGCCTTTGACGTTGGTTTTGCCTAAGTCCGCTGCCATACCGGATCTGGTCACGGCCGGCCTTTCGTCCGTAGGCGTCCGCGTACCATCGCACCCTTTGGCGCTGGAACTCATTGGTCTCGCAGGTGTCCCCATTGCTGCGCCGAGTGCCAATCGCTTTACTCAGGTTTCTCCCACAACGGCCCACCATGTATTAGAAGGCTTAGGAGATCGTGTCGACATGATCCTCGACGGCGGCTCCTGCGAGGTGGGCATTGAGTCAACCATTGTGTCTCTGCTCGATGCTGACCCTGTCATTCTGCGGCCGGGCATGATCACGCAGCAGGAATTGGAGAGCGTAGCACTAATTTCCTTCCGAACACCGCCGGCGGCGCCTCGCCCCTCACTCGCGCCTGGTTTACGTCCTAAACACTACGCCCCCAAAACTCGTATCTATTTACTGGATCCCGATCAAACTCTGCCACTTGGCCGCGGCTGGATCTTAGAACTGCCGTCGAACCCTGAGGCGTTCGCAACGTTGCTGTACGCCGAACTTCATCGTGCCGATCAAGCCGGCTACGACTGGATTGGCATCTTTAAACCGCCAAATCTTCCCGCATGGGCGGGCATCCTCGATCGTCTGCAACGCGCCAGTCATCGCTAAATTACATTAGGTAGTTCCACCGGACGTTCTGTTTATTAGATAACTATCTTGCCGGTAACCAGTCGAACTCGGTGGAGGCTAATGAAATATGGCGACAAAAACTCGAACAACGCTGGTTGCGGTGTTCCGAAAGGCATCTGAGGCAGACGCGACAGCTACTGAGCTGCAAGCAGTCGGCGTTCATCGCGATCGAATTTTGGTTGCGTCCGCAAACGCGACAAACACCTATCAGTCTGGTACAGGCATTGCCTACGAAGAAGAGGGAGGCGTAAAGGGATGGTGGCATTCCATGTTCGGCAATGACACCGAAAATGCCCATGATCGTGATAATTACGAAAAGGCGGTAAATCAGGGAAACGTGATCCTAAGTGTGGACACGCTTGATCAAGATGAGAATAGGATTGTCGACATCATCAACCGGCACTCTCCTCTTGATATCCAGGAAGAAGATTCCAAGACAACTACCCGTACCGCAACGGAGAAGCCGATAAGCGAAAAGACCGCTCTGAGAGAATCAGCGGCGACGGCGACAACCGCCGACAGGACTCGCGTTGCTGCGAATCCGCCCACCGGCACCTCAAGAGGTACAGCTGGAGCCCAAGCAGGAAATCAGCAGTCCGTCCCCGTGATTGAAGAAGATTTGAAGGTTGAAAAGCGGAGGGTTCTCCGGGGCGGTGTCCGCGTGTACTCGCGTGTCGTTGAACAGCCAGTCGAAGAAAACGTAAATCTACGGGAAGAACATGTAACGGTTAACCGTCAACGCGTCGACCGGCCTGCGGCCGCTGGAACGAACCTGCACATGGGCCAAGAAAAAGTTTTCGAGGTTCAGGAGTTTGCTGAAGTACCGGTGGTAACCAAAGAGGCGCGCGTTGTTGAAGAGATACGCGTCGGCAAAGAAACCACCGAGCGAACACAAAAGGTCAGCGGGAAAGTCCGGCGAACCGAAGTTGATGTGCAACCGATCGAGGCTACGACGACAGCGGAGAAGACAAATTCGCCAGCGTCTCGGCAATATGACCAAGAGACTGATGCTGCATTCCGCCGGGATTATGAGACTAATTATCGGTCCACCGGCCAACCTTACGACTACTATGCCGGCGCCTACGGGTTTGGCTACAACATGGCCGCAGATCCTAGATACCAAAACCGCCGCTTCGAAGACGTCGAAAGTGATCTTAAGACAGAATACGCGCGACGCTATCCGAATAGTGCATGGGACCGCATGAAAGATTCCGTGCGTTACGGGTGGCATCGGCTAACCCACAAAACGGCTTAAAAAGGATAGATCATGCAGTCGGACGACCATGTAACTGTAATCCCTGTCGTCGCCGAAAGGTTATCTGCGGAGGCGGCCCCGGTTCAAACCGGGGCCGTTCGCGTGACTAAGCGGGTAATCGGCGAAGATCAGGTAGTGGAGCAGCAACTCCGGAAGGAGCATGCGGAGATTAAACGAATTAGAGTGAATAGACCCGTTGACGGACCTCAAGAGCCATACCGCTCCGGAAATACTCTCATCATTCCTGTGATGGCCGAAGTAATCCAAATCGAGAAGCGGTTGGTGGTGGCCGAAGAAATTCACATCACAAAATACGAGGATCTGGAAACAGTAACTCAGGACATAACCGTCAGCCATGAGGAAGCTGAGGTGCAACGCTTCAACGAGATGGGGGAGGAAGTGGATACTCCGTCCCCACGGCCTCGGATCCTCACTCGTGCTGAGTCGCGTGATACTCCGCCTCCACTTCCGTCTGCTGCTGCAACAACGCCCGCCAGCTCGGCTGTCAGGCGTGAAGTCTTAACCGATAAGAGGAAAAGCATGCTTAGGAAAGATCCTAAGGGCTAAATCGGAAGTTTTTCGTATTGGTTAAGAAAATTTTATAGCGGGAGCCCTCTAGCTCCCGCTATGCTGTAACAATCACCTATACACAGTTGCTCGATGATCTACGTGGGCGTTCCCCCGCTGAGTTGTCGATGGCAGTCCGTGCCGTCTACTTAGACCAAGCGCATGCGGTTAGAGCAGTGCGATACGCTTGGGCAGAAGACGGTACCCTTCTGCTGACCTTAGATTGTTACCCACGCTTCGCGACTCCTGAAACGATTACCTTCTCCCAACTTGCCGCCCATTTACAGACCCTGTGTGCGTGGCAACGCCGCTCCTCCGTATTTCTCGGATTTAAAGACTCTTTAGTCGAGCTGCTCACTCTTTATCACGAATTTGAGATTTCGCCGCGAAACGAGCATACGCTCATGCTGGTATGCACTCCACCAGACGAGTACTTCGAAGCGGTCGCCTGAAAAACCGCTAGCGGTTCTCTCGACCGCTAGACTTGTTCTGGTGGGTGAGAGAGATGAAAACCTCCGTCTGTGCGCTCGATTGTCCTGATACCTGTTCGATTCACGTCTCCGTCGATGCATCTGGCCGGGCAACTAAGCTTCGCGGCAACCCGGATCACCCGATTACGCGGGGGTTCCTCTGCGGCAAGGTCGCCCAATATCTCGACCGGCAATACGATCCTCAGCGAATTCTTCATCCTTTGCGCCGCGTTGGAGCTAAAGGCGAGGGTCGATTTGAGCGCATCTCCTGGGATGACGCGATTGAAGAGATAGCCTCGCGCCTCCAATCAATCTCGGCTCAATACGGGCCGGAAGCAGTTCTTCCTTATAGCTATGCGGGCACGATGGGTCTGCTTAACGGCGGCGGCATGGATCGCCGGTTCTTTCACCGGCTAGGCGCATCACGGTTAGACCGCACCATCTGTTCAAAAGCCGGCGGAACAGCATTAATGCTATCGCAAGGCTGCAAGCTGGGAACCGAGCCGGAACAATTCGCACAATCGAAGTTGATTTTGGCTTGGGGCGCGAACATTCTCGGGACCAACGTCCACCTCTGGCCCTGGATTGTCGAGGCGCGACGCCGAGGGGCTAAATTCTACGTCATCGATCCGGTGCGTAACCGGACCGGCAACACGGCGGACCGTCATTTCGCCGTTAATCCGGGTTCGGACCTTGCGCTTGCTCTGGGCATGATTCACGTGATCCTGCGCGAAAAGCTGGAAGATGCTGCGTACATTCAGAGCTACAGCGACGGATTTGCCGAAATCGAAGAATTGTGCCGATCCTATTCGCCTTCGCATGTATCGCTCTTAACTGGGTTGTCAGCCGAGGATATCGAAAAGTTAGCAATAGAATACGCCACCGTGCGTCCCGCCGCGATCCGGGCCAATTACGGATTGCAGCGCAGCGAACGTGGCGGCAGTGCCGTCCGTGCGATTGCGGCGCTGCCCGTCATTACCGGTTCCTGGCGCGAAGTGGGTGGCGGGCTGCAATTAACGACCTCGGGCGCATTCGAGTTTAATAGCGACGCGTTGGAACGGCCCGATCTGCAGTGGCAATCGCCGCTAAAACGTCAGGCGCGGCTGGTAAATATGGCTCTGCTCGGCAGTGCGTTGACCGAGTTAGCTGAGCCGCCAGTGCAAGCGCTTGTGGTATACAACTCCAACCCTGCGTCGATCGCTCCTAATCAGACGGCAGTACTCGCTGGACTCAGGCGCGAGGATCTATTCACCGTAGTACTGGAGCAGTTTTCGACCGACACAGCCCATCATGCCGATATCGTGCTTCCGGCAACCACGTTCTTGGAACACACTGATCTTTACCTCGCATACGGACACTACTATCTGCAGATGGCTCGGCCAGCACTCGCTCCGCTAGGAGAAGCGAAGTCAAATGTGAACGTTTTTCGCATGCTCGCGAAGCGTATGGGGTTTGATGACCCATGTTTCGACGAGAGCGAGGATGACATGATGCGGGCTCTCCTCAATACCTCTTCGCCATTCTTGGCGGGCATTACGTTGGAGCAACTCGAACGAGAGCAGTCTGTGAGGCTAAATGTCTCCCCGTCGGGTAAGCCCTTCCTGCCGTTCGCCGAAGGCGGCTTTCGAACCGCATCCGGCCGCTTTGAATTCGGCGCTCAAGACCTGCAGTACGCCCCACCTGTCGAGTCGCGGCTCGGCGATCCGAACCTCCGCCGCCAGTTTCCTTTCGAATTGATTTCTTCGAAGAATGACAACAGCATGAACTCCACTTTCGGAAATCGGGCTTCGACCGATCGCCAGACTTCAGTGGTTGAAATACACCCAGACGATGCACGAGTGCGCGAAATCGCGCAGGGAATGTCCGTTCGTGTCTATAACAATCGAGGCGAATGCTACTTTCGTGCGCATTTGACCGAATGCGTTGGACGCGGTGTCATTCGCTGCCCCACTATGCGCTGGAATCAGGCAAGTCCCAACGGAAAAGGCATCAATTCACTCACTTCTGACCGGCTTACGGATCTCGGAAACGGTCCGACTTTCTATAGCTGTTTGGTCGCCGTCGAGCCAGCTGTTACTTTATTTCGTACCACCTGAGAGAAACTTCCTACTGCGCCCACTTTAGAACAACAGAAGGTGCTGGTAAGGGCTCTCCTACGCTAGTCAAAGTCTTAGGAAAACCACTTGCACCTGGACCATTCGAACGGTAGGCTGAATCACATCCCTGGCAAAATTCGGGAAAACTGCAAAAACTTTCATCCGTCAATGTGCTTGCAGCCGTAAGGTTTTGTGACGGATTGGCCGATAGGATATTCAAATATGACGCCGACGCTGAGACGCCGTTCTCACGCCTGGTCGGCGGAAGGCGCAGGGTACAGGAAATTTGTATTGTACCTTTGGCGCTTGAATTGCTAATGGGGTGTGGTATGATTTGGGGATTCGAAAAGGCATCCGTCGCGCGGCTTTTGTCGCCGGGATTGGAAACGGAGTTTGCTTTCCATGCCCAACGGATGTATGTTTGCATACTTGAAACTTGGAAGAGCCTAACTTTATTTGTTGTCGACGCGGCTAGAAAGCGCGTTGCAACTAGTGTGGTGATGCCGACCAGGGGCCAGTTTGAGTGCCCAGGCGAAGCGCTAAAGCACAATGCCGATTGTGAACCTTTTCGAGAGCACCTACGTCTATACGAAGTAACTTGGCTGCTTCGAATTTTTTTGCGGAGAGCGCCTGGAGTTTTTCCCGGCGTATTTCGGTGGAAGTAGCAAATTGTAAGTAAGAGTAATTAGGAGAAATAAAATGACGAAGACTGAACTGAGCAAATTTAAGAAGATCCTGGAAACCAAGCAGGACGAATTGGAACTAGTTGTTCGCAACCGCGATGCCATTACCATCGAGAAAAGTGCGGACGCCCTCGATGAAGTACAACATGCGGCCGAGCGTGAGCTGGCGATTCGTAATCTGGACCGGGAATCTAATCTTTTGCGCAACGTTCGCTCTGCGCTTCGTCGAATTGAGGATGGCTCTTTTGGAACGTGTCTGCATTGTGAAGAGGAGATCAGTCCAAAGCGTCTTGCCGCGGTACCGTGGGCTCCTTTCTGTATCCAGTGCCAGGAGCAAGCCGATCGCAATCACGACGAAGGCAACGACATGTTTGAAGAGCTGCTCGTTAACGCCGCCTAACAGATACCCGCTTAGCGTTAACTCAGAAGATCACGGCGCGTGCCAATACTAGCGGCACACGCCGTTTCCATTAGGCCCCTGCGTTTACACTTCGCTACACAGAAAGTTGCCGCTGCGTCTCCATTTCGCCGTAACCGGAACTAAGTAGCCTTCGCCCTCTTTTATTGTCAACCTCAGAACGCCGGGAAAAGTCCGGCCATGTGCTACTTATGCTTCAGTATCTATCTGTTATCCTAGCCGCCGGAATGTTGTTTGGGCCCTCGGCGCTCGCTCAACAAACCCCCTCAAGAACAGCCGATCGTGTCGTCGGCGCAATCACCTCGGTCGATGCGTCACAAGGCAAAATGGTCGTGAAAGAGGATCAGACAGGTACTCCCTACAACGTCTCCATCGCCAATACGAAGACCATTTTGAAAGTGGGCCCCGATCTGAGCTTGAAATCGGCGACGCGCCTGACTGCCGAACAATTGGCCGTCGGCGACCGCGTCTCAGTGCGTGGCCATAAGCCGGAAGGCGCGACAGATTCAATCGATGCTGCCAGTGTTCTTGTTATGACGGCGACCGCGGTTGAGGAGGTTCATCAGAAGGAGATTGCGGATTGGAAGGCTCGGGGCGTTTCTGGCGTGGTTGATTCGATCGATCCAAGCGGTTCAGATCTGATCATGACGGTGCGGGGAACCGACGGGCCAAAGCCGGTCACTGTAGATCTGGCCAAGGTGTCCCAGTACACACGTTATTCGCCGGAAAATCCGAAGACGCCAGTTGAGTCGAAGGCCGCCGATATACAAGCGGGCGACCAAGTTCGTGTGCTCGGCGCCAAGAGCGACGATGGATCAACCATCACGGCGGAAAAAGTCTACTCCGGAACGTTCCGCACGGTTGTCGGAACTGTCGTCTCCGTCGCGCCAGATGGGAAGACTATTGTCGTAAACGATCTGCAAACCAAGAAGCCGTTAACAGTCGAATTGACAAGCGATTCGGCCGTTCGACAGATGCCGCTGCAAATGGCCATGATGCTGGCGCACCGCTTAAATCCCAGCGCGAGAGCTGCAGAAGGCGGAGCCGGAGCGAACGGCCAAGGCGGCGGCCATTGGAACGGCGGCAGCGGTGGTAACGGTGCGGGAACTCCTCCCCAAGGCCAACAACCACATGCGCCGGAACAAGCTGGCTCAGCTCCGGGACGTCCCGAAGG
>JBARMQ010000212.1:0-17615 GCA_049802535.1 Bryobacteraceae bacterium | reverse complement strand
GCCCCGCCACTCGTTGGGCGCAGCCGTGAACGCCGAGTAATTTGCTCAGAACCAGGCCTGAGTCGTTGAAGCTGAGTGTTTGATCGAAATCACTGACAAATAGATATTGTTTCCCTGATTGGGCCATAAGTCGGTCCTTTCTTCTTTGTGTTGTGTGAACGCGCCACGAGGGCGAATTGGGTCAAGCGATTAACGCGTTACAATCGCGCGGTCGCTAAAGGCATGCTTACCAGCGACGAGGCGGGAAAGTGATCTTCGTGATAGGACATGCTCACTACTATTTTAGATGGAGTTGGGTATGTCAGGCTGCACGATTGGGCAGAAACCTGATATGTCTAGTTTAGATGGATCGCAAGCTCGTTCATGCAGCCAAGCCGAAGCCCAAGTATCAGAAACTGTTTGAATCGTTAAAAGCCGATATTATCTCGGGCCGGTTTAAGCCCGGACAGAAGCTTCCGAGCGAGGCGGCCTTAGTGAATAAGTCAGGCGCTTCGCGGATAACAGTTCTCCGTGCACTACGCGAGCTGCAGAATATCAGCCTCATCGATCGTATCGCCGGGTCAGGAACGTACGTCCGGCGCCTCACAGGCGACGACCGGCGTCCGCATTTGTTTGGCTTGTTGATACCGGATCTTGGCGAAACTGAAATTTTTGAGCCAATTTGCCAGGGCATTGCTAACGCCCCGGAGGCAACCGGGCACGCGTTGCTATGGGGCCATGCGGACCAGCAGGCGAGTAAGGCGGAACAAGCTTGGCGTTTATGCCAGCAATACATCGATCGAAAAGTCTCGGGAGTCTTCTTCGCTCCGTTGGAATTCGAACGCGATGCCGCCAAAGTCAATCACCGCATTCTAGCGTCGTTGAAGCAGGCGCACGTGCCCGTCGTTCTGCTCGACCGTCGAGCGTCAAACGCTCCCGAGCGGAATCGTCCCGATTTGGTCGGCATCAACAATCGGCAGGCCGGGTTTGTCGCGACCGAGCATCTGATCCATCTCGGGTGCACGCGCATCGGGTTTATGGGCTACCACGGATCGGCCACCACGATCTCGGAACGCATAGCCGGTTATCGCGAAGCATTGACGGCTCACGGATTACGCCCCGCAGCCGAGCCCAAGAGGCACTTCGATGTCCACCGTCAGACGCCCACACGCACGCCCAAAAGAGGAATCAAAAGCATTGAAGCATATGTCTGCGTCAACGATCGCGTTGCTGGGCAACTCATGCATTTACTCTTGGCGCGAAATATCAAAGTACCCGATGATGTGCGTTTGGTAGGTATCGACGATGTGTCGTATGCCAGCTTGTTGCCCGTTCCACTCACCACCGTTCATCAGCCGGCACGCGAAATTGGCGATGCGGCTCTGCGGGTTATGTTCGATCGCATTCGTTCGCCTCACTCGCCACCGCGCGAACTGTTATTAGATGGCGAGTTGGTCGTTCGCCGATCTTGCGGAGCGGATAATTCGCCTCTTCACGGGTGAGCCGTTCGGCCAGTATTTGACTCAACCCCCGAACAGTGTGTGAATATCGCTCCGCATTCCATCCGGAGGATAGAGACCGGATCCTCCACATTTCGCGCAGACTCCTGTGCCCTGACAGAACAAGCACTCTGGAATGCCGGAGGCAAGGTTGAGATTGACGCCGGAACCATGACACTTGGAGCAACGGCCGTCTCCGGTGAAGAATCCTTGATCACAATCGCTGCACCGCGTTGGTTTTCGCCCGTCCAGGTCGTCGA
The DNA here is from genome assembly GCA_049802535.1 of Bryobacteraceae bacterium. Classification (GTDB taxonomy): domain Bacteria; phylum Acidobacteriota; class Terriglobia; order Bryobacterales; family Bryobacteraceae; genus Bog-105. Next base: position 15,877 of record JBARMQ010000212.1, on the reverse strand, counting down.
GAAAGCCCATTTCGGATAATCACTATACACTATATTTATTAGGTTGGTTCGAACCGTCGACGAATTTGCGTCCACTAACGCTCGAACGATCGAAAACCGGAGCATTTTCGGTGATCCAGCCTCTTGCCGATTGCGCGCGATATCATCTAACAGTAGTTAGCGAACTCCCCTTTCAAGGAGACAGTATGCCTCTTCAAGTCTGCATGGGCGCACAAATGATGTGCAGTTTTGGCATGGCCCCAAGCGAGCTGGCGGTGCTGCCGATCAATCGGACGTTTACCGATTCGATGCCCGATGCCAATATCATGGACCATGTACCGCTGGTCAATATCCTGCCTTTCGGGATGTGCACCACTCCCAGCAATCCGGAAGTAGCGGCCGCAACCGCTGCGGCGTTGGGAGTGCTTACCCCGATGCCCTGCATTCCAGTTACCCCGGCGCCCTGGGTGCCCGGAGGCATAACCGTGAACATCGGTCCGTTCACCACCCTGGACAACATGTCTAAGCTAATGTGCACCTGGGGTGGAGTGATCCAGTTCGTTGATGCAGGAGAGTTCACGGTTAACGTTCCCTGAACAATCGATTTAGTCGAAAACTGCCGCGCGCAACTGTTCTGTCAGCTCGCCGGGCGACTCGTCTTCCTGCAAGGGGAGTAGTGTGCGTGCCGAGACAGTAATCCGGCCCGATCGAAACCAGCGTGCTCTTTTGGCCTTTAATTCTCCCAGGCCCTCGATTCTCATGGCCAGTGCAGGCGTCCCCAACTGCCTCCATAGAAGCCCCGCTCCTTGCTTAAAAGGCTGCGGCTTCCCGTCATCGGATCGATGGCCTTCCGGAAACACGATCACACTAAAGCCATGGTTCACGGCCTCCTCAGCATGAGTAAAGCTTCGACGGAAACCGCTGTATTGAGGCAAGGGAAAGACGTTGAAGAGCCCCGTGACCAGCCAATACTCGAACGGCGCAACAAGGTCCAGCAGCGCGTTGCCTTGATTTCTCGCACGCCGCCAATCCAGAATCATTTCACCCGACATCGCCACCGCAACCCGTCTGCGAACGTGCCCAGGCAGGGCATAGAGCAAGAACGGCACATCGTAAGAAGTGATGTGATTGGCGACGATCAACATCGGCGTGTTCGGAAATTCGTTTACTCGATTGCGAACAGCCGGTTTGGCGAGAAACCGCACAAGCGGCATAGCCGCAATTTCCAAAAAGATGTTGCGTACGGCCGTCATTGGCTGCTTCCAGGGCCAGCGCGGATATCGATGAGGATCTTCCACAGGAGCCGAGTGGCCCTCGCGGCTCGCGACTAATTCGCGAACATCCTGCTCCGTGCGCACCTTTGCGACCTCGGCTTCGTCCAGCGTGACGCCATACTGCTGCTCTAGCCTGGACTGCAGTTCCACCCGGCCCAGGCTATCGAGATTCAGGTCCTCGCCATTCCCTTCGCCAATCTCGCCGCTCTGCACCTTCCGCGCCAGCTCTCTTCGCAGAACCTTGCCGGTCGAAGTGCGTGGAAAGTCTTCGTCCGGCCAGCGAACCCATCGGCCGATCCGCTGAAATGCCGCCAGCTCATGATTTGCCCCCTCCACCAGACTCGCTCCGTCTGCCCCGGGCGCCAACAACAAAGCCGCCATGGGCGTAGGACCGCTATCGGTTGGCACTTCGAATACGGATGCATCCTTCACGCCCGTTTGCCGCTTTAACGCCGCCTCCAGGTCCTCCGGATAAATGTTCAAGCCCGCGGCTGTTACGATCACGTCCTTCTTGCGTCCACGAAAGCGCAGTTCGCCGGCTTCATCAAATTCAGCCAGGTCGCCGGTCGCAAGCCATTCCGATTCTTGCCGCTGCAATGATCCGTTTTGCCACGTCAAGTTGGAGATCGTATCGCCTCTGACCAAGACTTCGCCGTCTTCCGCAATGCGCACTTCGCGGCCAGGAAGAACTTTACCGACGCTGCCTTCAGCGGCATGAAAGGGATGATTCAGGCTGACCAGCGCAGTGGTTTCCGTCATTCCGTAGCCCTGTATCACCACAAATCCCATTGCGTTCCAAAAGCGCTCGCTCGACGGAGGCAGGGAAGCGCCGCCACAGACAAATGCCCAAAACTTAAGCCCAAATGCTCGATGAACGTCGAAGAATCGCCACCAACGCTTGAGCGCGCCTCCCAGATGGGAAGGATCGATGCGCGTTTCCAAACCACGAAATCGAGTATTGAGTTCGCGGCGCAAAAGCTCCAGCAGCCGTGGCACCGCAATCACCAACGAAATACGATGCCGCTTGATCCGCCCGATAATATCGGCCGCGGCCAGGCGCGATTCGTAGTGCACCTCGGCCGCAAGCAGCGGTGGAATCCACAAGCCCATGAATTGGCCGAAGACATGGCTTAAAGGCAGCGTATGCAGGAATCGAATCGGGTGAAAAATGCGCTCGTACCGCATATACTTGCCCAACTCCGTCTCAATTGGCCGCAGACTTGCCAAGACGTTCCGGTGCGTGTGAACCACGCCCTTCGGCTGCCCTGTTGTTCCGGACGTAAACACAATTTGAACGGGATCGTCCTCAGTCAGATCGCCAATCGCAGAGGCGCCTTCAGACGGCAAAGTTTCGCCAAGAAGGCTCAGATCCAGAGCCGGCGCAGCAGAGGTCAGGAGGGCGATTTTCACTGCATCCGCCACAATCAGCTTTGCCGACACATCTCGCTCAACCTGCCGCGCGAATTCCGCCGCACCGGCCGCATCGATGGGCACCGGCAGGACTCCCCGCAGTACACAACCAAAGAATGCGGCGATCCACTCAGGCCCGTTTTCGCCCCAAATCAGTACCCGGTCGCCCTTCACTACATCACGGCTGACTAGTTCCGCTGCAAACCGTCGCGCCAGCACGGCCAGTTGTCCGTACGACGTCGCTTCCGTGCGATCGCCTCTTTGCATGACGACAGCGATTTGCCGGCCATGCCGGGAAAAATCGTCGACCAGCGAAGCTAGGTTGGTGCGCGGTTCAGGCACTGTGCGATCGATTCAGACGGAACGTTCGTCCGCAACGTCAGCGCTGACATACTCGGCTAGGCGGTCGCGGATCGATTGCGGTGTATCGGCCACCACTTCGCAGTACGTATCGTGATAGGTCTGCGACAACACCGCTGCCCGATCGTGCAGCAAGTTCAACGCGCGCCCTTCCCCTAACGGAAATTGGAAACGCGCACGCATCACTGGATCCTGCACCAGGCGTTTGTCAATCAGCTCTAACAGTTTAGGAATGCCCTCTCCGGATTGAGCGGAAACGAGCACTGCGTCCGTTTCGTTTTGACGCGCCGTCTCTCCCAAGAGGCGATGGGTAATCGTCGAAAGATCATGCTGCCGATCGTCCGCCGGCAGACTATCCGCTTTATTCAGGACCAGGACTTGCGTCGTTGCCTCCGCGCCAATCTCTTCCAGCACTTTCATCACGTGCGTGGTCTGCTCCTTTGCCGTCGCGGAGGTCACATCAACCACGTGCAGCAGCAGAACCGCCGCGGTCACCTCTTCCAAGGTCGCCCGGAACGCATCCACCAGCGTTGTCGGCAAATTGCGTATGAAGCCGACAGTATCGCTCAGCAGCACGCGCCTTCCGGACGGCAAGCGAACTTGGCGAACCGTTGGGTCGAGGGTCGCGAACATTCGCGCATCGGCCAACACGCCCGCGCCCGTCAACCTGTTGAACAGGGTCGATTTCCCGGCGTTCGTATACCCCACCAAACTAATCGTTGAGAGCGGCACCGCCTGGCGTTGCGAACGCTGGACTCCCCGCGTAGCTCGTACCCGCTCGATGTCTGCCTTCAACTTAGCGATCCGTTTCCCGATTCGCCGGCGATCTGTCTCGAGTTGCGTTTCCCCAGGTCCTCGCGTACCGATTCCGCCGCCTAATCGCGACATCTCTACGCCGCGTCCCGACAGCCGCGGAAGCAAATAATTTAATTGCGCGAGTTCGACTTGGAGTTGCCCTTCGCTGGTTCGCGCACGCCGCGCAAAAATATCCAGGATCAGTTGCGTCCGGTCGATCACCTTCGCCTGTATGCGGCGTTCTAACTTTCGCAACTGCGTCGGAGAAAGCTCGCGGTCGAAGATCACCGTGTCGATCGCATCCGCCTCAACGCGTTGCTCAATTTCAATGACTTTACCCGAACCAACCAGCGTCGCGGCATCGATGTTAGGCCGCATTTGCAGAACGCGCTCCACCACCAACGCCCCCGCGCTCTCAGCGAGCGCTGTCAACTCGGCCAGCGACTCCGCCGCGTCGGTGTCCACCCCTCCCGTTGCCGGGCGCTGCCGTCCGGACAGCTCTAACCCAACGACAATTGTTCGTTCGAGGTGTGTTTGACCCTGAGATTCTGGCAAACTCTTACCTGATGCGCATCAATCAGCGACGCGCCACTAGCCATTGTCCATGGGCTCGCCTACCGGAGCAGGAGTGCCGGGTGCGCTCGCAGGTCCCATGTGGCTCCCTCCCGTGTGAAATGGCTTTGAAACCACTACGGTCGAGATGGCGTGTTTAAAGATCAACTGCTCCTGATTATTAGTCTCGAGAATCACCGAATACTTATCGAAACTCTTGATGCGGCCTGATAATTTCACGCCGCTCATCAAGTAAATCGTAAGAAACGTTTTTTCTTTCCGGGCGTTGTTTAGAAACGCTTCCTGTATGTTTTGCGCAAGCTTTTCCATTTTGTTTTTCCTGTTCGTTTCGCAGCGCTATTTTGTAAACATCTCGTTCGGGGGCAGCCGGCAATTACGTCGGCATCAGCCATTCCGAAACGGGCTTCCAACCATTTCTATAGTAACTGGCGATCTCGTGCGGGACGACCTGTTTGCTTACGCGTAGTGGGACCTCTTAACGCGTTATCCTCAAAAGCATGGTCGCTCAGGCGCCCGCAGCAGATCGAGCTGGCCGAAACATTGCTCTCATCAGCGTGCTTACAGGAATTATTCTGTCGGCGACGAAGATCTGGGTAGGGTTAGCGGCCGGATCGACCGCCGTTACCTCCGATGGCGTGGAGGCGCTGGCCGATGTCGTTTCTTCTGCCATGGTGTACGCCGGGCTGTGGCTTGCGAGTAAGCCCCCCGACGCCGAGCACCCTTATGGGCACGGCCGTTACGAAACTTTGGCAGGCTTGGCTGTCGGAGGCTTACTTCTGCTTACGGCGATCGGCATCTTTACCCGCAGCTTCTCGGAACTCGGTTCTCGCGGCGCAGTTCGCTCCTTTGCCTTCTATCCGCTAATCGGAGCAATGATCGTGAAAGTCGCGCTGGCGACCGTGAAGTTTAGACGCGGCCATCGCCTCGCCAGCGTCTCGTTGCGCGCGGACGCTTGGCACGATGTGACCGACATGGTTTCCACTTCCGTCGCCTTGGTCGCCGTTCTCTTTACTTTGATCGACCCCGTGCGCTTCGCAGCCGCTGATAAAGTCGGTGGCCTGGTCATCGGTGTCATCGTCTTCTTACTCGCCATCCGGCTGGTCCGCTACACCATTGCTCAGTTAGTTGACACCATGCCCGACGCCGCCCGCATGGCTGAAATTCGTTCTGTCGCGGTTGGCGTTCCGGGCGCCATGGGCATTGAGAAATGCTACGCGCGCCGCACCGGCCTTAAATATCATGTCGATCTCCACCTGGAAGTCGATCCTGAAATGACCGTTCGCGAATCGCACGAAATCGCAACCCGCGTGCGTATCGAAATTAAGGAGACACTGAGTTGGGTGGCCGACGTGTTAGTGCACGTCGAACCGTCGCCCGTCGCAGTAGAGAAGACTTTGGAATTAAAGTAGCCGCTGCTGCTACCCCATCTTTAGCCCGGCGGATTGATAGATCTTTGCGATCAATTGCATATCGCGCAATCCTTCTTCGCCGTCTGATTTAGGCTCCTTGTCGTTCATTACGCAATTTGAAAAGTAATCCGCTTCAATCACAAATTGCGCCGCGTCCTTGTCAGTATTTGCTTCATCGATCGGCGGCTCGCCGCCCTTGAACTGAGCCTTCAGATGCAGTCCCTGGTATCCAAACGCCGGCTCCATGTGAATGGTGCCCTTCGATCCGTACACGTTATAGAAGCCTGGCATGCTTGCGCCGTAAGTCGTCGCGCAACTGGCCACCACGCCGGACGGAAACTTCATCGTCCAGGAAAGATTCTCTTCTACCGTCTCAAATCGCCCATCATGGTCGATCACCGACGCGTATCCTTCAATGCGCTCCGGTTCTTCGCCCGTCAGAAACCGGCAGGCATTCAGTGAATAGATGCCGACGTCCATCAACGGTCCTCCGCCGGCTAATTTGCGATCCAACCGCCATTCGCCCAAGACTTCGTTGAATCCGTTGGCGCTTTCAATCGCTTCAATCTTCCCGATTTTGCCGTCTCGGATCAATTGCGTGGCGCGTGCATTCACCGGCTCGTATTGGCAGCGATAGGCGATCATCAACTTGCGGTTTGCCGCCTTGGCCGACGCGATCATCGCCTGGCAGTCCTTCACCGTCGTCGCCATGGGCTTCTCGCAAAGAATGTGTTTCAAGGCATTCGCCGCGCGAATCGTATATTCGGCGTGCATGCTATTCGGCAATGCGATGTAAACTGCGTCGATATTCTTGTTTTCCCGAATTTCGTCGTAATTCTCGTAGCTGTAGATGCTGTCCGCCGGCACATTGTATTCCGCAGCCATCTTTTCGGCTTTGTCCCGATGTCCGCTGACTAACGCGGTGACTTGCGAATATTGCGACATCTTACAGGCAGGCATGAAATGCTGCATGGAAATCCGCCCGAGACCCACAATGCAGTAGCGGACCTTTCTCCCTTGTTCCTGGCTAAAGCCAAGCCGTGGAAGTGTCGCCAAGGCAGCGCCACCCGCCACCACACGGCCGAATTCGCGCCTGTTGAAGTTCATTTGCCGTCGCTCCTTTCCACACACGATATCGCAGCGCTTCCTTTTTCTATCCGTGAGACTATGTGTGACGTGATCATTCATGCATAGCGTTCATCTTGAGAATGGGCGCATTTCGATTCGCGAAACAGCTATCCCGGAACGGCCTCCGGGCTTCGCCCTCATCAGAATGCGCATGGCTGGTATTTGCAATACCGATCTTGAACTACAGCGCGGCTACTACGGCTTCAGCGGCACTCCCGGACACGAATTCGTTGGCGAGGTTTTCGAGGCCGACCTGCCTCTCCTGATTGGCCGCAGGGTGGTCGGTGAAATCAATCTCGCTTGCGGCGATTGCGATTTTTGTTCCATCGGTCTTGATCGCCACTGCCCGAACCGGACCGTGTTAGGCATCGTAAATCATCCTGGCGCATTCGCCGGCTATCTGGTTCTTCCCGAGCGTAACCTGCATGTTCTTCCCGATGAAATTCCTGATGAAGATGCAGTCTTCACGGAGCCGCTGGCGGCCGCTTGTGAAATTCTCGACCAGGTGACTGTCGCTGGCTGGTCACGCGTTGCCGTGTTAGGCGATGGAAAGTTGGGTTTGCTGATTGCGCAAGTCCTTCACGTCCACGGCGCGCAGGTTACTTTATTTGGCCGTCATGCCGAAAAGCTGTCCATTGCTGCGGCGGCGGGAATTGATGTCGATGACTCGGCCAAACGTCCACGGGCCGCATTCCCGTTCGTGGTGGATGCAACCGGTTCCGCGGCCGGACTCAAAGAAGCCGTTAGCATGACGAGACCGCGCGGAATCCTGGTTTTGAAATCGACTGTTCATGGCGACGTGCCGATCGATACCGCGCCCATCATCGTGAACGAAATTACGATGGTGGGTTCGCGTTGTGGCCGCTTTGAACCGGCATTGGCTCTGTTGTGTAACCGGCAGGTCAATGTCGCCGCATTGGTGTCGGCCGAATTCCCTTTGGACAAGGCTTTGGAGGCATTTGCCGAAGCCGCTCGCCCGGGAGTTTTAAAAGTCCTGTTGCGCGCAAACTAAACGCGTCTGTCCTGCGCGCGGCCTTTCCATTCGCCGCCCTTGCCGCGCCAGAACTGCGTCGCCGAAAACAGCGTTGCGCCCAGGTAGAAGCATGCGATCAATGGCAATGCGCAGGCCCACAACCTCGATCGTCCATAGAATCGAACCATCGGTGCGTAGGCGGCGGTCATCAGCAGCCACGCGGCCGATCCCTCTAGCGCTGCTAGCAACGATCCGCTGAAAATCAGTGCTAACGGCAACAGATACGTGGCAATAAGGCCTGCAATGGTTCCGATCAGCAGCAAAATCGAGTGGTCTAATTGCTGAAACGCAGTTCGCGAAATCATTCGGCCGATTTCTCCAAAAGACCTATACGATCGGTTGCTGAACGTGGTGCGTGTCAAGCCTAACCACAGGCGCCCCCCGCTCCGTTTAACGATTCTGGCCAAGGCGCAGTCGTCGATGACGGTATTGCGGATGGCTTCAAAGCCGCCGGCAGCCTGCAGCGCTTGCGGCCGTATCAGGACGCACCCGCCCGCGGCGCCCGCGGTATCCGATTGGCTTGACGCAATCCATGCCGGCGGGTACAACATCAGAAAGAAAAACACAAAGGCGGGGATCAAGGCTTTCTCCGCCACGCTCTCGCAGCGGAGCTTGACCATATATGACACTAAGTCGAAGCCACCCTCCTCCGCTATCCCGGTTAACTCGGCCACGCTGGATGAACTGTGCACGATATCGGCATCGGTCAACAGCAAATAGTCGGGACCCAACCGGCCAGCCTGTTCTACGCCCTGTTGTAGAGCCCACAGCTTGCCGGTCCAACCTGCTTCCAATGACTTACCCGAAACGATTGTCAATCGCTCTTCGCAACCGGCCTGTCGCGCCGCCGCGCGCGCGATCTTCGCCGTATCGTCCGTGCTGTTGTCGTCTACCAGCACAATGGATATGTCTTGCTCCAACAAAGAAGCGAGCGTCTCTGCAATCACCGGCGCCTCATTACGGGCTGGAATCACAGCTACCACCCGCTTGGGGGGCGCCACACCCTTTGCATCGGGCCCAAGTTTGTCGGCTACCCTCCAGAATCCGCCGCGTCCCCATAGCAGGTAACTCCAAATGCAAAGGGGAACCGCCGCAACCTCGGAAAACATTTTTAGGCTGCTGGCTGCTGCTGCGTCATGCAGTGCAACGTGCCCAGCCCTAGCACCAAATCCGTCGCCGCAATCCCCACGATCTTTCGCGTGGGAAACAGCTCAGCCAATTTGTTCAAGGCAATTCGATCGTTGGTGTCGTTGAAGGTAGGAACCAGCACCATTTCATTCGCGATATAGAAATTCGCGTAACTCGCAGGCAGCCGCTGTCCGTCGAAAAATACCGGCTCCGGCATCGGCAGCGTTTCCACGCGTACGTCTCCGCGCTCCTCAAGTATCGCCAAGTTCTCGCGCAACGGTTCAAAGTTAGCATCTGCGCGATCTTCTTCGCTAACGATGACAATCGTATCTTTCGACGTAAACCGGGCCAGATCGTCAACGTGTCCATGAGTGTCATCGCCCGCGATGCCGTTTCGAAGCCAGATGGTCCGCGACGCTCCTAAGTAGTCTCGGAAGATTTCCTCAATATCGGCGCGGGTCATTTGAGGATTCCGCGCCTGCACCGGACTGAGCAGGCATTCCTCCGTAGTCAAAATCGTCCCAGCTCCGTTAACGTCAATACTGCCGCCCTCAAGCACCACCTGTTTGCCGCGAGCCTCGGGCGACCACATAGGTAAGTTCAATTGCGTTGCCAGTTGGCCGGTCACTGCGTCGTCGCGCTTCCAATTGTCGTATTTGGCCCAACCATTAAAGTGCCAATTCAGTATGCCGCGCTGTCCGTCGCGGTTGCGTACGAAGATAGGACAGAAATCGCGCGTCCAACTTCGATCGGTCGCAACGTGGAAAAACTCGACCGCCTCCATCGCCGCGCCGCATTTCGTCAAAACCCCGCGCGCCTTCCGTTCGGTGTCAATGCCGTCCACTAGAATGCGAACTGTTTCGACGCGCGAAAGATGGCGCACGATTTCGCCGTACACCCACGCGATGGGAATGAATTTCCCTGGCCAGTCGCTTACCTCATGCGGCCAGGCGAGCCACGTTGCCTCATGCGGCTCCCATTCGGCCGGCATGCGGAAGCCGGGCAATCCCGGACGTGTGGGCGCGGTCATCCCAACCAGCGTTCGGTTATTGGTGCATATGCATCAATACGCCGGTCTCGCAGGAACGGCCAATTCCGCCGCACTTCATCCATGTCCTTGGGGTCGCACTTCATCACCAGCATGCGCTCCTCGTCCGAGGAAGCTTGCGCCAAGACGCGCCCAAACGGATCGGCAATAAATGAATTACCCCAAAACTCCAGGCCGCTCTCGGCTGCGCCTTCGTAACCGGTGCGATTCACCGCCGCCACAAACACTCCATTGGCAATGGCATGTGCGCGCTGTATGGTGCGCCATGCATCCAACTGCGCCTCGCCATATTGCGCTTTCTCAGCCGGATGCCAACCGATGGCCGTCGGATAGAACAACACATTCGCGCCGCCAAGGCTAGTGATGCGTGCGCCTTCCGGATACCACTGATCCCAACACACCAGCACGCCAATTCGCGAAAACCGCGTCTCGAAGGTCTTAAAGCCCAAGTCTCCCGGCGTGAAATAGAATTTCTCGTAATACAGCGGATCATCCGGTATATGCATTTTGCGATAGATGCCGGATAAGGCGCCGTCCGCGTCAATGATGGCCGCTGTATTGTGATACAAACCATGCGCGCGCTTCTCGAATAGAGAAGCCACCACCGTCACCTGCAACTCCTTCGCCACCGCGCTCAACGCTTCAGTGCTTGGCCCGGGAATTGGTTCGGCTAAGTCGAATAGCGCCGCATTTTCTTCCCTGCAAAAATACTGCGACCGGAACAGCTCCGGCAGACAAACGATTTCTGCACCCTGCGCCGCCGCTTCCCGGATCTTCGCAATTGCTTTGTTCATATTGGCGCCGGGGTCGGTCGAACATGACATCTGCACCAACCCAATGTTGAATGCGCTATCCCGGTGCGCCTGCGGAGCTATCGTAGACACTGCCATTGTTTTTAAAAAAGTCCCTTTGATTCGATGCGTATCGCTCACATATAGATGCCGCCGTTTACGTCCAGGACATGGCCGGTGATGAACGACGCCTCTTCGCTCGCCAGAAACCGGACCGCCGCCGCAATTTCCTCGGGCTTTCCGATGCGCCCCAACGGCGTCTGTTCAATCATCTTTTGCTTCAACTCGTCATTCAAACCGTGTGTCATATCTGTTTCAATGAAGCCCGGCGCGACCGCATTCACCGTGATCTTCCGGCTGCCGACTTCACGCGCCAACGATTTCGTCAGCCCAATCAAGCCCGCTTTGGACGCCACATAATTGATCTGTCCGGCGTTTCCCATCTCACCCACCACCGAGGAGATGTTCACAATTCTTCCCCAACGTTCGCGCATCATGCCCGGTAGCACTTGCTGCACCGCATAGAACGCGCCGCTCAAATTCGTTTTGAGGACCAATTCCCAATCGTCGGGTTTCAATCGAACCGCCAAACCATCCTTCGTCATGCCGGCGTTATTGACCAGAATGTCGATGCGCCCGAACTCCTTCGAAGCCTTGATAATCGCGGCCGCGATGGATGCCTGCGAGGTTAAATCTATCTGCACCGCGAACGCCTCCGTATCGCCCGCTCGCAACGCAACGCAGATTTCTTCTAACTGCTCGATTGATCGCGACGCCAGCACCACCCTGCATCCCGCCGCCGCCAGCGCTTCAACGCAAGCCTTGCCGATCCCACGGCTCGCGCCGGTCACCAAAGCCGTTCGTTTCGTCATGATTCTTTCCCATCATAAAGGCGCTCATCAATAATAGGAGTTATTCACCATGGCCTTCAATGATCTGCGTGACTTCGTGCGCGCTCTCGAAAAAGCGGGAGAGTTGAAGACTGTTCCCTTTGAAGTCGATCCCTATCTAGAAATAACCGAATTTGCGGATCGCTCCGTCAAACGCGGCGGTCCAGCGCTTCTCTTTGAAAATCCCAAGGGATCGGACGTGCCTCTGCTGATCAACGCCTTCGCCAGTATGCGGCGCATGGAGTTGGCTCTTGGCGTTGGCAGCGTTGACAAGATTGCCGAACGCATCACCGGCTTCCTTCAAATGGAAAGGCCGGAGGGTTTGCTGGACCGGCTCAAGCTCCTTCCCAAACTGGCTGAGTTGAACGCTTCATTTCCCAAGACCGTTTCCGATGGTCCATGTAAGGAGGTAATTCGCCGCGCCGATTTTTCATTGGATGAATTTCCCATACTGCACTGTTGGCCCGGCGATGGTGGCCGCTTCATTACGCTGCCCATGGTCTTCACCAACAATCCCAAGACCGGCAAGCGCAACTGTGGCATGTATCGCATGCATGTGTACGATGGCCAAACCACCGGCATGCATTGGCAGAAACACAAACAGGGCGCGGATCATTTTCGCCGCATGAGGGCCGAAGGAAAACTCGACCGCATGCCCGTCGCGGTCGCCATCGGTTCCGATCCCGCGACCCTCTATTCCGCTATTCTGCCGCTGCCGCCTGAAATTGATGAGATGCTGTTCGCCGGATTTCTTCGTGGAAAGCCAGTGGAGATGGTGAAGTGCGAAACCTCCGATCTTGAAGTGCCCGCCAACGCGGAAATTGTTCTCGAAGGCTATGTCATGCCGGGCGAAATGCGCCGCGAAGGCCCGTTCGGCGATCACACCGGATTCTATTCGCTCGACGACGATTATCCGGTCTTTCATATTGAGTGCATCACGCAACGGAAGCAGCCTATTTACGCCGCCACCATTGTGGGGCCTCCTCCTATGGAGGACTTCTATATGGGTAAGGCCATCGAACGCATCTTCCTGCCTCTGATGCGCATGCAGCTTCCAGAAGTCCATGACATTTGTATGCCCGCCGAGGGCGTATTTCACAACCTCATCCTGGTGTCGCTCCGCAAGTCGTATCCAGGTCATGCCCGCAAAGTCATGCACGCCATTTGGGGTCTCGGTCAGGCGATGTTCAGCAAATGCATCGTCGTTGTCGACGATGACGTCGACGTTCAGAACGTTAGAGAAGTCACCTGGAAAGCCCTCAACAATATCGATCCCCAGCGCGACATTGAGTTTGTGATGGGTCCGATCGATTCTCTCGATCACTCCAGCCGCATGCCCAACTACGGCTCGAAGATGGGCATCGACGCCACCACCAAATGGCCCTCGGAAGGCTTTACTCGCCGCTGGCCCAACCCGATTGAGATGTCGCCGGAAGTTGTTCAACGTGTCGACATACTTTGGAAACGCGCCGGCCTCACATAACCCTGCCGAACATGGAGCGTATTCCCTACCGCGCCACCGCCGCCGCGTCGCTTTACGACGGAATCCGTTTGCCGATGGCGATCCTGCTGCACAACGTCCGCAGCATGTACAACGTCGGAGCTTTCTTCCGCGCTGCTGATGGCGCCGGGGTCGAGCGCTTGCTGCTTTCCGGCATCACCGCCCGGCCGCCGAAGGGCGCTATCAGCAAGACGGCACTTGGCGCAGAGGAACGCGTTCCCTGGGAATCCGTAGACGATCCACAGTCCGCCATGGTTCGATTGCGTAGCGATGGCTACGAAGTCGCCGCCATAGAAACCAGCGTTCGTGCTGTGGACATCTTCGATTGGCAGCCGCGCTTTCCCGTTTGCGTGGCGTTCGGTCACGAAGTCGATGGGTTGGATCCCGGCTTACTCGAACAATGCGACCGCCACGTGCGTTTGCCTATGCTCGGTCTCAAACATTCTCTCAACGTCGCGAGCGCCGGCGCGGTGGTTATGTACGAATTGCTGCGGAAATATCGCACGCTCTGCGAACCCTGATCGTCTCCGAGCGGGTCGATATCTGCCAACCTATTCAGCACGAAGCGCATCGGCAGGATCAATGGAGAGGACGCGTCCAGTAGCGTTCCAAGCAGCCGTCAGTCCGGTGAGTAGCAGTAAGGCCGCGCCCGCTGTGCTTGCCCACGCGGTCGGCTCTGCGGCATTTTCAAGGAGGTTGCCCAGGTACCTTCCCGACGCGAGCGAAAGAATAATTCCCAAAGCGGCTCCCACGATAATCGGTGTCAGACTCTCGCGGAGCATCATGCCTCGGATGCGTTGGTAAGACGCTCCCAATGCCATTCGGACGCCCATCTCATGCTTGCGTTGAGCGATGGAATGAGCCGCTGTTCCGTAAATGCCGACAGCAACCAGCAACGCCGCAAGCAGGGCCAAAAAAAATATTGTAGTGGTATAGAACCTCGGGCGTGAAAGAACGTCGTCGAAGCGATGACTTAGGGTCTGCACGTCGTAGATCGGCACCTGGGGGTCCACGCCCCGAACCGCATCCCGGCACCGTGCCAGAAAGGCCTCAGGCTGGCCGGTTACTCTCGCCACAAGAGTCAACGCCGCCGGGGGCTCTTCTTGTATCGGCCAATAGATCTCCGGTGCGCCCGGGTAAGCGGGACCGCTGAAGCGCGTCGTTGCAACCACTCCCGCGATCAGATACGGTGTATTGCCACCGGATGCGGTCAGCCTCCGGCCGACAATCGCGCTTCCCAGTCCGGTGATTTTTGCGAATGCGTCGTTGACGATGACGGACCGTTCGGAGCTTTCCATCGCGTCTTCAGCGAAGTCGTGACCCGCCAGGAAGCTGGTTCCCATTGCGCTGAAATAGCCGGGCATCACGGCATTCATCACGATTCGCTTTACCCTCTGCCCCGAATCAAGATTGAACGCGTTAGCCATATAGACGTTATTCGCCAGAGGCAAATAGCTAACGGCGCCCGCGGCCTCGACCCCCGGTACGGAGCGAAGCCGATGCAGCGCTTCGCTGTAATATTGCCACTCACCGGAGCCGCTGTGTCTGATTCCCAGTAACGATACGTTCAGTGTTATTACACTTGCTGGATGAAAACCAAGGTTCGCATTGAGCAGTCGTAGAAATGTCCGGCCCATTGCCACTGAGCTTGTAAGAAGAGCGAGGGTTAGAGCGGCCTGCAGAACCACGAGGGCCGCCCTTGCCCGTTTCGTGCCGAGGTCCCCTGATGCGGTTTGGTTCCGCACCATGTGGCCGGACGGCTGAAGACGCCCTATGAGCCAAGCGGGCGTGACGCCAAATACAAGGCCCGTCACCAATGCCAAAGCGACCGCAAAGCCGAGCACCCGCCAATCCAAGATGGTGTACCCTTGCGTGCTAAGTTGCGCCGGAGCGACCGAAGAAGCAATTCTCGAGGTCCAGCGGGCAATCACCAGTCCAATTGCGGCGCCTGTCATTGTTAACAGCGTCGCCTCCGTTACGAGTTGCTGCAATAGCCGCGCGCGACTGGCGCCTAAAGCCGCGCGTAGTTCTAATTCACCTTTCCTTTCAATGGCTCGCGAAAGCAGCAATTGGGCCACGTTGGCGCACGCCGTCAGGAGGACTAGCAGAGTCATGGCTGCCAATACCCAGCTAGCTTGCCGCACCGGTCCTGCAAGCTGGTTTCGAAGCGAGACGATCTGCGGGCGATTGTGTTCATCAATGTTCAAATGTCCGAAGTTGCTTGGGTGAGCACGGCGAACCTCTGCCTGAAACATCTCTTGTGCTCTGCGAACTGTGACCCCTTGCTTCAGGCGGCCTATGGTCTGAAACAAGAAAGCTCCACGTTTCGGCATTCGTTCAAAATCAAACACTGTCGGCGTCCAAATACTTGTTCTTCCTGGATAATCGAAGTTTGCTGGTGCAACACCAATGACGGTGAGCAGCCGGCCGTTCAAGTGAATGGATGCGCCCGAAACGCCAGGGTCCCCTCCGAAAAGCTGCTGCCACAAACCGTAACTGATCACGGCAACGCTGTCGTGGCCCCATATGTCTTCATCCCGCGCGAAGGTTCGCCCTAT
>JBARMQ010000211.1:0-5056 GCA_049802535.1 Bryobacteraceae bacterium | reverse complement strand
CGATCAAAACTTGCTAGAACGCAGTACTCTGTCGAACATCATTTATTACTTCAAAGGACAGCGCGCGAGCGGTTTGATGAACCGCGCGGATCGGCATTTGGCGGTTCCCGGTGCTCCAGGAAAGTTTGTAGATGTGCATGGAGGTTGGTATGACGCGACCGGCGATTACGGAATTCATCTCTCGCATCAAAATCCGACATCCTATTTCAATCCGCAACAAGTTCCGCTGGTCGCGTGGACGACGCTCAAGAGCTACAAAACTCTGGAAGCGCGAAAAGATGACAATTTCAGCGAGTATGAACGCCGTCTGCTCGACGAAGGGCTCTTCGGAGCAGATTTTCTGGTTCGTATGAAACGGCCGGACGGTTCGTTTCTTGAAAGTATCACCGCGCCGGGCAAAGCGAAGCTGCCGCAGGATCGCGAAATCGGCAATCCCAACTGGCGCACACAGATCAAGAAGACCGCAAGCGACTCGACCGAACGGATTGCGACCGCAACCGGACCACACGCGTACGAGGCAAGCTTTCGCGCCGGCGGTGGAGTGTCTATCGCGGCGCTAGCGCTGGCGAGCACTATGCCCGAAGACGGCGACTTTCCGCGCGCCGTCTATCTTCGAACCGCCGAAGAAGCATTCCGGTTTCTAAACGCTCATAATCGCGAGTTACTCAATGACGGCACGGAAAACATTTTGGACGATTATTGCGCGCTGCTTGCCGCAACCGAGTTATACCGTGCCGCGCACGACGAAGAATTTCGTCAGGCCGCGGATAGTCGTGCCCACAACCTGATGGATCGCCTAACGTCGACTGGCCCATTCCACGGCTACTGGCGAGCGGACAACAAGACGCGTCCCTTTTTTCATCCGTCGGATGCCGGTTTGCCGGTAATCAGCCTGCTTGAATATTTACCGATCGCGACGCCTGACGTTCAGCAGCGGGTGCGCGACGTCGTGAAGCGCTCACTCGAATTCGAACTGGCCACAACGGCCGAGGTCAATAATCCCTTTGGATATGCCAGACAATTAGTTCGGATGGGTAACGGGACTGTCCGCACCGCGTTTTTCTTCCCGCACGATACAGAAGCAGCGCCATGGTGGCAAGGGGAGAACGCGCGACTCGGCTCGCTGGCAAGTGCCGCTCGGATGGCGGAGCCGCTGTTCGCCGGCGATCCCGCGTTTCAGTCGAAGCTGCAGGACTATGCCTGGAACCAATTGCATTGGATTCTAGGCCGCAATCCATTCGATACTTGCATGTTGATGGGCAGCGGACACGGCAACGCGCCGTATATGTTTTTCCGTTCGTATCAGTACACCAACGCGCCGGGAGCAATCATAAATGGCATCACCGCCGGCCGCAACGATGAAGACGGCATTGCCTTCAATGAAGGCTTCGCCGTTACCGGGCTCGACGAGGATTGGCGATGGACAGAGGAATGGCTCCCGCATGCCGCCTGGTATCTCTACGCCATAAGTCTCCCTCATTAAATGCTGCACATCGGACCTATAAATGACCAGCCAAAGCCTCAGCGGACCTAATTTCCCCCAGCCATCGATCGGTATCACCGGCCAACGAGTAAGCACCCGCGTGGTTTCGGTCGATATCTTCCGCGGCTTGACTATGATCGTCATGATCTTTGTGAATGACTTGGCTAGCGTGAAAGGCTTGCCCTGGTGGACCTACCACATGCCCGGCCACATCAACGCCATGACATATGTAGATATGGTTTTTCCGGCATTTCTTTTCATTGTCGGCATGGCCATTCCTTTAGCCATCAACGCGCGGTTGACGAAGCATCCTTCAATTTGGCGGCTCTGGGTGCACGTGATCTTGCGCGCGGCCAGTTTGCTCGTGATCGGCCTGATTCTGGCGAATGCCGAGAAAGGCAACCGGGCACTCATGGGAATTCAGCCGAATTGGTGGGCGTTCATCGCAATCGTGGGGTGCGTTTTGTTCTGGAATGTCTATCCCAAATCCGCGCGGTTTCGCACGTTGTTTGCCGCTCTCAAAAACATTGGTCTGCTCACCATTCTGGTGATGTTCGCGATTTTCCGACGGATCACCCCCGATGGCCACTTCGCATGGATCGACACGTCGTATTGGGAAATTCTCGGCATCATCGGTTGGGCGTACCTGAGTGTTTGCATACTCTACATCCCGACGCGCCGCTGGCGGTGGGCCCCGTCGATTTGGCTCGTCTTGCTGCTTCTTTTGAATATCGCCTCAACTGCGAAATGGCTGCATTGGCCCGGACATGTTCCTCCGTATCTCTGGCCGTTTGGCGCTGGCTCTTCCAGTTTGATCGTGATGGCTGGAGTGGTCACATCGCACCTCTTTTTGGGACCGTGGAGGGATGAACCATTTTCGAAAAAGGAGCTGTGGGCGTCGTCGTTCGCCTGCTTATCGCTGATAGCGGGATGGCTCCTCACGCCGCTCGGTATTTCAAAAATCCGCGCGACGCCAACCTGGTGCCTCTACTGCATTGCGGCGAATGTGCTGATCTTTGCCGCGCTCTATTGGATTTGCGACATCAAAGGGCGCAGCGGCTGGGCGTGGTTCGCGAAACCTGCGGGCGCAAATACCTTAACAACGTATTTGGTGCCTGACCTCTATTACTTCGCAACCGCAACATGCTTTTTGGCTTCCTTCTTAAACCAAGGCTGGACTGGAGTTGTTCGATCTATCGTGTTTACAGCACTCATGCTGGCAATCGCAGCTTTACTGACGAAATGGAAAGTACGCATGCAGCTGTAAGCCGTGTGGGAAGATCTACCTCGGTGAGCAAATCGATCTACGTTCTTCTATCGGTGGCGCTTTGCGGCTCAATGACGCTATCCGCGGCAGATCAGTTCCTTACCTTTCGCGGCACAAATGGACCGGGCAAGGGCAAGCGTATCGTGTTGATAGCCGCGGATCAGGAATACAGATCGGAAGAATCAATTCCGGAACTTGCCCGCATTTTGGCGAAGGATCATGGTTTCGATTGCACCGTTTTATTTGCCATAAATAAGCAGACGGGCGAGATTGACCCATCGACCGTCGACAATGTTCCTGGTCTCGACGCGTTAGATAGCGCCGATTTGATGGTGTTGTTTGTGCGATGGCTGGAATTGCCCGACGACCAGATGAAGCACATCATCGATTACACCAATTCGGGGCGGCCGATTGTCGCCTTTCGTACCGCCACCCATCCTTTCCGCTATGTAAAGCACCTCGATAGCCCATACGCGAAATACTCTTACGACAGCAAGGATCCCAAGGGCGGCTATGGCCGCCTGGTGATTGGCGAAACGTGGGTTGCCCATTATGGGGAGCACGAAGTCGAGAGTACCCGAGGTGTGATTGCGCCGGGAATGGCGAGCCATCCGATTCTAAGAGGCGTACATTCGATCTGGGGCGCGTCGGATGTGTATGCTTTGACGTCTTTGACCGGCGACAGCAAGCCGCTCGTGCTGGGCCAAGTGCTATCTGGGATGCAGCCGGCTTCTCCACCTGATCCGAACAAGAAATTGGTTCCTATCGCGTGGGTTAAAACGTATACCGGTGAAAGCGGACGGCCGGACCGCGTGTTCGCTACAACCATGGGCCATGCGCTTGATTTTAAAAACGAAGGATTCCGGCGAATGGCGGTGAATGCTTGTTATTGGGCGCTGGGGATGGAAAAGGCTATCTCTCCAACGAGTAACGTAGCGCTGATCGGCAAGTACGATCCGAACCCTATCGGCGAAGGGAAGCAGAAGACCGGCTTACATCCCAGCGATTTGAAATGATAAGGCTCAGCGTATGCAGCAAACCACCTATGACGTCTGTATAGTGGGCAGCGGTCCAGGAGGCGGGATTAGCAGCTATGTGCTGGCATCCGAGGGACTCAAAGTAGCGCTTGTTGAATCGGGTCAGTGGCTAAAGCCCGGCGTGGATTACGGAGGCCACTCCATTATCTACAAGACGCTAGATCAGCGGTTGGCAGCAAAGCGAACTCCACTCCTTAGCGTTACCGACTTTTCTGATTCCAATCACTTTACGCCGGTAGGGGACCGCCCAAATCACGGATTGTTGAGGGCCGTCGGCGGCCGATCGCTCTGCTGGGCCGGCCACAGTCTGCGTTTTGGACCACTGGATTATCTGCGTTGGCCAATCACCTACGATATGGCGGCGCCCTACTACAGCAAAGCCGAGCGCCTGATGTGCGTCTATGGGAATCAAGACGGGCTGTGGAACATGCCCGACGGCGATTTTCAGAAGGGCGTTCCGATGCGCTGCGGCGAGCACATGTTGAAGGCTGGAGTCCAGCGGTTGAAGGCCAAAGGCCGCAAGATGGACTTCGTTCCATTGCGTAAGGCGATGCCTACTGAACTCCATCCGAGTCAACGCGCCAAATGCCACTATTGCGGACATTGCATGAATGGCTGCGCAGTGGATTCGAAGTATACGTCGGCGAACACGCCAATCCCTCTCGCCCTAAAAACTGGCAATTTGTCGATGTTTGCCGGCTGCATGATGACCGGCATCGTTATGGATGGGACTGGCCGCCGTGTGGCGGCGATCGAATATCACGATTCGTCAGGCGCGGTAAACCAGCTGAAGTGCCGCGCCCTGGTCCTTGCGTGTAGTACGGTCGAGACGGCTCGTCATTTGCTGCTCAATAAAACACGTGAATTCCCGAACGGCCTCGCAAACAGTAGCGGGCAAGTAGGGCAAAATCTCACCAGCCATTTCGGGCTTACCGTCACAGCATTCTTCCCGCAATTGAAGCATCGCGACGCTTCAAATGACGACGGGACCGATTATTATCACGGCCTGCTCAGCGGCCTCTACTGGGACGAACCGAGCAAGAATTTCGAAGGCACATACCAAGTTCAATGTGGATCGGGGTTGCATCCCGACAATTCTCGGGACCTCTATGTTCCGGGATTTGGATCGGCCCTGAAAAGAGAACTCAAGGAAAAAGCGATTTGCTCGGCCAACATGAACATGCAGGGCGCCTTGTTGGCGTCGCCGAAGAAATATGTAGATCTCGACCCCAACCGGACGGACCGCTTTGGGTTGCCTCTGCCTCGCAT
>JBARMQ010000210.1:0-6899 GCA_049802535.1 Bryobacteraceae bacterium | reverse complement strand
GCTAGGACGCCCGCCATGAACATGCATCCTGTCAAGCACCACAAGCTGGCTTGATACGTGCCTGTTGCCGTGCGAAGATAACCAAAAATCGAAGGTCCCGCGAAGCCGCCCAGGTTGCCGATAGAGTTAACCAGCCCAACTGCCAGCGCCGCCGCCGATTTACCCAGATAACTCGACGGAATGCTCCAAAGCACCGGCAGATAAGCCTGAAACGTGAATCCCACCAGACAGAGACATGCAATCACCAGGCCCAGCCGGTTACCGGCAAGAATGGCGAGAGCCAGGCTGATTGCCGCCAAAAACATCGGCAATGCGGTGTGCAGCCGCACATTCCGTGTACGGCGCGCCAAATATCCGTTCAATAAAATGCCACCAACGCTGCACACATAAGGAAGAACAGTAACCACCGTGCGCCACGCAATCGAAATGCTCTTCATGTTGTTGGTAAACGAAGGCAGAAAGAAGAGGATGGCCTGATTGCCAGTTACGATCAGAAAAAATGACGCCGCTAACAGCATCGTTTGTGGCTCACGCAGCGCCGCCAGCAATTGGACGCGTCCGGCCGCGGTGCGCGCTTGGCTTTCGACCGAAAGTCCAGTAAGCAGCCACTGTTTCTCGTCTTCAGGCAGCCACCTGGCCTGTCCCGGGCGATCCGTCAAGTATCGAAGGGTTACCAGCCCAAGAAGTATCGGCGGAATGCCTTCAAGGATAAACACCCACCGCCATCCTTCGAGCCCTTTCCAGTGAACGGTTTCCAGAATCCATCGTGAAATCGGCAATCCGATGACAACCGAAAGAGGCTGGGCAATCATGAACCACGCTTTGGCGCTAGGCCGATCTTCCTCACGGAACCAATGAGAGAGGTAAACCACCACTCCCGGAAAAAAGCCCGCCTCCGCTGCCCCAAGCAGAAATCTTAACCAGTAAAACTGAGCCTTCACGCCCAAGTCAATCGGTATCATTCCCACAAAGCCGGTAAGGGTCGCGATCATTCCCCACGTGATCATGATCCGCGCCATCCATCGGCGCGCGCTCCAGTTTTCGACAATCAGCGAACCGGGAATTTCAAGCAGGAAATAACCCAAAAAGAAGATGCCTGCGCCCAAACCGATCGCCTGATCAGTTAACCCCAGCGCGCCCTGCATTTGCAGCTTTGCAATTCCGATGTTGGCGCGATCCAGATAGGCGGTGAGGTAAATCAAGACGAGAAACGGCATCAGACGCAGCGTGATACGCCGCCGCGCGCGTTCGGCTACGGCCACCGGCGCTGTCACCCCTCGCGAACCGTTTTCAGATAACCGCGTATCGCCGGTCCAATGATCGCTTCAAAGACGCAAAGCAGATAGCGTGCGCCACGAGCTCGCCACTCTAAGGAAGCTTCGGTCGTGGTCGCCAGCACGCCCAGCACCTTGTCCGATGGGGCAACAATAGACACGATGCGGTCAAACGCCGCGCGTACCTCGGGATGATCGAAGTCGCCCGGATGGCCGAGCGAATTCGAAAGATCCGTCGGCCCAATAAAAACAGCATCTACGCCCGGCACCTTCACGATCTCCGGCAACTCTTCTATGCTTGTTGGCGTCTCCACCTGCACGATCACTAACGTCTCGGCGTTTGATGTTTCAATGTGCTCTGGATAGCTAAAGGGCAACACCTGTCCGTAGCGCGCTGCGCGTGCCGCTGCGAGTCCTCTATTTCCCAACGGCTGATACTTTGCGGCGCGCACCGCCGCCCTCGCCTCTTCGGCGCTATTCACCATCGGAATCTGTACGCCCTGCATCCCTGTATCAAGATGACGCCCGATCATCCACGGCACATTTCCCGGAACACGCACAATCGACGTCACTCCGGTCAGCTCACACACCCTGGCTAAGTTCTCGCACTCCCGCTCACCGATCGGCGCGTGTTCGCCGTCGAAAAACAGATAGTCGAACCCAAGATGGCAAAGAACTTCAGCGAGGCCTGGATCCGCATGACGGACGTAGGGGCCGATGACAGTCTCGCCGGCCCTGAGTTTTGCTTTCAGTTTATTTGGCTGCACAATGCAAAAGCATTGTACGGCAGCGGGCGGACAACTTTAGCGCACGCCGCCGGAAGCTAGCAGAATTTCGCCTGTGAGCCAGCCCGAGTCCGATGACGCCAGGAACACAGCGATCGGCGCGATGTCGTCGGGTTGGGCGATACGGCCAAGCGGAGTCTCCGATTGAGTCTTGGTGTGAAAGTCGCTGCCGATAATACCAGCCGCATGCACGCCCTCAGTTTCCACCATGCCCGGATTTATTGAATTGACACGAATTTTCTTCGGCCCTAACTCTTTCGCCAGCACATGCGTCACCGCGTCCACCGCGCCTTTCGTAGCGGTGTATACGGCACTTGCGGGCGGCGTTACTTGGCTTGCTGCCGAACCAATGTTAATGATGCTCCCGCCCTCTGTTCCAAAATGTTTGGCGGCTTCCTGGCTGGCCAGAATCAGCCCTAGCACATTGGTATTGAATTGCCGATGGAATTGCTCCTCGGTAATTTCGGCAAGAGGCGCGAACTGATAAACACCGGCGTTGTTCACCAGGATGTCGAGCTTTCCAAACGCCTTGTTGGTCTCGGCAAAGATCCGCTCCACATCCTTCGACTTAGCGACGTCGCCTTGAACAGCTACGGCTTTGCCCCCGTTGTCGACAATCTCCTGAACCACCTTGTCGGCGCCTTCCTTGCTCGAGGCATAGTTGACTACAACCGATGCGCCTTCTGCCGCTAGACCCTTCGCGATGCTCGCTCCAATTCCCTTCGAAGCACCAGTCACGACGGCCACTTTATTCTTTAACTTGCTCATATTCCTCCCTCGGGCTCGACCCGCCTCACACTCGACGTTTCGATAACCGTCTAATTGATGGGAGGAGGTTTGGAAAAGATTCAGGCCGTCATACACGCGATTTGCGGACAAAGCGGCCCCGAAGAGCAGCTTGCGAGAAGGTTATGATCGAGCCGGTCAGCGACTCAACTCTTTGCCCGCTTGGCAGTAGGTCTGCCCCAAACCGGCGGCCCACGCAACACCCTGTTCAAGAAGCTTGTTCGTATTCGGTTCGCTATAACTCTCAGGCCGATGACCAATCGCGGAATAAAACGAGCGGCCATTTCCGATGCACTGCGTCCATGCGATGGGATGATCGCCCATGGCGAGACTCATCTTCCCCGCCATCGGCTTGTAGGTAGATTCGTCCAAAGTGACAAGGATATGAGCGCCACTCTTGCGTGGGTCGGTCTTAAATGAATACCACTCATCCGTCATGGTCCATTCCGGCTTCAGATTCCGCGTGATTGGGTCGGCACGGTCATCGACCCTCAGCTTGGCGGCTTGAAACTGCGGCGACATGGGGTGGCTGAGAAATCTTGCTCCGATCAAAGTGTCCGCATACCAGTCCCAATCGTAGTAAGGGTCACCGCCTGAGCCATGAATGCCTGCGTAACCGCCGCCTTGCTCAATATATGTTTTGAAAGCCTCGCGTTGCGCCATCGTCAACACATCGCCGCTCACGTTGTTCCAAACGACAGCATCAAACCGTTTCAGATCGGCCGCGTTGAAGACAGCCGCGTTTTCGGTGAACACCATATTCCAGTGCTCGCGTTTGCCCATTGCCTTCAGCGCCGCCTCCGCGGCATTCACAGAAGGGTCGTCACGAAATCCATTGCTCTTTGAAAACACCAATATGGCCGGATGGCTCAACTTAGCGGGAAGCGCAGGTGCCGTATGGTCGTAGCGGGCACACCGAACGACAGCCGACTCATGGGTAAGCGGCACTTGCGCCAAGTCTTTGTCCAGCCTATCGAGCGTCGCCGCCGGGATTGGGATGAACTCCGATGCCAGAATTCTAATGGTCAGAACGTCTGCCAGTGTCGGCGGTTTCGATCCCGCTAACACTGGCGGCAGTTTGGCAAGAAAGCCTGGAACATCTCGATCCACCACCGCTTTGGCCGCGGGGTTCAACAACAGATCAAGGATCGGCGTCCCTCCGCTTGAATAGGTTCTAAACGCCGCCGGACAATCCGTGGCGTCGGCTTCTTCGGCTGGAGCCGCACCGTTGACCGGCCGACCAGTAAGCAGACCGGCCAAGAGCAGGTTGACTAGGAGCCCCAAGGACACGGCTGCATGCCGAATTCCTGACGTAGACATATTTGACTTCAATATAGTCCTCTTTCCACTTATCCTGACCGGGGACAGCCTTTAGATCTTCGCCAAACAACTTAAATAGGCTTGCAGCACGTCGCGCCGAAGCACGAGGTCGGCGAACTTACCTTTTCGCACAATTTCGATCAACCCAGCCTCTTCCAATTCCTTGAGGTGATGGGAGAGCGTGGCAGCCGTGATCGGTTGGCATTCGCGCAGGTCGCTGCATGACAACGCGTGACTCCGCTCCCCGATTTGCTTCAAAATGTCGTACCTGCGTGGGTCGGCAAGAGCCTTGGCAATCAGGTGTATTTGATCGTCACGGAGCGTTGCCTTAGACGTCCTCACTGCTACAGGCTTCTCAGCCGTCTTGGCGGCAGGTCTAGGCATCTCCCTCCCATCGGTTTTGATGTGACCAGACACTATGCTACTATCCGGCATTTATTGTTGAGGTCGCCATAAGGATGCTTTCACGCCGCCGATTCTTTGAAAAATCAGGAGCTGTCGGATTGACCGCTTATCTTTCCGCCGACTTGGCATCCGCGACCGCAAACCCAACGTTGCCGGACAAAGCAAACTTCCGCGTGCAAGAATTTGAGACCTGTCTGAACGCCGGCCGGTGGCACCCGTTAAGTAATGGCGCGCGCGCGGCCGCCGACAAATATCAGGAATACAAGCAACGGGGCATCTGGGACCGCAGCGGTCTTTGGTCGGCGAGTAATCCCGACTCCCACGGGGGCTCGCAAGCTAAGACCAAACAACTCTTCGCAAAGTTGATCAACGCCTCGCCGGACGAGATCGCATTTGTTCAAAGCACCACCGCGGGCGAAAATCTGGTCGTGCAAGCGCTGCGGCTGCCCGCCGACGGCGTCAATATCGTTACCGACGGCCTGCATTTCGAAGGATCGCTCTACCTGTACGATGCCCTGCGCAAACGTGGCATGGATGTCCGGATCGTAAAGCCGCGCGATTGGCGCATTCAAATAGCCGACGTAGAGCAGGCTATCGATCGCAATACCCGCCTGGTCGCGGTCTCACTCGTTTCCTACATCAATGGTTTCGAACACGATGTAAAGAAGCTGTGCGAGATCGCCCACGCCCATGGAGCGATGGTCTATGCCGACATCGTGCAAGCGGCTGGCGCCATGCCGGTCGACGTTCAAGAACTCGGCGTCGATTTCTGTGCTACCGCAAGTTACAAGTGGCTTATGGGAGATTTTGGTCTTGGCTTTCTCTATGTGAAGAGCAGCGTACTCGATCGGATCGTGCGGCCCGTTCACAGCTACCGTCAACTCAGCTCGTTTACGAATCACATGTTCCCCTATGACAGCCCGTCTGCTCATCCAGTCGAATGGACCCAGGCCCAAACGGCTGCCGGTTACTTCGAGGAGGGAACGCTGGCAAACAGCGTGTCCGAGACGATGGCCTACTCGCTCGAATACATCCAAACGCTGGGCGTGCCCGCGATCCGGCAGCACTCGCAATCGTTGATTTCCCGCATGCGGACGGAAATACCGCGCCTTGGCCATGAGTTGATCACTCCCGGGAATGCGCAAGGCCCGTTGGTGGCGTTTCAGTTAGACAATCCTGCCGCCGTCGACGCCAAACTGAAGAAAGCTATGGTCGACGTGACGATCTCGGATCACCGGATGAGGATTTCCCCATCCGTTTACAACGACCACAACGACATAGACCGGTTAATCAAAGCCCTTGCGAGTTAACAGCGCAGCCAGGTTTGAAATCTGACATTCTATAGAGCATGAAAGCAGATCGTGTCGAAGTATCCCGGGATGAACAAGGTAACCGCTGGACGATTCGGATACAAGTGGGCGGAGAAGTAATTCGCCGCCATTGTCATGAGCCGGCGAATGCAGGCGAGGCTATCCTCCGTGAGGCGGCCGTGAAGACGGCCACCGATGAGGGCTATACCGTCGACCCGTTAAACGTCGTTTTCGCCTAATTCCAGGCTGAAACCACGCCAACGTGTTTGCGGTCATTCGTGGCCGCTCTGAGGAAGCGTGTAGTAGTCGTACGTCGCTTTCCAGGTGAACTCGGCACCAGGCTCAACGTCGATTGAAACGAACGGCTCCATCGCGAGAACGGTTCGGATTGACCAGAGCGACTCTTTCAAAAGAGGACGATCCCCCTGGATTTTCATGCCCGCTCCCAACCGGCTATTTTCAATTTGAATGTGATTGTCTGTCGGAGTGGTACCGAATCCTTGGAGGGGAGTGGCGACAGTATCTTTGTCCTTCAGAGTTTTGAGGTACACGATTTGGTTGCCGCGGATCTCTGCGAGTTCCTTGTCAGGCGGATGAGGACTCTGAATCGTAAGCGGAACAGAGATGACGAAGTTTTCGGTGGGTTGCCCGTCGAGCACTAGAAAATTGTGGTTGTAAACGTCGGTGTGAATCGCCTGGGTTCCCCGGTTCTTCAGCCGATGCTCCAAAACCATTTGGGGTTGGCCGGCAATCAGCCGAATGCTCTTCACATAGGTGAAGCTGTAGCCCGATGAAGCGTCAGTAAGGTCCTGCGTAAATTCGATTGAATCCGGACTTTTGGAGATGGTCCATTTGCCCGGATTGGCAATGTCATAGAGGTGGTAGTTGTCGTACTTGGCGTCGGCCGTTTTGCGAAGTGCGCCGACTCCGATTTTTATGAAGTTACCGCCTGGCTTCGCCTCATCCCATCCCAAAGGTCCAAATTCATCTACCGGCCCGCTAATGGCGCTGCACGGACC
>JBARMQ010000209.1:0-17790 GCA_049802535.1 Bryobacteraceae bacterium | reverse complement strand
CAGTAGGGCTTGACGTCGAGTTTCAAATACTCCTCGACCGTCATGAGTGCGGAGGTGCTCATAAGCCTGCTCTTTCATTCTCAGGCATCCGGGAGAAGATCTCCGTCAGCGGAATCTCAATCTCGCCGGCAACCAGTGTTCCCGATGCGCTCAGCTTCACCGATTCGGCACCCCGGTCGTAGCTCCACGCCGTGCGCTGCTCCGGATCAACCACCCAGCAATACGGCACGCCCCACGCGTGATACTCCTCGCACTTCGCCAAAAGCTCTTCCAGTTTGTCGTCCGGAGATACGATCTCAATGCAAAGATAGGCGGCCTTGGTGGGGTAGGGATGCTCGTAGTGCTCCCGGCGAACCACCACAATATCGGGAATCAAATATTTGCCGGGCCGAACTCTTATGCGCACCTCGGACGATGCAATGAATTGGCGCGTGTGAGCGATCAACAGAGAACCTAAGAGGAGCTGCACAAAGCCATGCAGAAATGTAGGCACTGTTTTGGGGTAAATCGCTCCATCGATATATTCGCAGTATGGCTTGACGTCGAGTTTCAAATACTCCTCGACCGTCATGAGTGCGGAGGTGCTCATAGGCCTTCCTGCTCATTATCCAATACCGCCCGCGCTCGCGCCATTGCCTCATCTTTGGTAGAAATCTCTCCCTCCAGTTGCGCGGTTTCGACCGCTTCCAGCGCTTTAGAAAATAGCGGTCCGGGTTGGTAGCCCGCTTCAATTAGATCTTTCCCGTTGATGAAGCGCCGCGGACGCAGTTCCTCTTCGCCTAAGTGCCCCAACTGATCGCGCACGAAGTCGTACGCCGCCGTGTAACCGTTGCTGGCTTGGGTATCCAGGCGATGTAATTCCAAATGCTCTTCAAAATCGGGGCGCCGAAGAAAGCGTTTCAAAGTGCTAGGCCGCATCTGCATCACATCCTTGAAGCGCATGTGATTCGCCACCAGCGCTACAATCTGATCGATCTGATCGTTTGAGAATTTCAACCGGGTCAGAATCCTGGCGGCGATCTGCGCACCCACTTCTGCATGACCGTCAAAACGGATGCGATCGGCGACGCGAAACGTGGGTGGCTTTCCGACATCATGCAGCAGGACACCGAACGCCAGCGCTACACTTGGCCTGTCCAATTTCGCAAGCATCATTAGTGTATGGATCCAAACGTCCCCTTCCGGGTGAAATTCCGCCGGTTGGGCCACGCCTTGATAAGCCTTCACCTCCGGCAAGACTTCCGTCAGCAACCCGGACTCGTCCAACAGCTCTAGCCCCCGTCGCGCATCGCCTTCGGTCAGAATGCGGATCAGCTCGTCGCGCGTCCGCTCAGCTGAGATTCGATGAATCGCGGGAGCCTGTTCCTGGACGGCCGCCATCGTCACCGGCTCGATGCGGAAATGCAGGCGAGCCGCAAACCGGACCGCGCGGAGCATCCGCAAATGGTCTTCTTCGAAACGGACCCGCGCATCGCCAATGGCTCTGACAATTCCGTCGCGTAGGTCCGGCTGCCCACCGCAAAAATCCAGGATTTCGCCCGAGATCGGGTCTTCCATCAGACCATTGATCGTAAAATCACGCCGCATGACGTCCAACCGCGGGTCCAGCTCAAAATGCACTTCTTCCGGCCGTCGCCCGTCCGCGTAGCCGCCTTCGCTTCGAAAAGTAGCCACTTCCACATGCGTGCCGCCGCTCGAACCCACCAAGATTACTCCGAAATGCGCCCCCACCGGCTGCGACTGTGGAAAATAGGAGAGGACGGTATGAGGTGGTGCGTCAGTACTGACGTCGTAGTCTTTGGGCTCAATGCCGAGGAGCCGGTCCCGGACACAGCCGCCTACGAGGAAGGCCTGGTGACCCCGCGCGCGCAACTCGCGGACTATCTTAAGGGCCAATGCCCGGCGTGTCATCCTAGTTGCTTCGTCCATTTGAATGGAAACGGTACCTAACAAGATTTCGACGACCGCGAAAGTCGTTGTAGCAACAACGGTCGCCCTCTCTTTCATTAGTTTCTGGCGCGGCGCGGCTATCGTCCTGAGCGACCTCGCCTCTTCCATGTTCTACGCTGGCGGCATCGCTGAGCAAGCAATTGGACGCTCCGCCGCCTGGTACGTCCTCGGCGTCATGATCTTCAGCTTTGCGGTGCGAGCCGTTTACGTCGAAAGCTGCGGAATGTTTGTACGCGGCGGCGTGTATGTGGTGGTGCGCGACAGCATCGGTCCCTTCGTCGCCCGCATCTCTGTTTCGTCGCTGGTCTTTGACTATATGTTGACGGGGCCCATCAGCTGCGTCAGCGCGGGCCAATATCTGGGTCGTTTGATGAACGATCTTTTGATAGCGGTTCATCAGCCCGGTAACATCAACCCCAACCATTTTGCCGCTGTTTTTGGCGTGATCGTCACCCTGTACTTCTGGTGGAGCAATATCAAGGGCATCGAGGAATCCAGCGGCCAAGCCCTTCGAATCATGCAAATCACCACTGTCATGGTTGTGATGTTGTTGATATGGTGCCCTCTTACTATCATTCTGAAAGGCCGCTGGAATCTGCCGCCGTCCCCCATCCCCAGCCATCTTGTGTTTACCAAGGAGTCGCTCGGATGGTTCAATGGCACGGTCTGGCCAACCATTCCAATCGTTGCGGTCATCATCGCGTTCGGCCATTCCCTGCTTTCCATGAGCGGTTTCGAAACTCTCGCGCAGGTATATCGCGAGATCGCCTACCCAAAGCTTAAGAACCTTAAGATCACGGGCAATATTGTTTGTCTCTATGCCATCGTTTCGACCGGCGTCATCACGTTGTTTGCCGTGATGATTATCCCCGACGACATCCGCAAGTCCTACGTGGATAACTTGATCGGCGGATTGGCGATGAACCTGGTAGGGCCTGAGTCCCTAAGGCTGCTATTCCATGTCTTCGTCGTCATCGTCGGCGTTCTCATCCTGTCGGGTGCGGTGAATACCTCGCTCATCGGCGCAAATGGCGTTCTGAATCGTGTTGCCGAAGACGGAGTGCTGCTCGATTGGTTTCGCAAGCCCCATAAGAGATTTGGCACCACCTCCCGTATCATCAACCTCGTTACCGTTCTCCAGCTGGGCACCATCATCTTAAGCGGCGGCAACGTTTATCTGCTCGGAGAGGCCTATGCGTTTGGCGTTGTCTGGAGCTTCACGTTCAAGTCTATTGGAGTCTTAGTCTTACGATTTCAGCGCCACGATCAAGAGTATAAAGTTCCTCTTAATCTGCGCATCGGTGGTCGCGAAATCCCCATTGGACTAGGCGCGACAGCCATGGTGCTGTTGGCGACAGCCGTCGTGAACCTCTTCTCCAAGACGTACGCCACCATCTATGGCGTCGGGTTCACTCTCGCCTTTTTCATCATGTTCACAATCTCCGAACGGGTGAATGCTTACAAGCACAAAAACGAGAAGGAAAAACACGCGCTGGAGATCTTCAATCTCGATCAACAGCCGCAAATCGATGCCGGATCCCTGCATGCTCGGCCTGGTTGCGTGCTGGTAGCGGTTCGCAATCCGGGTAACATGGTGCATCTCAAACGGACGCTTCAGAAGACCAATCTCCGCCGCCACGACATAGTTGTTATGACTGTACGCCCATTAGGGGCGGACAGCGAATATGCTCTGAATGCGGATCAGGTCTTCGGCAGCGATGAGGTCAAGCTGTTCAGCGCCGTAGTCACTATGGCTGAAAAAGAAGGCAAGCCCGTTGAGCTGCTGGTTGTGCCTGCGATAGATCCATTCGACGCGCTTGTCAGTACGGCAACCAGCCTAAGAGTTTCGCGACTGGTTACGGGCGTCTCGCCGCAAATGTCGTCTGACGAGCTGGCCCGCAGAATTGGCTTGGCCTGGGAGCGCCTTCCTGAGCCGCGCCATTCCTTTTCACTCGAGATCATCACCCCAGATCGCCCCGCAACCTATGTAAACCTGGGTCCACACCCTCCGCGCCTCTGGCCGGAGGACGTCGATAAGCTGCATCATTTGTGGCTGAAACTCAGTTCATCCGACGCGCTCGGCTCCAAGCTTCATCACCGCGATGTGGTGGGCCTTGCCCTCCGTAGGCTGGAACACGAGTTGAAAGGTCCGGAGCGCGAGCAGGTCATTCAACAGCACGACCAAGAGCTGAAGAACCACTAAGGCAGACCTTCAGGCACTGGCTTCCTCGACCATTGCTGCCTCCGGCAAAGGCCCTTTATTACAGAATGTTCCGGTGGACGCTACGGCCTAGATGCCGATTGATCGAGCTGCGAGAAACTTCCGATCCATTTCTGGCCCGGCTCATGCAGCTACAGTGATTCGCTGGATGCCTATGAACTCAAGCGACTCCGCAGGGATGCCTTCCACTTCGAGGCAAAGTTCCACTGCCTCACGCATCCGCTCCATGAGTTGGTCCAGCGATTCTCCTTGCGTGTGGCAGCCAGGCAGTTGGGGAACGGAACCGACGTACATCCCCTCTTCATCCCGCTCGATCACTACATCGAACTGTCGCATGCAATAAGCCAATTGTACGATGATCATACGCGGAATCAATGCACTCCAAGATCGGCCAAGAACCACCCGTCCATCAAGACATAATCTAATTGCCTTGACCATCCTTGGATCCGTTGGCTTGAACAAACGTTTGCGCAGCATCCCAAACGTGCGGTTCAACATCCCGTACGGTTAGCGTCACCTGTGGGAAGGGCATTTCGATATGCGCTTCATCCAAGGCGACTTTGATCGCCTCTAAGGCCGTGAAAAAGGCGGGCTTCTCATGCTGCGCATCGGCGATCCATACCATCGCCAGCAGATCGATCGTCGACGCGCCCAAATTACACATCACAACCTTAGGCTCCGGAGTCTTCAGCACGTATTCGGTATTCAAGACCGCTCGCAGAATGACCTCCCGAGCCTTTCCAATATCGTCTGCGTACCCAATCCCCACTGGAATCTGCAAGCGGGTCTCCCCATTTGCGGAATGATTCACTAGAATCTGGTCGATGACCGTCGCGTTCGGAATGACGACCCACTTGTTGTCCCGTGTCTGCAACCGTGTCGTCCTCATCGTAATTTCCGATATCTTGCCGTAATGGTCGCCGAGCGTGACCCACTCTCCCACATGGAACGGCTTGTCCCAAAAAATCAGAAATCCGGCCATGATGTTCCCCAACGAGTCTTTGGCGGCAAAGCCGATTGTCAGGCCAACCACTCCGAGGCCGGCTAATGCTGCCCCGACATTGATTCCTAATTGGCTTGCTGCCATGACAATGCCGAATGCGAGGATCGCGAAGCGGTAAACGTTCACCACCATGCGAATGAAGGCCGCCTCAAATCCAGCTCTATGGAGAATGTGATAAAGCGCCGAAC
This sequence comes from Bryobacteraceae bacterium, assembly GCA_049802535.1. Lineage (GTDB taxonomy): Bacteria > Acidobacteriota > Terriglobia > Bryobacterales > Bryobacteraceae > Bog-105. The sequence continues at coordinate 12,428 of JBARMQ010000209.1, read as the reverse complement.
GAGTGACTCGAAACAGCAGCCAGAAAAAGAAGATAATCAGCACCGCCGCGAATAGGGAAGGCAACCAGGCGACAAACTGCGTCACCAGTGTTTCGACATTTAAGCGGTCCCAAATTGGTTTCGGTGTCATTTCAGTATCATGTCCCAATCGCCTGTCCGGATGGACTTACAGCCGATGTCTAAATTTAGCTTGTCCGGCGCGATGAGTGACCGTTAGTTTGATAGGCCGCGGCCTGGATCGCGTACAACTCCGAATATTGGCCATGCTTCGCCATTAGCTCTTGGTGAGTGCCCGCCTCCACCAGCCGAGCCCCGTCCAGAACCACAATCAGGTCAGCCATCCGAACCGTGGAGAACCGGTGCGAAACCAGTATCGTGACTCGGCCGCTGGCGCTTTTCTCGCCTTGCGCGGCAGCGGCATAGCGCTCGAACAGCGCGTGTTCCGTCTCGGCGTCCAATGCGGCGGTTGGTTCGTCAAGCACCAACAGCAGCGGCCCATCCCGCATGAACCCACGCGCGAGCGCAAGCTTCTGCCACTGCCCAAATGACAAGTCGACGCCATCCGGCCACGTCGGTCCCAATTGCGTGTCCAAACCAAGTTTGAGGCGCGCAACGACATCGCCGGCGCCCGCCCGGTCGACAGCAGCGACCACCGCGGGTTCGTCGTTCAGACGCGAAATGTCGCCGATGCCGACGGTCTGCTTCGCTTTAAATTCAAATCGGAAAAAATCTTGGAACGCACCCGCAAGACGCGCCCGCCACTTGTCTGCCGGCAGCCGTGCGAGCGGCGTATCATCTACGAAAATCGCACCAGACGTCGGCTCATACAGCTTCGCGAGCAGTTTCACCAAGCTCGTCTTGCCGGCTCCATTCTCCCCCACAATCGCCACCACCGTACCCGCGGGCAAAGTCAGAGACACATCGTCCAGAACAATTCGTGATGTGCCGGGATACGCAAACGATACATGCTCGAATCGAATGCCATGCCGGAGCACCGAGGGGACCGCCAGATCGCCGGCCGCCGCCACTGTGGCGGCGTAATCTTCAAGCCACGCAAGCCTGCGTGAGCCGTCCGCCCAGAAGCCACGAAGAAATCCAACTTCGCCGACGGTTGCGCCGATGTACGCCGACAAGCGTGCGCCCGCGGCAAGCACCAGCAGAACCTGCGCGGCCGTCGCGTGCAATCCGTAGGCCACGAAGACTACCGCGCCGGCGTACGCGCCACCAAATATCGCCCATGCCAGCGCGTGCCACCACGCAGATCCCCACCGCGCGGACGCGATCGGCGCGTACCACTTCTGCCAAGCTGCCCGGCGCTCCTGTATGAGCCGCTCTCCGATTCCCGTAATACGCACTTCTTTGCCGGGCGCCGCCGTAGTGGCGACGGTGAACAGGTGACGTGACAATCGGTTTGCTTGCGCCCCTCCTTCCTGCGCCGTTCTCTCAACGACCGGCCGCCAGGAAGAGGTCACCACCGTTGGAATCGCAAACACCGCAAGTAGCAGAAGAGCGGGGTGGATAGAAATCAGTAGTGCCATCGTCACGCCCAGCCGCAGAATCCAACCCAACGTCGAAAACAGCGACACGTACATGTGATCGAGTACGAACACCTGATTGCGCAGCATAGAGAGCCGGTCGAGATATTCGGGTCGTTCCTGATGCGCGACGGTGGCAATGGACGCTTGCAGTTGTGCGACATGTGCCTCCAAGGCGATAGTCACCTTGTCACGGAACCGGCGCTGAAAGCGCGTGCTGATCGTTCGAAGGAACCAGGTGGCGGCTGCCGATAAACCTAATCCCAATGCCGCTCCCTTCACCAGTTCGGGCCGGTGCTGAACAACGCCCGCACCAAGCAACGCAAGCCACAACGCCAAGAGCGCATCGGGCAGCGCCGCCAACTGCGACAGAACCAGCGCTCCGATCATCAGGCGGGGCTCGTGCCGGTAGCCGAGCTTGCACAGTCGCCACATCGACGAAAGCGTTGCCGGCAGCGGCTCGATCGCGGAATCTAAATTAGGAGAGGACGTCATATGTCACGCCTTCGTCTTCTGCGGCAGTGAACCGCTGCGCTTGTAAATCAAACATCGTTCGGTAACGGCCGCCCAGCTCCATCAACTCCTCATGCGTACCCAGCTCAATCACACGGCCGCCTTCCAGCACGCAGATGCGATCGGCATGCCGAACGGTCGAGAAGCGATGCGAGATCAGGATGGTTGTGCACTGCCGGGTTGCCGCCAGCAGGCGCTCGAAAATCTCCGCTTCTCCTCGCACATCGAGTTGCGCGGTCGGCTCGTCCAGCAGGACCAGACCGGCGCCCAACCGCACAGAGGCAAGCGCCCTTGCGAGCGCCACACGCTGCCATTGGCCGCCCGACAAATCGGTGCCGCCGGTATAACCCCGGGCAAGCACCGTGTCCAGCCCGGCCAAATTCCCGGCGCCTGCCGCATCCAGCGCAGCGCCAATAATGTCGTCCGGAGCGCCGCCTGGAGCCACGTTATCCCGCATCGGCAGCTCGAAACGAATGAAGTCCTGGAACACCGCCGTGATACGCGACCGCCACGACGAGATCTGAAATTCACGAAGGTCCACGCCGTCAATTTCGATCGCGCCCGATTGTGGATCGTACAAACGGCACAAGAGCTTTGCGATCGTCGTCTTGCCGGCGCCGTTTTGTCCAACGATTGCGAGCGACGACCCTCCCGGTATGGTGAGATCGAAATGCTCCAGCACAGGCGCGCTGGGAGGGCCCGATTCGCTCGCGGGGTAAGCGAACGTCACATCGCGCAGCCGGATCTCGTGAGCCGGTTTGTCTTCCGCCGGCCGATCGCCCACCGGCAGCTCACCAGCGCGCCGCATCGCGTCCCCCAACCGAAGCACTGCTGCGACCGGAGCCGATGCTCCATCGAGCGCCCAACTGAATCCTCCGAACGCGATCATCGACACGCCCAGCGCACTCTGTGCAAACGTAACCGCCGCACCAAGACTGATGTGACCGCTGGCAGCGGCGCTGGCAATGGACCAAAACACCAGGACATTTGCAGCAACCACCAACAGCATGCTCCAGATCACCGGCTGTTCCCTCAGACGAGTCGCTGCGTACTGCAATTCGTGCAGTCGAGTGCGCCTCTCTCGAAAACGGTCAATCGTCCAACGGCTCAGGCCGAAGAGTCGCAGCTCCTTACTCGCAGGCGGATCCACAGCCAAGCGGTAGGCATAGTCGGCGTCCCGCTGCGCCTCGCGTACCTCCTCCGTATTGCGGTCCCACCAGACTGCGCTCTCGCGTAACAGCCAGTGGGTTGCCAGCCACGCGCCTACCAGTACCACCGCCGCCCACCAATGATAGGCCGCCAGAATCGCTGCGGACGCAATGCCGCCAGTCATCTCAACCATTCCATTGGCAATGAAATCCATCGAAATCGACAAAGGCGGCCCTGTCATTCCCAGATCGAAATCACGCGCCACAGTGAGATCGCTGGTCAGGGCTGGATCCTCAAGGTGACCGATTCCGGAGGGCCGTACACAAGCCTCGGTGAGCCGGTCGTAAAGCCACCCGGCGGTGCGATCTCCCAGGTTGTTGCCGATCACCTGATGAATCGGGCTGAGCACCTGGAGCAATATGAATATCGTCCCTGCGATCGCGAGTGGACCTGCGAGCGCATGACCGCTTCTCACGGTGCTCACCAGTAGCCCCATCGCTATGGCAAATGCCGCCGGCAAAACCCCTCTCAGCAAGAGCGTCACCCACCAAGCCGTGGCGAGGCCTGGACTCGCCTTCGGCAGGACACTAAAAAACTTCCACTCTTTCCGCTCGGTTATCGCCAAGAGCACCTCACGTCTTCCTCCATCGCCTTCAATCGTGATTTTGACGCAATGCGCCCCCGATGGCTTGTAAGAAATTGACCAGTCCGGCAGACCGCGCTCAAATGGGTGTATACTTTCGGCGATCGGAAAGCCAAAGAAACTAATTCAGGAAAGCTTCAAACTTCAAGGAGAAGCCCATGGATTCGAAAAAGCCTAATCGGCGTGGATTCCTAAAGAATAGCGCCTCGTTAGCCGGCGTGGCCGCAGGGGGCGCGGGACTCGCAAACGGCCAAACACAGGGAACGCCTCCTAAAAAGATCGACGAACTGATCGCCTATGGCGAGCGCTCCCGCTTCGTCACCTCGACACGTGAGCCCGTAGCCGAGAGAAATTCGCCTGATCAATTCGGACTCACCTTTCACGTCTTGAGTCCTCTTCAAGATTCGGTCGGCATTATCACCCCGTCGTCGCTCCACTATGTCGCGACACATCGTGGCTCCTATGTTCCCGATATAGACCCCCGCGAGCATCGCTTTATGATACACGGGATGGTGGACCGGCCGCTGGTTTTCACCATGGAGGACTTGAAGCGTCTGCCGTTCGTATCCCGTATCCACTTCATCGAGTGCCTCGGAAACCATGCCAAGCCGTCGCACAAGACCGTTCAGGAGACGCACGGATTGACAAGTTGCGCTGAATGGACCGGCGTGCCGCTGTCCTTGCTCCTCAAGGAGGCTGGCGTGCAAGACGGGGCGTCGTGGATCGTCGCGGAAGGCGCGGAAGAAGTGAAGGGCGCATCCAGCATCCCGCTCGCAAAGGCTATGGATGACTCTCTGGTGTGCTACGGCATGAACGGCGAGCCGATCCGTCCGCAGCAAGGTTTTCCTCTACGGCTGATCGTTCCGGGTTTTGAAGGCATTTATCAGATCAAGTACCTAAGGCGAATTAAGGTCGTCGACCGTTACTACATGACCTATGACGACTACGGGCATATTAGCCCAGACCCGAGGGTGGCCGCGTTAACTCAGCAGATTGGACCGAAATCGGTCATCACCTTTCCGTCCGGTGGACAGCATCTGCCAGGCGCCGGGTTCTACGACATCACCGGCTTGGCTTGGTCCGGTGCAGGCGCCGTCCGCGGCGTCGAGATATCCACCGACGGCGGCCAGAGCTGGAAGAATGCTGAACTCCGGTCTCCCGCCTATCGCATGGCGCATACCCGATTTGGTTTGAATTGGAGCTGGGACGGGAAAGAGTGTGTGCTTATGTCGCGCTGCACGGATGAACTGGGCACCGTTCAACCGACGCGGGCCGAGATCGCCATGTATTGGAACAAACCTGTAAACGGCAAAATCCAGGTCCGAGGCGCCGACAATTCCGTTCAGCCGTGGCGCGTTGCGAGCGACGGGAGCGTTTTCAATGGGCTTTCCTAGGATTCTCCTCGTTACGGCCATCATCGCGGTTGGGCCGACTGCCTGGACGCAGTCGCCCACCTACGGTCTCGGGAAGACGCCGAGCGCGGAAGAAATCCGCTCGTGGGATATCGCAATCAGTCCAACCGGAAAGGAACTCCCTCAGGGGCACGGCACCGCCGGCGAAGGTGCTCTGCTCTATGTCCGGAAGGGGTGCGCCGGATGCCACGGGGCCACAGGATCTGAAGGGCCTGCTCCCACCTTAATCAGTAGAAAAGGCGCTCACAAGGCTTCTGCTACGCCTTGCCTTACACCTTGTGTGAGCGACTCCAACGCGATGGCAGTTCACTCGCCGTTCGCGACCGTGATATGGGATTACATCCATCGCGGCATGCCCCTGGGGAAAGAGGGGACGCTCCGGCCCAATGAGGTCTACGCGCTCACCGCCTTCCTGCTGTATAAAAACGGCGTCATCAAGGAAGACGACGTCATGGACGCCGAGAGTCTGCCGAAAGTCGAAATGCCGAATCGAAATGGATTTGCTCTTCCGCCGCCGTGGAAGCATGGGGAGCCAAGGCTGCAGGGCTACCCGTAATCGGAAAGAAACGCGCCGTAAGCCGAATGAACGCATACGATCTTTCTGGCTCACGGCCAATGCACCTGCCGAACGCCTCTCTCGACAGCTCTTGACAAAGCATCTTCCGCAATCCGGCTTCGGGCGGCGGTGAATAGACGTCCGATGCTGGCCAAAGGGTGTCTGTTCGCAAATTGAAGGACGTCCTTCTCGTCTTCGCGCAGAATCTTCATGGAAAATGGGTCATAGAGGATTGAGCTATGATCGAGCACCTGATGAGCAGCTCGTTGCCGGGCGATGATCAGGGCTGTGCGGCTGGGTTCATTAGGTTTCATGTTCAAGGGCTCCGTTCTCATCAATGGCTGATCGCATGAGTTGTCGTCATCGTCCGAATGCCCATGCCACCATCAGCGGGAACTCTTCTCGCCAGAATGCACCACCGTGCGACCCAGCTCGCTCATTCATGACCACATCCGCATCTGCATCGCGTAGCGCGTCCGCCCACCTCCTTGCGTTCTCGAGGAAGAACGGCTCCTGTGTGCCAGCGACAAGGTATGTGCGCGGAAGCGGAATCGGCATAATACCAGGCGGCTTGTAGCCGCCGCCAGGCGAGGCGCACAAGACCGCACCGTAGACATGCGGATGCCGAAGCCCAAGAGCGAGGGCCAGCTCTCCACCCGCCGAGACGCCGAACACTGCGGTACGTTTAGTGGGCAGCGCCACGCCAAACCGCGACTCCGTCCATCGGCGAACGTCCTCGACGAAGAACTTCTCGTGTGCCGCGAATCGCTCCGGCTCAAAGCCCGGTGAGTACTCATGGAGCCGCAGCGTCTCATCGGTCAGCCGATGTACACCGACGATCATTGTGGACGGTATGTCGGCCTTCTCGAGCAACCGGCCCCACTTCGAGATTCCCTGACCGTCACCGGCGAAGACGATTGCTTCGGGCGGGTTCGGTGGAACGTACACCGTGACTTGCCTTCCACCGTCGTACTCGAACATCTCGTTGACAAACTCTCCCGAGACTGCGCCGGTGGGCTTGGCGGCCGCTCCGTGATTGGGTGCTTGCTTCTTCATGGCCTTATCTTCATTCTTTAGAACTTTGGAACTCCAACATCTTGATTGTGATTCGCCTGGAAACGATCTGCGCCCGGTTTAGGTAATCGGCGTGGCCGCCGCAGGTTGGAGTTCGGCTCCCCCGCCCTACGGCGCCTTCAATCCCTCGGGCTTTTACTCGCATCCTACTTTGGTCTGATCTCTACGCTCGTCACAGGGATCACACTTTAGCAAGCCGTGTAAATCGCTACGATGCCGTTAGTCCGGCATTGGGATGGGTACAGCTTTGGGAGGCTCCATGCAGAGAACAATTGGTAAGTACAGCCGAGTGTTTTTATCCTTATCGCTATTAACGGGTCTGGCATTTCTCGCCAGAGCCCAAAATGCGAACACCGGCGAGCTCAAAGGCACTGTCACCGACCCTTCGGGCGCCGTTGTGCCGGGAGCGGCAGTCTCGATCAGGAACGTACAAACCGGAGTCGTTACTCCAGCCACGACGAACCAGTCCGGCTTGTATGATGTTCCCTTTCTGGAGCCGGGCGACTACACGATTACGTTTTCAAAAACTGGCTTTAGCAGCTTTGTCCGCCAGGGCATTATTCTCCAGATCAACACTGTGGATGTGAGCGCCACGCTTCCAGTCGGCGCCTCCGCGCAGGAAATCGTGGTGAACTCGGCGCCACCGCTTGTCGAAACGGAAACCAGCGGCCAAGAGGTGCAACTCAGTAGCCGGACAATTGATGCCGCGCCGATCGTAGGCACCGACTGGCGTGCTGAGATGACGCAGATGATCCCCGGCGTCAATAACGGCGGCGGATCGGGAGAAGCCACTGGTCAGGCCGTCGGCGTGAACGGTACGCAAGGATATAACATCAACTTCCTGCTGGATGGGTCGTCCGCCACATCCGTCAGAGACTACAACGGCAGCAACAACTTTATACCGATCGACGCTATCGCTGAAGTCAGCATCAATTCCAGCAACGCTCCGGCCGAATATGGCAACGGCCTCACCTCCGTCAACGCGATCACCAAGAGCGGAACGAATCAATTTCACGGCAGCGCCTTCGAATTCGATCAAAACACGGCATTCAACGCCCGAGGGTTCTATAACACCACGGGGATGAAATCAGTAGAGCACTGGAACGAATACGGCGGCACTCTCGGAGGGCCGATTATCAAAAATAAGCTGTTCTTCTTTTTCGCCTACCAGCGCAACCCTTCAACGACTCCCACGTCCGGACTCTATTCGTACCCAACTGCCGCCATGGAAAACGGCAACTTCTACGGAGTCTCAGGCGCGACCGGCTCGGCCTTTAGTTCCACCGGTCAATTGCTGGGGACCTACGATCCAGTGGCGTTAAAGCTTCAGAGCTACTTCCCCGGTGCAAGCGCCTCCGGCTGGATCGCGGGATGTCCCGGTCCCGCGAATCCATCGGCAAGCACTCCACAGACCTGCCCCTCGATCAATAACTTCGTCTACAACGGCAGCAGTCCGGGCCTCAGCACATGGTATACGAGCAAGGAAAACTACAACATCTCGGACAAACAGAAACTCTCGTTCAGTTTCAACTATCTCCCGTCGTTCGTAACTTACGTGCCAGCAGATCCCCTGTACCCCACTGACGCGACCTCTTTATCCCAAGCGCATAACTACAATCTGACCGGCCAGCTCTCGGATATCTACACAATTAGCTCAACCGTCGTCAACGAGTTCCGCCTGGGTGCGGTTCGCGAGCTCGATTCTTACCATCCGCCGTCTCTCAACAAGAATGACCCTGCGACGATTGGCCTTGAACCGGCTTACGGCTCCAACGCTCCGGCGAACGTGTTTCCGAAAATTACGATTGACCAGGGCGCGGGATCGGGATGTTTTGCGGAAGGCTCCGGATGTGGCGAGAACGGCAACATTGATGCCGTCCTGGCTACGGGAACATACAATCTCTCGGATGTTGTCACGCTGGTTCGCGGCAGGCACACCATCAAAGTTGGTGGCGAGTACGACAAGAATTACCAGAACTACACAAGCTGGGGAGATATCACGTCCGGGAACTTCGAATTCAACGGAGGCGTCACCGGAATCCCGTATGCCGACTTCCTTGCGGGCGACGTTTACGGGTGGTACGTTTACGAGTCCGACGCCACCAGCGCTCACATGTCGAATTCGGCGTTGTTCGCTAGCGACGATTTCAAGGTGACGCCACACTTGACTTTAAACCTGGGCATACGCTGGCAAGCTCAGTCGGGTTGGGGAGTGAATCACAACCTTTTCGGCAACTATGATCCCGCGCTTCCTAACTCCGCGGATGGCGGTGTCTACAACGGGGCGGTCCTGTTCGGCGGCCAGAGCGACAAGGCCTACGGGGGAACGATTGGCGATTTGGCCACCATTCAAAACGGCGATTATGGAGAGTTCGCGCCGCGCATCGGCTTCGCCTGGTCACCCCGCGATAAGTGGTCCATTCGCGGCAGCTACGGCATTTTCGACGCCCCGCGCGATGCCGAGAATTACACCGATGGAGCACTCGGGCTCGGCTTCGATCCGCATAACAATGGTTACGGCGGATACGTCAATGGCAGCTACACATTTAAACTGGCGACGGGGCCACCTGCCGGCACGGTCGTGTTTCCCACGCTGCAAACTCTTTCACCAACCATCGACAACTTTAGTTCGGTCGAATATTACCCACGCAATATGCCCACTGATTTCATCCAGAATCTCCTTGTCAGTGTGCAGCACGAGTTTGGGGGCGGCATCTTGGTGGACACAAGCTACGTCTATACCCGCGGCACGAACCTTAACTTTGCAACCGACATCGATCAGGCGCCTGTCAGCCAATTAGGTTGCACTGGTTACAACTGCGGCAATCCCAACCCGGTATTCACCTCCATTAGCGCCCAAAACTATGATGGATGGTCGAACTACAATGCGCTGCAGGTGCGCCTTCAAAAGAGGATGTCGCATGGCATCAACTTCCAGGTCAACTACGCCCTTTCGAAATCGCTCGATACTGGCACAGGTGGCGGTCACGGATCTGGCGTCGATATCTACCAGAACGCCTACTCCCCGGGCGCTAATTATGGATTGTCTAGCTTCAACTCGGCGAATACGGTTGCCGGCCAGATCGTGTACGAACTGCCCTTCGGCAGTGGCCGCCAATTTGCCCTTCACGGGATCGTCGATCAAGTGGCGGGTGGCTGGCGCCTTTCAAGCGTTTTCCAATGGCACAGTGGGACGCCGTTTACCCCTGTGATCCAGAGTTCGGTCGCGGAAGCAATCGATCCGGGGCTGGCCCCCTCGATCAACGCTGGGTCCACGCTCTATCCCGAAGTAATTGCGAATCCAAAGGTGTCGAATCCTTCGATTACCCAATGGTTCAACCCAGCCGCCTACGCCAATCCAACATATGGCGCATTTGGCGATAGCGGACGAAACACCTTGATTGGACCGGGATTCTCGAACATCGACATAAGTCTCGCGAAGCAGTTTCGCCTTCATTTTGAGGGCGTGCGACTCGAAATCCGGGGTGACGCGTACGATGCGTTCAATCATATTAACTTTGCCAACCCCGACGCGAACGTTGGCTATACCAGCACCGGCGCATTGGCCGATCCCACTGCCGGCACCATCACCGGACCCGCCGCTTACAACAGCAATAGACGCATCATTCAACTGGGCGCTCACCTCACATTTTGAGCCGGGCGGCGCTTAGTTTCTGTAATCCTGAGCGAGCGTAATCATAAGCGGGCGTAATCATAATAGAGAGAAGGCGAGTAGCTCTATTGCAAGTGGTCTTGATCCTCGCGCTGTTCGCAAGCTCGCTCGGCATCGCGTCCGCACAAACCGGCGCTTCTCACAACGCCGAGATTCACGATCACCTTCAAGAGGCGATCGAGTACCTGAAGACCCACGATCCGAACTCCGCGATTAAGGAATTTAAGGCTGCCCTGGCGCTTGATCCCGAAAACGCGGAAGCACAGGGGCTGTTGGGCATCTGCGAGAAGCAGCTTGGGCAGAGTTCCGCGCAACATCTTCTCGAGAGTTCATTTCCCAAGCTGACGAACAACAACCTGCGCATTCAGGTTGGCATGGAGTTAGCAGATCTTTATTACCAGCAAGGCGATCTTGAGCGTGCTGCCGCCATCGTCCATCAATTGATGGATCTGAATCCGGATAACACAGACATCTTGTACCTGGCGCAACTTGTCTATTCCGAGCTCGCTGACGATACCCTAAATAAGCTGGCAATCGTCGCGCCCGCGTCAGCTCGTATGCAGCAGGTGATCGCGGAACATCTGGTCAACGCGGGCGACCTGAAGAATGCGATTGTCCACTATAAGAAGTGCCTTGAGATCAATCCGCATATGCCGGGCGTCCGCTACGAACTGGCGGAAGCGACACTCCAATCCGCGCCCTCCGATCAAGCGGCACAATCCGAAGCGAAAGGCGAGTTGGAAGAGGCCATCAAAACCGAAGGTGACAGCTCTCGAATCGAGTGCCAGCTTGCCGCCATCGCGCTTCGAGAGTCGGACACCGAACGCGCCTTCAGCCATTACCAGCGCGCATTCACTCTCAATCCCCGGGAGGTCGATGCGCAAATTGGTATGGGCCGTATGCTGATGTCGCAAGGCCATCCGCGGGAGGCGCTGAAATACCTTCGCATGGCAGTCGAATCCGATCCGCTGAACGGTGACGCGCATTACCGCCTGGCATCGGTTTACCGGAGCCTCCAAATGCCAGAGGAAGCCAAGAAGGAGACGCGGCTCTTCCAGGAAATCAAAGAAACCAAGACTCAAGTGAGAGAGTTATACCGGCAGATGAATAAGAGCACTAAAGCCAGCGATGATGAACTCTCGACCGTCCCTTGACTCTTGGGCCGCCATTACAAATGCTCAATACCCCGCTGCAGCGCCGCGATGACTGCCTGCGTTCGGTCGTTCACGCCCAGGCGAAGGAGAATCACTCCAACGTGACACTTCACCGTCGATTCGGTAATTCCCAGAGCAGTAGCAATCTCCTTGTTCGTCTTCCCATGCGCCATTAACGACAACACCTCGCGCTCACGCGGCGTCAGGTCTGAATTGGGCGTGCGGTCCGCCAAACTGCGCGCAATGGGTGACGGCAAATAGCGCAGTCCGGCCCGCACCTTCCGTAGCGCATCTACCAAAGTGTCATGGGACATCCCTTTGATTAAGTAGCCGAAAGCCCCGGCCGCGATCGCCTGATGAATGTCCTCATCACCTTCGTAGGTTGTGAGCACAATGCAGCGCGCATGCGGCTCCACTTGCCGGATCGCGCGCAGAGCCTGTAGTCCGCTCATCCCCGGCAGCCGCAAGTCCATCAGTGTAATGTCAGGGCGGTGTTTTTCAAACATCTCCAGCGCTTCTTCGCCGGTACCGGCGTTGGCACAGACTTGCATGTCGCTCTCGGTGTTAATGATGCTAGCAATGCCCAAGCGCATGATCGGGTGATCGTCCACCACGAGAACTGTCATTTTGGTTCGTTCGAACCGCACACTTCAGTTTCGCTCAAGATGACAAAGCGCCGTCGCCGCGCAATCACTACCGCCGCACCGACACAACGTACC
>JBARMQ010000208.1:0-13318 GCA_049802535.1 Bryobacteraceae bacterium | reverse complement strand
GCTTCGATTTTTCGTCTTCGAACAAAGAGCAGGAAACGGAGGCTCCTCGCACAAACTTTCATCCGTCAAAGCCTAACTTTGGACCCCGGATTGCCGTCTAACGCGGGAGTGGTACGAAAAGTATCTCGAATTTTAGGTAACAGCTGAATATGGAAAACCCGGGGTGTGCGTTTCGTAACCCGCCCATGCCGCCTCACGTCCAAACGCTCTTGCTGCGAGACTAGATCTTTGTTTCTAAAGGCTCTCAAATCGCCCCCCGGCCTGTTGATAACGGCAACTCTGCTCCTGACGTTGATCGCTTGGGGTGCTGAGCCGGCGGCCAAAATGACCGGGCCTCGCACCCTTCGGGTGACCGGCATCGTCCAGCCCGCAAGATCCTTTATAGTTCAGGTCCCACTCATTCAGGGCCAAGGTGGAAACGTGACCCTGACTCGATTAGTGGCCAATGGCGTCAAGGTGAACGAAGGTCAACTGCTCGCCGAGTTCGACAACACCAAAGAACTCCAAGCCGAGCGCGACGCCGCGGCCAAGTTCGAAGACCTGAGCCATCAGGTCGACCAGAAAGCCGCCGAACACCGCAACAACGCCGCAAAACGCAAGTCCGACTTGGAACAAGCCATGGCCGACTTGGCCAAAGCTCAGATTGAGATGCGCAAGGGTCCGATTCTCAGCGACATCGATCGCCAGAAGAACGAGCTCAAGATGCGCGATGGCCAGGAACACGTCGAGAGCTTGAAGAAATCGACCGCTTTCCACGAGCAGGCCGAAGCCGCCGAAAGCCGTATCTTGGAACTGCAGCGCGATCGGCAGAAGATGGCCGTTGAACGCGCTCAGAACAACATCAAGAAACTGGCATTGCGTGCGCCGTTAAGCGGCATGGTCGCGCTTCAAAACGTCTGGCGTAACAACTCCATGGGACACGCTCAGGAAGGCGATCAGCTTTGGCCCGGTTCCCCTCTGCTCCGCCTTTTCGATCCGAACCAGATGGAAGTGGAAGCCTCCATTCAAGAGCCGGACGTCATCGCATTGACCGCCGGCACCAAGGCGTCCGTGCGTCTCGACGCCTATCCCTCCTATTCCTTTCCCGCGGTCTTCGTGTCGGCGAGCCCGGTTGCCTCTTCGGCCCTCGGCAGTCCGATCAAAACCTTCGGTGCGCGCTTCCGTTTAGAATCCAGCGACCCGCATCTGCTGCCTGATCTCTCGGCCGCCGTCGACATCCAATTGCCGAACTCAAATCTTGGTGATCGGCAGTGAAGAGACGGCCAAAGCAATGGCTCGCGCGCACGATCGTGTTAATCCTCGTGGCTGCCATCGTGATTGTGGTTTGGTCGCGGCTCAAGGGAGCCAGTGCCGAGCCCAACTTGCCCACCGCAGTTGCCAAGCAAGGCGAGTTTCGAGTGCTGGTGCGCTGCCGTGGCGAGTTGAAAGCCGCCCGCAAAGTGGAGCTCATCGCGCCCGTTGACGTTCAGGATCTCCAGATCGTGTGGCTGGCCCCCGCTGGAGGCATGGTGAAGGCCGGCGCCGTCGTCATACGCTTCGATCCCAGCAAAGTGCAACAGGATCTGCGTGAGAAAACCGAGGCACTGAAAGGCGCTCAAGCCACCCTCGATCAGGCCATTTCCCAGGAAAACATCGATGCCGATAAGGATCGGCTCGATCTGTCTCAGATGCGTGCTGACAGCGGCAAGGCCCAGCTGGAGGCATCGAAACAGGCCATCGTCAGCGCCATTCAAGGGCAGGAAAGCACCATCGATTACCACCTCGCTCAGGAGAAGGTCGCCGTCCAGATCACAACCGCTGCGCTGCACAAGGAATCGAACGACGCCAAGATTGCCTCGCAAAGACGCCTCCGTGACCAGGCGCAGGCCGAAGTAGATTTGGCGAAACGCAGGCTGGCCCAACTGCAAGTCACCTCGCCGATCGCGGGCCTGGTGTCCTACATGGCCAACACCACTCAGGGTTGGATGAACACGCAGAACTATAAGGTAGGCGATCACGCGTCCCCCGGTGTCACGATTGCCGAGATTCCGGATCTAAACACCCTTGAAATGGAAAGCAAGGTGGATGAAGAGGACCGCGGGCGCATTGCCGTCGGGGATGACGTCGCCGTTCATGTCGACGCGCTTCCGGAAAAGACCATGAACGCCAAGCTGACCTCCATATCCCTGTTGACCGAGCAGAGCTTTGAAGAGTGGCCGCCCTTGCGAACCTTCCGTGCCTTTGCCGCCATTTCGCATCCTGATGCGGCTCTGCGGCCGGGCATGAATGCGGGCGCCGATATCGTCGAACGGAAAATTCCAACCGCTATCAGCATTCCCAGTCGCGCTCTCTTCACTGTCAACAGCAAGCCAACCGTATATGTGAAGACCGGCCGGGCGTTTGTCGCGCATGCGGTGACGATTACGGGCCGCAATCCCGATGAAGTCGCCATTGCCGGTATTCCTGGCGGCACCGTTGTTGCCCTGCTTCAACCACCCGAGGCCGCGAAATGAGCTCTGCCGTATCGACCCCCGCAACTGAAAGCGGCAGCGTTGTCAATGCGCCCAAACAACCACCTTCGCTAAGGCCGTTTATCATCCTGCTGGCTGTTGTCTCCATCATCGGTGCGCTCGTTTGGTATGGAACGGTCCTTTACCGCCGGGCTGCGGTGCATTCGCGATCCGATGTGCCCACCGTCAGGGTTCAGCGCGGTGATGTTTCGCTCTCCATCTTTGCGCGAGGAGAAGTTCGTGGCGGCAATTCTCAACTGCTCACCGCCCCGATGACCGGCAGTACCGAACTGCACATCCTGTCGATGAGCGCAAACGGCGCGCCGGTCCAAGCCGGCGACGTAGTTGTCCGATTTGACACCACCGATCAGGACTACGCTCTCCGGGAAGCTGAATCCGATTTAGCGGAGGCCGAAGCGCACATCCTCCAGGCCGCCGCGCAACTCCAGGCCGATACGGAGGAGGATCGGTACGCCTTAAGCAAGGCGAAGAACGATGTTGCTCTCGCTGAATTGGACGCTCGCAAAAATCCCATTCTTCCCGCCATCACTGCCAAGCAGAACGATCTCGCGGTCGCCGTTGCTCGCGACAAGCTAAAGGAACTGGAGCAGGATCTCGCAAACCGGAAGGCTACCGACCAGGCCGGCATCGCGATTCAGCAAGCCGCCAAAGGTAAGGCGGAGGCTAAAGCGGCCACTGCTCGTCAAAACATCGAAGCCATGACGCTGAAGGCGCGGCGTTCCGGTTACGTCTCGATCAGACAGAACACCAACGTCGACATAATGTTCCCCGGCATGGAACTCCCGATCTTTCAAGTGGGAGATCAGGCCCGGCCCGGCATGGCCATCGCGGAAATCCCGGATTTAAGCCATTGGGAGGCCGCCGCCAATATCGGCGAGCTCGATCGTGGCCATTTAGCCAAGGGCGACAAAGTCAAGATGACGGTGATCGCGCTGCCGAACCGCGTTTTCCACGGACACGTGACCGATATCGGGTCCGTTTCGGGCTCCCCTTGGGATCGCCGCTTTGAATGCAAGCTCGCCGTGGATGATCCCTCCCCCGATCTCCGCCCCGGCATGAGCATCCGCGTTGAAATCACCACCGAGACCATGAAAAACGTTTTGTGGCTTCCGGCTCAAGCGTTGTTTGAAAGCGACGGAAAAATGTATGTCTATCTTCGTTCCGGTGCAACATTTGCCCGTAAAGACGTAACGCTGGTGCGGCGCAACGAAACGCGCGTGGTGTTAACAGGATTGCAGCAGGGCCAGGAAGTCGCATTGGCCAATCCCACGGAAGCCGCTCCTAAGAAAGCCAAGTCTGGAACGAGCCCATTGGAGGCCCTCCAGAAGTGAGCCCTTTTAAAACGCTCCAACGCTATGTCTCCGATCTGGGACTAGCGGCTGAGAATCTGTGGAATCAAAAAACGCGCACGGTGCTGACCGCGCTTGGCATCATTTTTGGCGTCGGCGCCGTCATCGGCATGTTGGCTATCGGCGCCGGCGCACGCGAAGAATCACTGCGCTTTATTGAACAACTCGGCGTACGAAACCTGCTGATCGATTCCCATTCCGCATCAAGCGATCAGGAACTGCAGCAGCGCCGCCGTTCCTCTCCCGGCTTGACCGAGCGCGACGTACGCATTCTGCAAGCAAATGTCGATGCCATCGAATCTATCGCCGCACGCAAATCGTTGCATCCCACGCAAATGTTTCCGCGCCCTGCGCAGGCCATGCCCGAACTATATGGCGTTGGCTCCTCCTATCCTCTGATTCACGATTGGCGCTTTGAAGAGGGCTCCGCCTTCAGCCCAAGCCAGTCGGCCGCGAGCGCGGGCGTTTGTGTGCTGGGTGAGGCGGCAAAGGTATCGATCTTTGGCTACAACTCGGCTGTGGGCAAGTATCTAAAAGTCAATGACACCTGGCTCCGCGTGTTGGGCGTCCTGCGGCCGATCACCAGCTCGGGCGCAGGCACGCAGGCATCCGATCCCAACGGCCTCATCTACGTTCCGCTCTCAACCTTTCAATACCGCTTCTACGACATGGGCGGCAATCTCAAAGACGAGCTCGAAGGCGTGGATATTCGTTTAAAGAACGGTGCCGACAGCGCGGGCGCGGCGCGTGTTGTCACCGCGATCCTGAATTCGACTCATCACAATACGCCCGACTTCTCCGTTACCATACCGGCGGAGTTGCTCGCCGAACAGCAACGCGCCCAAACCATATTCACTTATGTGATGGTCGCCATCGCCGCGATCTCGCTGTTAGTCGGCGGCATCGGCATTATGAATATCGTGCTCGCCACCGTTCTCGAACGGACTCGCGAGATCGGCATACGCCGCGCGACGGGAGCTCGGCGCATCGATATCGTCCGTCAATTTTTGCTGGAATCTGTTTTGATCTCCATCGGCGGCGGTGTCGCCGGCATTGCCTTCGGTTATCTGCTCTCTTGGATCATCGCCAAGACCGCGGATTGGAAAACAATTGTCACGTTGACATCCATCGGCATCGCCTTCGGAGTTTCTGTTGCTGTGGGTGTGATCTTCGGCATTTATCCGGCGCAACAAGCAGCCAATATTGACCCCATTGAAGCTCTCCGCTATGAATAAATTCCGCGCCACGCTAGCGCTCTGGATCGGTTTGACGCTCGCCTCCGCCGCCTTCCCACAACAGGCCATCAAGCAGTACTGGCAGCATCGCTTTAACGGACAGGAAATACAGGTCCGCGATGTCGAAGGACTCACCCAGCGGATCACAGACGGCAAACTTCATCTGGTCTTGAAGGATTTCATCGCCCTCGCGCTGCAAAATGCGCCCGACATACAGTTGACGCGACTGGATGTATATACAGCAGTCGATCAATTGACTGCTGCGCACGCTCCTTTCAATCCGTCGATAAATCTGAACTTCAATGCGGTGCGCTCCGTTTCGCCTATCAGCTACTCCATCTCCGGCTCTCCCAGCGGTGGCCAGTTCACACTGCCTGAAACCGTTAGCAGCTTAAGCCAAACCTCTTCGCTGACCTATAACCAGGTTCTGCCGACCGGGCAGACTTTCGTCACCAGCTTCAGCGCCTATCGTAGTTCCGGCGATGGGTTTCCCTTCGCTTCCATCTTTGGCGTTTTGAATTTTCAATTGACACAGCCGCTGTTGCAGGGCCGCACGAATCTTGAAAATCTAACGCCCATTCGCATCGCCAAAACAGAAATTCTGATCACCGCTAAACAAAGCGAAGCCGCCATCACAACTGCCATGGCGCAGTATGCCGCGCAGTATTGGGACGCGGTTCTTTCGCGTGAGAATATTCGCGTCGATCAACAAGCGCTCGATCTCGCCCGCAAGTCCTACGACCATGACAAACAGGCGCTGGATTTAGGCGCGATCTCGAAATTGGATATCTTTCAATCGGAAACCCAGGTGGCGGAGCGGGAACGCGACCTGGTACAGGCGCAATATCAATACAAAGTGCTGCTCGACGGATTGCGCCGTCTAATTGGGGCCGACCTGACGCCTTCCATGCGCAATACCGAAATTGTTTTGGACGATGACCCGTCAACGCTGCCGGATAAGAACACGATTCTGCCTTTCGAAGACGCGTTGAAGACCGCGCTGCAGGCGCGTCCCGAAGCGGCTGCCGCGGCCGCTGCGCTCACCGTAGATGATCTGAATGCGCGCGTCAGCCGCGATCAATTAAAGCCGCGTCTCGATTTAGGTGTGCAAGGCGGATCGTCGGGTCCCTCGGAAAATCAATTGTCCGTCGGTAGCACGCTCGGTTTACCCTCAACTCCGCTACCTGGTTTGGGTCCGACATTGCAACAGGTCTTGGCATTCAGCTATCCAACATACGGTTTCAGTGTCAGCGCCGTTTTCCCATTTCATAATTCGTCCGCGCAAGCTGGTTTGTCCGACGCGCTTGTTGGTCGCGCTCGCGATCGCTACCGCCAACGCCAAACCCAGGAACAGATCACGTTAGATGTTCGCCAAGCCATTCACTCCATCGAACTCGCCCAGGTCACCATCCAGTCTGGCCTACGCGCCCGCGATCTGGCGGGTCAAAATGCCGATGCGGAGCAGCAGAAATATCAACTCGGCAGTATCACAGCGTTTGAGCTACTCGATTCGCAAAGTAGGCTCGCCAGTACCGAAAGCGCCCTGGTCGCCGCCTACGTGAATTATCAAGAGGCGTATATCAGCTATCAGCGCGCCACACAAGGGCTGTTGACTTCGTTCGGCATGCTCGTCGACGTCCCGAAGACTCACTGACATGACATGCCTCTAGAATGTGAATCTCAGTTGCAGATCGATGCGGCGCTGGTTACTCGAAACCGACTCGGGACCGAAGCCGCCGGCAATCGATGTGGATTGCAGAAAGTAGGGCGACGTGATAACGCCAACTGGCGTGCTGGGGTTCTCGTGGTTAAGAAAGTTCCTCGCCGAGATCGACAAAGTCATCGTATAGCGATGCGTTTCGGACCCGGTCGGTCCGCTACCCGGAGGACCACCACCCGGACCGCCGCCACCAGGAGGGGGACCACCGCCGGGAGGAGGACCGCCTCCGCCAGGACCACCACCGCCCGGACCGCCTGGACCAGGGCCGCCGCCTTGCCGTGCTGTACTTCCACCGGAAGCGCCTTCGAATTTCGTGGTACCGAAGCTCCACGTTTTGCTTAATCGAAGGTTTGCCTCCACGAATCCCGGACCTGTTCCGGCATTTCTGGCAATGATCGTCTGGCCGATGGCAGGCGTCGTATCCAAGTAACCGTACGGCGTCAGAACAATGTTCTCGCCCGGGCCGCTGACGATACTCGGGCGCACCGTCGACGCCATCTGGCCGACGTCATAGAGATCGGTTCCGGTCGTAATGTTGAAGGGCGTTCCGCTGCGGGCGATAAAGAAAGGAGACAACCGGATGTTCCACAAGGGTAGCGTGAGCGAGCTGCCCAAGAGAAACGTATGCGCTACGTCGAGCGAAGACCGGCCCCAATCTTCGGAGAAGTTGTAAGGGTTGCTGGGGAAACTCATCAAGCCATCGGTGTCGCTGTGCGCATCGTTGTAGATGTATCGGGTAAATAGCGTCAGCCGCCGGAATAGTTGGGTATTCACGCCCAAAATAGCTTGTGTTTGTTTAAAAATTCCGGTCGACTGATAGTCATAGATATCTCCTACGTCGCCATAGGGCCTAACGCCGGTATCCGGCATCGGCGCATTGATGTCGGCCGTGCGCAGTATGTGTGTTCCTCTGGAACTGACCAGGTTGAATGACAATGTGGTCGTGCGATTGAGCTGCCGTTCCACGCCGAGCGCCGTCTCCATCAATCGTGGAGCCTTCAAGTTGGAATCGATTTGATACCTTTGCGATGTCGTTGTGCTCGCAAGTGTGGAAATATCAGGCGTCAGGCTGAAGTCCGCGTTGTAAACGGTGGGATTGGTGATCAAATAATTTTGCTGATTCTCTCCATTGTTTCGGTAGGCGTTCAGCACGTTGGTAATTTGGAACCGGTCGTAGAACATACCCCAACCGCCGCGGATCACCGTCTTCTTACTTGCGCCAAAGGGCGCCCAAGCGAATCCGAAGCGGGGAGCCCAGTCGTTTTTGTCGGGAATGTTCGTTTGGGATTCCCAACGGATGCCGAAGCTCATTGTCAGGTTTGGCCTCGTCTTCCAGTCGTCTTGAAAGAATGGACCTGCGTCCATCTGTGAGAGTCCGATGTACGGCTTGCCGGAGCTCACGCTGTATTGGGAAGGACCATAACCCATCGCAGTCACGGCGGCGCTCGAGTATCCCTCGGCCAGCAGTTGCTCTGTCATCAGATACTGATCGATCGAAGAAAGTCCGGAACCATTGCCGAGAAACGAGTAGGTGCCGTTGAAGTTCTTAGGAGAATAGTCGCTCAAAACATCGGCTCGGATACGAGCGCCAAACTTCATAATATGCGCGCCTTTAGTGACAGACGTGTAGTTTTGAAGTTCAAACTGATTTTGAGTGTCGTAGGTGTTTTGGAATCCCGGAGTGCTGTATCCGGATCCGCCGGAGACGAAGGAATCCGTCACGTTCAATTGCGGAGAACTGCTAAGGCTGGCTTCCGTAATCTTGTCTTGCGCGAATTGGAAGTGGGTCTCGTTGATGACGTTCGCGTTGATGATGGCCGTATCTACCAACTGGATTAGCTGCTCGCTGCGGTTCGTTTTGTATCCCGAGTTCGCTAGCGCAATGCCATCGACGTTCAAGCCGCTGAGATCGAAGCCGCCAATGCCGGCGACTCGCTGTTGATTCGTAAGATACGCGTACCGCATGCTAAGTGTGTTGTTGGAACCGAGTTGCCAATCCACTCTGGGGCTCAGGGTTGTTCGCTCCTGCGGAGTCGAATAATACGTCTGCAACGTTTGACCCGTAAGGAAGCCGCTCGATGGCACGGTCGCGTTGACGATACCGTTGTCATCGATGTTCCGGCGGTCGATATCCAGAAAGAAACTTGCTTTGGAAGTGAGCGACCCGCTGAGGTTGCCGCCGAAAAGCTGTGTTTGAAAGGGCGGTTTATCGGTTAAGAACGGATTTCTCGAATTCCACACGCCCTCACTTGTTCCGAAATAGCCTTGGCCGTGCAAATGATCCGTGCCCGGCTTGGTGAAAATCTCGATGCGGCCGAAACCTACCTTGTCGTATTCGGCTGAGAATGGATTGGAATTAATCCGTATCTCGCGTATTGAAGCCTTGGGAGGCAAGCGGCCTCCTGTGAATCCATCGACGAAGATCTGCGTTCCGCCAGGACCCGCGGAAGGCCCGGCCAGTGCTTCAAGATCGGCCGTCAAATCGTCAGGATCGTCCGGCAGCGCGTCCAAATCTTCCTGTTTCAACACCAGTGCGGAAAGATTGTTCGCCGGGTCGGTGCTCACATGCGTCGCGCTTTCGCCTTCCACCGTCAGCACTTCCTTCTGCGCGGCAACGGACATCACCACGTTCAGGGATAGATTTTGATGAGCTTCTACAGCCACTTGCATCAAGGTGGCCTGCTCCATATTGCGGTACGCCGTGTTCAATGTGTATGTGCCCGTTGGAATGCTTGTAAATGCGAACGCGCCTTTCGCATCCGACGTTGTCGATCGAACGTTACCACCGGCGTTAGACAAGTTGACCGTTGCACCGGCGATTACGCCTCCCGTTGTGTCCGTCACTGTGCCGCGTACGGATCCGGTTTGAATTTGGGCAGCGGCAATCTGGACGAACAGGGCAGCGAGTAATACGGTTTTTGGAAAGCTCACATACTCATTCCACGACTAAAAGGCCGCTTGTGAGGTCACGGTTTGTAACAATTTGTCACATTGTCTTTAAACTGCTTAACACTCACAGCCAAGCACGCAACAGTGAACCTACAATGGAGCAGAATGTCACCGCAGCCGTCTCAGGAAACCGCTCTGCTGATCGACGATGACGTGGAGCTGTGCTCGATGCTGCGCGATTATCTTTCGCTGCATGGATGGACAATCACAGCAGTGCACAACGGGTATGCCGGTCTACAATCCGCGCTGGAACAGGACTACGGAATTGTGTTGTTAGATGTAATGCTGCCGGATATGGATGGCTTTGAAGTGTTGCGCCGCCTGCGAAGGCAATCGACCATCAACGTGCTGCTGCTGACCGCTCGCGGCGAGGATGTTGATCGCATCGTGGGGCTTGAATTGGGGGCGGATGACTATTTGGCAAAGCCATTTAACCCGCGTGAATTAGTCGCCAGAATGCGCGCCATTGCGCGTCGAGGACCACAGAACGCGCGGCCGGTAATCGCAAAGCAAAAGGCGGTCGGGAATTTCAAGATTGATAGCAACCTACGTTGTATTTCCTACGCGGGAAGGCGGCTTGACCTGACTGAGGTCGAGTTTGGCGTCTTGCGCGTCTTACTCGAACGCCAGTTCGAAGTCGTCTCGCGTGAGGAACTGGTAGAGCAGATACTCGAAAGGCCCTTTCGACCGCTGGACCGCAGTATCGATATGCATGTCAGCCGGCTGCGAAAAAAGCTGGAAAGCCTGGACGGGTTTCATGGCGGCATTCGCTCCTTTCGAAATTCTGGCTACATGTTCTCGCCGGAAGAAACCGTGAGTTAAGGAATGAGAAGCTTTTTTATTCAAATTTTTCTGTCGTTTTGGGCAAGCACGGTAGCCATCTTTTTCGCCGCGCACTTATTCCTTCCCCGCCACGACTTTGGCTATCCGGAAAACCGGCAACCCGCCTTTGCGATAGCAGTTCGAGATTTGGCTCAGGTGAAACAAGGCCTCGGCAAACAACAGGCCTGCGGGGCTTACGGCTTCGAACAACACTTAGTCGTCCTCAACAAGCAGAACTTAGAAGTTTGCGGTCAGTTCGTCTCCTCAGAAGCCCGGGATCTCGCGGCGCAAGCTCGCTCCACCCGGCATCAACAGTCCACGAGAGTGGACACATCTTGGGTTCTCGCAGTACCACTCCAAGAAGGCGGCGTTGCGCTCTTGCAAACACCCTTTCATCAGCCAGCGGCCTTCCCGCCGATGCCGCAGGCGGCCTTACCTGTTTCCGCCATCGTAACGTTTGTCTTCGCTTATTTCTTGACCAAGCCCGTACGGGCCTTGCGAGAAGCCTTTCGGAACTTCACCGCGGGCGACCTCTCGGTCCGGCTTCCGGTCTCGCCCAGCGTCCTACGAGGTTGGGGCGGAGCCGACATCCGAACACTGATGATCGATTTCAATACGATGGCGGACCGCATCCAGGGGTTGCTTGGGGCTCATAAGGTTCTGCTACGCGATGTTTCGCACGAATTGCGATCGCCATTGGCTCGTCTGAACGTCGCTCTGGAGCTCGCACGCGAAGAATCGCCCCAGCCCTTGCAAGCCTTGGATCGAGCCGAGTTGGAGTCGAGCCGCTTGAACGCGCTCATTGGCGAACTGCTGTCGCTCTCCCACATGGAGAGCTTGAGCGATCTATCGATGCCGCGTCCGATCAATTTGGGCGATCTCGTCGAATCTCTGATGCCCGACTTACAATTTGAGGCGGAGTCGGCGCACTGTACTGTCATTCACGAACGCAAAAGTGAATCGCTGGTCTCGGGTAATCCCGAAGTACTGCGCCGCGCGCTTGAAAATGTGATTCGCAACTCGATTCGCTATTCACCCCGCGGAGGACTTGTTCAGATCACGACCGAAACTCGAGCAACGGGCACCGAACAGCAGGCTGTCGTTCTCATCAGCGATCAAGGCCCAGGAGTGCCCGAGACCGAGTTAGCTCGCATCTTCCGGCCATTCTATCGAGTCGATTCATCTCGCCAGCTTTCAACCGGCGGTTTTGGCGTCGGACTGGCGATTGCCGATCGCGCCGTCGCGCTCCATCACGGGAACATTCGCGCCCACAACCGCCCCGACGGCGGCTTGTGTGTCGACATCATTCTTCCCTGTTCCGCTACCGTTGCGAAGCAACACGAGCTAGTTCGGCTCTGACACCACATCGAAGGGAATCCATCGTTCGACATGACGATCGCCCGTTTCAACTTTCGCCGGGATGGAATTGCCGCACAGCAATGTCGTTCTCTTTTCCGACGCGTGTCACGACACCTTCCACCGATTGGTTGGATCGCTTCGGATTGGCCGCTCCGACAAAGAGGCCGGCGATCACCATCGCGCCGTTGCGCCAATCCGGGACCGCGATGACTTCATCAGCAGATCCCGTGGTGTCTGCACTGGGTCCATACTGTCGCGCCGTATGAGGCCGCCGAGTTGAAGGGCGCCCGCGTTCTCGCCCTTCGCAAGATTGCGGATAGCCACTCGCATCTGATACGGACCGGGCGCTGGCACAGGAGTCCGTAGTTCGGCGACAATCCCGTACTTCATTGCATCCGTTCTTCCGTTGCCGCACAGACGCATGGCGACACGTTGCCACTGAATCCGCACATTGTCGTAGTTGCTCCACGACAGCGCAACTGGAGCGGCTGCGAACTCCAAATCCGCGTCGGAACAATCGGCCACTGCCGTGGGATGAAGCTCAATACCCACCGGGCCAAATTGCACCAATGATCGGATGAAAGGTTGAGCTTGGCCAGTCATGTCGAATGCGGCCGCGACTTGCATATTGATGTCGCGCTTGCTTAGTGGCGAGAAAAGCGCATCGCGCATCTGCGCTTCTGCGGCTTGCGATCTTGCAAAACCTCGAAATCGTCAGCCTTCAGTGTCGCTACGTGCCGATTCTTCCGGTCCGTCACTACCGCGTCTAACTGCACCAAATTTACATCGAAATGAAGTAGTAAATCGGGAACTGGCGGTGCGTTTTGACCGTGCGCGACGACGCACAAAAGCAGCCCCAGTCCCACCTGCCGCAGGCTTCTCATTGCTCAGTCAACCCCACGGTTCGATAGCCAAGGCGCGTATCAACGGTCCAGTGCTCGTGTCCATTGACAAGCACTTCGATCGAGTGAAGGGGCGCTTCGAAGGCCGAGTCGGACCGCTGATCGAAGACGATAATCGGCTGCTCGCCGTTGTCGAAAAGCTGAAACGATTCTTTTTCGAGATGAAGAACGGGACGCCGCTTCTGATCGAGCACTCTTGCAGAACAGAGAACAAGATTGGTGTTGGCGCGAAAGGATGGCGGTGATGCCAAGGTCGCCGAGAGAAGCAACGCAAATACAACAATCGATCGGCTGAGACGAGCAGCCATTCTGTTGCCTTGGATTATATATTGATCGAATCAGCTTGCCGCTGGATGGCTTGCGTCGCAGGCGTTTCGATGGCCGCTAATAAACGAGCACTCGCTTCTGTGATTTCACTTACCGCGCGATCGAAGGCTTCCTGATTCTTCTTCGATGGCTTTTGAAATCCGGA
>JBARMQ010000207.1:0-11335 GCA_049802535.1 Bryobacteraceae bacterium | reverse complement strand
TCATTGGATTGTTCGGGACGGTTTGGGGCATAATCGACGCGTTTCAGGGCCTCGCAAATGCCGGTAGCACCACTTTGCGCGCGGTCGGGCCGGGCATTTCAGAGGCTTTGTTTACTACTGCTATCGGCTTAGCCGCAGCCATTCCCGCTGCGATCTTCTACAACGTTTACGGAACGCGCATCAAGGAGATGGGTACCCGCATGGAGGACTTCGCCATCGAATTCCAGAATCTCGCCGAGCGGGATTTCGGCGGATAACGCAGGATGGCTTTCTCATTCAATGAAGGCGGCGGCGGACGGCGGGGGCGGCGGTTTGCGTCATCGTATTTGAATTCGGAAATCAACATCGTTCCGCTGGTAGACGTGGTCTTAGTGCTGCTGATCATCTTCATGATTACCGCCAACGTGATGGAGTTTGGTCTGGATATCAACGTACCCAAGGTACGGGAAGTCAAAAACACCGCGCAGGAATTGCCTGTCGTAAACATCCTGAAGAGCGGCGAGTCGTATTTAAACGAGAAGCCGGTAAATATCCATCTGTTGGCCGACCGCATCCACGAACGATTTCACAATGCGACGGCTGTGTATGTGCGCGCGGACAGCCAGACTCCATGGGACCCGATTGCTCAGGTGGTGTCCGAACTAGGGGAAGCCAAGTTCGAGGTGAAGATGGTCACGCAGCCGATTGATATGACGCCGCATCGAAGCCGCTAATTCATGGCAGCGCAGATTGACATCCTCGACGAACGCGATCCACTAGGCGGTCCGCTGATCTGGGCAGTATCGATTCATCTACTGCTGGCAGTGGCGTTTCTGATCTACGGTTACTGGCTGGCCCGGCCACGGCAGAATCTAGGCTCCGAGAATGCCGGGGGGGCCGCTTTCTCGGTCTCATCCGTCAAGTCCATACCCATTCCCCGCAGGGAAGCTCCGCCGAATCCTGTTGCCAACGATTCGCAGTCGAACGTGCCGTCGGCGCCTGCTCCCAAGACGGTGCAGAAAGCTCCGGATAAGGCCGAGATCGAACTTCCCGATAAGATGGCTCCCAAGAAGACGCAGCCCAAACCGCAGGTTCAGCAGCGTTACGTGCCTCCAGCACCAGCCAATCAGGTCTATAGCCGGACTCGGCAAGCGGTGTCGAGCCCGATGTACGGCGGCCCCGCGGGCGCGGGACAAATCGGAGTGGGCCCTAATACGCCGCTGGGAGCGAACAATCTGGGTTGGTATGCCGAACTCGTGCGCCAACGTCTGGCCCAGAATTGGCGAACAAACGGCTTAGGCAATGCTATCTCTCCGAGCATTGTCAACTTCACCATCCTGCGGGACGGCACAATTCGGGACGTCAAGCTGTTTCAAGGGAGCGGTAATCCGACGGTGGATAACACGGCTCTGCGGGCGGTGTACGACTCTAATCCCCTGCCCGCGCTGCCGCCCCAAGTTTCGGGCAACTCCTTACCGGCCCAATTTACCTTTCAACTACGTTGACTAATACGCCGATGCGAATCTTTACTCCTTTACTTTTCTTATCCGCCCTCTGCGGTTGGCTTATGGCCGCGCCGCAGAACAACCAGATTCAGGGCTACATACCGGCGCACCCGGGCAAGCCCAACATTGCTGTGCCGGACTTTCGTGGAACTGGCGCCAGTGCCGCGCTGATGGCGACATTCAACAGTACAGTGCGAAGTGACCTTGAGGGCTCGCCACTCGTTAACTTCGTTCCTAAGACCCTTTACCCACTGCAAATCCCGCAGCAGCCGCGTGACCTGATCGGAGGCGTTGCACCTCCAGGAGTCAATATTGCGCCGCAAGGGTATCGTTTGACCGACTGGGGATTGCCGCCGACGACCGCGAACAACCTGGGAATCGGCTACGGAGCGGCCGACAATAATCAGCTGGTGGTCTTCGGCTGGTTCTATAGCACCTCGCAAAACATTCCGTCTCTGCAACAGGCGCAAGCGTTCGGCAAAATCTATAACGCTTCGCTCGATGCCGCTGGCGCGGCTGATGCCGGACATCGCTACGCCGCCGATATCCTCGCGCTATTCGGCGGCAAGAGTCTGGTTGGCACAAAGATTGTTTTTGTCTCGGATCGCTCCGGCGCAAAGGAAATCTGGGTAATGAACTACGACGGCACGCAACAGAGGCAGTTGACGCATTACAACAGCATTACGACCTATCCGTCTGCGGCGCCAAACGGCCGTCTGGTTGCGTTCACCAGTTGGGTAGGAGGTTATCCGGCTATTTTCATGTACTCGCTCGACAGCGGACGACAGATGGCGTTCTACAATCAGCGGGCATCCATGAATGCCTTTGTCACCTTCACACCCGATTCCAAACGAGTGGTGTTTTCGTCGACGGCTGGAGGCGGCGCGGCTCAGCTCTATACAGCGAATGTGGATGGCAGCGGATTGCGCCGATTGACAGACACAGGCGCGATCGAAGTGGAACCCAAGATTAATCCAAAAACGGGGAACGACTTGGTAGACGTTTCCGGGCGCGGCGGCCCTTTGCCACAGATCTATCACATGAACATGGAAGGCGCGGATGCATCGCGGCTGAGCGCGGGCACAGGCGAGGCTACCAATCCCTCGTGGAATCCCGATGGCGATAAAATCGCTTTTGCCTGGACCAAGGGTTTCGAGCCCGGAAACTATAACATCTTCATCATGGATGTGGCATCTCAACAGGCCGTGCAATTAACATCGAATGAAGGCCGGAACGAGAATCCGGGCTGGGCGCCGGACGGAGCGCATATCGTCTACGCCTCGCAACGTGGCCGGCGATCCCAGATTTGGGTGATGAATGCCGACGGTACTGACAAGCATGCGCTCACTTCCACCGGAAGCAATGAAAAGCCCGTTTGGGTGAATGCGGAACAATAAACGAGTAACAAAAGAAAAGGGATCGATTTAAGGAGGGAAGTTATGAACCATCGCAAGGCAGGACTGGGCGTTATCGCAGGGACTTTATTGATATTTTCAGCAGGGTGTCACCCTAAGACGGCGCCCCCGCCGCCACCACCCCCGCCGCAGCCGGCTACACAGACGCAGCCGTCGGGCACGGCGACCATAAATTATTTCAACGCCGAGCCTACGCTGGTCAGTCCCGGCCAACCCTCGACCCTACGATGGTCGGTGACGGGCGCAACCGACATTCAGATTGACAATGGGATTGGACAAGTAAGTCCCAACGGACGCCGCGCTGTGTATCCAACCGCGACTACCACTTATACACTGACCGCAACCGTTGCAGGAGGGACGCCTGCCACAGCCAGTGCAACCGTGACGATCAGCGCGCCGCCGCCGCCAACGCCGATCACGAGACCGCAGACGATGTCGTCAGCAGATGCTCTATCTAGTCAAGTGCAGGACATACATTTCGATTACAACAAGAGCGATATTCGGCCGGAAGATCAAACCATTTTGGTTGCCGACGCAAATGCGTTGAAGTCTATCTTCGCCGGGGATGCCAATTTCGTAGTTACGGTGGAAGGCCATTGCGATGAACGCGGATCCGCGGAGTACAACTTGGGACTGGGCGACCGCCGCGCATCCGCGACTAAGGAAGCTTTGGTGAACCTCGGCGTGCCGGCGGATAAATTGAAGACCGTCAGCTATGGGAAAGAACGGCCAATCTGTACGGATGCCGACGAGGCTTGTTATGCGCGGAATCGCCGGGCGCACTTCTCGCCGGGCCAGTAAACGGATGGGGAACATCTAGCCACTGGGAATGGAATGCGGCGGGTGGATCGCTTATTGTCCACCCTCTGATTCCGTTAGTTGCAATTTCGTTAGGTCCTCGAATTTCTTCGCCTGTCACTGGTTCCAGCAGATGCCTGTCTAACGACAGAGGCATTCATGGATTCTCATGACGTAACACGCCGGGAGTTTGTCGGCACTGTCATCGCGGGAAGTGCCGCGATAGCAGTTCTTCCGGGCCTTGCGGACGCGCAGACGGCCCAATCCCACACAATTCCGCTGACCCTCACCATAAATGGTGAGTCCCACACGGCGAACATCGACTCCCGGGTCACCCTGCTGGATCTCTTACGGGAGCAGCTTCACCTTACCGGCACCAAAAAGGGATGCGATCACGGCCAATGCGGCGCTTGCACGGTGTTGGTGGAAGGACGCCGCGTTAACTCCTGTTTAACATTCGCCGTAATGCACGAGGGCAACCAGATCACCACGATTGAGGGTCTGGGTCAACCGGGAAGCTTACACCCGATGCAAACCGCGTTCATTAATTCCGACGGATTCCAGTGCGGCTACTGTACGCCTGGCCAGATCTGTTCCGCGGTAGCCATGCTGAAAGAAGTCAAGGCAGGCTCACCGAGCATGCTGACGCCGGAGATCCATAGTATTCATCCGATCGAGTTGACGGACGACGAGATTCGGGAGCGGATGAGCGGCAACATCTGCCGGTGCGGCGCTTATCCCAACATCGTCGCCGCTATAAGGACGGCAAATCAGCGGAATGGCGAGGAGAAGCAATCATGAGACCCTTCACCTATAGCCGGCCCGATACGGTGGACTCCGCCGTTCGAGCCTATGCGGAAAAGGGTCCGGAGGTCCGCTATATCGGCGGCGGTACCAACCTGATTGACCTGATGAAGATGGGGGTCGAGCGGCCGGCGCATTTGATTGACATTAACCGTCTCCCCTTGACTACCATTGAGGAGCATGAAGGCGGTTTGCGAATTGGGGCGCTGGTCCGCAACACAGATTGCGCGAGTCATGAGCAAGTACGCCAACGTTATCCGATCCTGAGCCAAGCGATTCTTGCGGGCGCTTCGGGCCAGCTCCGCAATATGGCCACGATGGGCGGCAATTTGTTGCAGAGCACGCGGTGTTATTACTTCTACGATCCGGCTTATCACGAATGCAATATGCGCGTACCCGGCAGCGGATGCGCGGCAACGCTGGGAGTCAACCGAATCCACGCCATCTTAGGGGCGAGCGAAGCTTGCATCGCGACCAACCCCAGCGATATGAGCGTTGGGCTGGCAGTGCTCGACGCCAAAGTAAATGTGCATGGTCCAAAAGGCGATCGGGTCATTCCGCTGGCCGAATTTCACCGGCTGCCGGGGACGACACCTCACATCACGACAAATTTGCACCCAGGCGAATTGATCACATCTATTGACTTGCCCTCGATGGACTTTGGGACGCGCTTTCATTATGTGAAGGTGCGGGATCGCCGATCCTACGCGTTCGCCTTGGTTTCGGTCGCCGCGGTGATGAATCTGGACACCAACGGGAGCATTCGCGAGGCCCGGTTCGCGTTGGGCGGCGTGGCGCGGAAGCCTTGGCGGTCGCAGAGATCGGAACAGCTTTTGGTGGGCAAGAGCCCTTCGCCAGAAGTGTTTCGGCAAGCGGCTGAGCTTGCGGTGAAGGGCGCCACACCTCTTCGGGACAACGCCTTCAAAGTAGAATTGGCGCGGCGCGCGATCGTGCGTGCGCTCACGACCGTCTCACAGGGATAAAGACATGGAAGATTTAATTGGCGAACCTTTAGACCGCATTGACGGACCGCTGAAAGTAAGCGGCCGTGCTCCCTACGCTTACGAACAGAATGTTCCTGACGCAGTGTACGGCGTGATGGCGATGAGTACGATCGCGAAAGGCAGCATTACGTCCATTGACACGCGGGAAGCCGAGCGCGTGCCGGGTGTGTTGTGGATCATGACCCATCTCAACGCGCCCCGGCTACCGGGGGAGGCCAAGAATAAGACAGATGGCCAGAGCCGCGTGATTCAGACACTGAAGGACGGCGAAATTCACTATTCGAATCAACCGATCGCGGTTGCCATCGCCGCGACGCTGGAAGCAGCGCAGGAAGCCGCGTTCCTGGTCAAGGCTCGATATGCGGCGGCGCGCCCCAGCGTCAGTCTGAAGGCTTCCATGCCTAGCCTTTACAATCCCGAGCAAGCGCATAACAACAAGCCGGCCACCACCGATCGCGGCGATGCGGAAGCGGCTTTGAAATCGGGGGCCGTCCGCGTGCAGAACGTCTACTACACGCCGTTTGAGACGCACAATCCGATGGAGCCGCATGCCACCATCGCCGTTTGGAAGGGATCAGATGGTCTGTTCCTTTACGACGCTACCCAGGGAGTATTTTCGGATCGCGACAGAGTTGCCGGCCTTTTCGGCCTGAAGCCGGAAAATGTGGTGGTGATTTCGCCCTACCTCGGCGGTGGATTCGGCAGCAAAGGACCGGTGTGGTCGAACGTGGTTCTGGCTGCGATGGCGGCACAACATGTGAGACGGCCGGTCAAATTGGCTGTGACACGGCCGCAGATGTTCGGGGTTGTCGGCCAGCGCTCGGCGACCCACCAGTCGATCGGCGCTGCGGCCTCAGCGGATGGAACATTTACGGCCCTGCGCAACGACACCATCAGCCATACGTCGACATTCGATCAGTTTGTCGAGTCATCGTCTTTGCCGACGCGGATGCTCTACGACTGCCCGAACAACAGCACGTCGCAAAAATTAGTGCGGTCCGATATCGGAACCCCGTCCTTCATGCGCGCCCCTGGTGAAGCTACCGGCGTGAATGCGTTGGAGATTGCCCTGGACGAATTGGCATATGAGCTCAAGATGGATCCGATTGCGCTTCGTCTAAAGAACTACGCGGAGAAAGATCCGGAGACCAATTTGCCCTGGTCGAGTAAGTCTCTTCGCGAATGCTACCGCCTGGGAGCAGAGAAATTCGGTTGGGAAAAAAGGCCTGCCACACCGCGGTCGGTCCGTGACGGAAATATGTTGGTTGGTTGGGGCATGGCCACCGCGTCCTATCCAACGCGGCGCAGCGCATCCACAGCAAAAGCGATTTTGCATGCCGATGGAACTTTAGAAGTGGACGCAGGCACCCAGGACATCGGCACCGGGACATACACGATTATGACCCAAATTGCCGCGCAGACGATGGGGCTGCCAATGTCCAGCGTTCGCTTCCGCCTGGGCGATACCAGATACCCCCATACGCCCGTCTCCGGTGGCTCTCAAACGGCGGCTAGCACGGGTTCGGCCGTCAACTTTGCGACCAGCGCGTTGCGAGAGAAATTGGCCGGCATGGCCATGACTGATAAGCAATCGCCACTCTTCGGCGCGACCATGGCAGACATAGATTTTGAGGGCGGCCGCATTGCGATCAAGGCGAACCCATCGCGCTCAGAGGCTCTGAAGGATTTGCTCTCACGCCATCAACTCCCATCGGTTGAAACGGAAGCCACCAGCCAACCTGGTTTGGAGAAAAAAGTTTTTTCGATGTATTGCTTCGGAGCGCAGTTTGCAGAAGTGCGGGTCGACGCCGATCTCGGCGAGGTGCATGTATCCCGAATGCTGGGTGTCTTTGCGGCCGGCCGGATCCTGAACGCCAAGACCGCGCGCAGCCAGTTCCTTGGCGGCATGATCTGGGGCGCCAGCATGGCGTTATTTGAAGAGAACCTGTATGACGAGCGGTTGGGACGTATTGTGAACAATAATCTAGCTGAGTATCACGTGCCGGTGAATCTCGACATACCCGAAATCGAGGCCCTTTGGGTTGACGAAGTAGATCATCGCGTGAACCCGATTGGTGCGAAGGGGATCGGCGAAGTTGGGATTACCGGCTCTGCCGCTGCTGTTGCAAATGCGGTCTTCAATGCGACCGGAAAGCGGATCCGCGACTTGCCGATAACGCCGAACAAACTATTAGTCTGAACGCACAGTTAGCGTTTGAGCGGCACTTATGAGCGGGGAAAACGGTGACCGGGAGTCCCGGATGGATCGGATCGAGCGAGCATTAGACCTGTTTGTAGCAGACCACGAACAGTTTCATCAGGAACATAAACAGCTATTGGCTGCTCAGGTGCTTCAACAGGACGCCCTTGATAAGCAACTCAAAATGACCCAAGCGCTGACGCTGCAAATCGAACGGCTCGGGCTGCAGTCCCAGGAACGGAATGAGGCGCTTGGTCTGCGGTTTGAGAAGATGATCTCCGCTATTGGAGAGCTCTGCCGAAGACTGCAGGCCTAAAGAGTTTCATGGACGGGCGAAGATTTCGGAGACTGCCAGATCTCCGCCAAACAACGAAAGTGGAATGCGATCTCCGGGACCGTAGACCATGCTGACGCCTTGGCGGCTGGTGATGGTGACGGTTTCTCGTTTAGCATCGATGACCCAGAGTTCGTGGGTTCCGGCCGACAAACATAAAGCAGCGAGTTCCTGAATCTTAGCCGGCGTGTTCGAACGGGAGAGGACTTCAACGACGAGTTCGGGGGCGCCGCGAAGATCCTCGTCATCCGAAACCTCATCCCAACGCTGTTTGGACACAAAGGCCACGTCGGCGGCGCGAAGATCATACTCGGGAAGAGCCCGAAACGGCAGCTCCGACTCGACGTATCCGAGATGCTCGGCTCGGGGCCGAAGGAGCCGGACTAACCACGATTGCAACTTCACGTGACGCGCCTTTGGTCTAGTCAAGGTAACCAACTGTCCCCAATGCAGTTCCTGGAGGAGGTCATTGCGCTCGGGTAATTGACGGTATTGTTCGACCGTGATCAGTAAGGGTTCCGCTACCGCCGCCATCAACGATCCTCTTTCTCTACTGAGGAACTCGCGCAAGACAGGCACGGAATCAAGCATGCCACCCAAAGAACTAGCGAGTTCCTCTCTTGTATGGTGGCACGCAGCCGTGCCCTTTGCGCTTCTACATTATCGTGCTATGCCAGCCTCACAATTGCAAAACCTTTTCCCGCAGAGTGTTGAAAGTGTTCGTTAGGCGGTCGGCCTCCTCGACAATAAACCGCGCTTGGGGGTCGGAATCTGCGATGTCAGCAATCTCGTTGTAGTCATCGCGCAACACGGGCCATTGCGTGAAGGCCGCAGGCGCGTTCCGCAGATTGGCGGACAGATCATACAGCGTGAACTCCACGTCATTGGCGAATTTTAGAAAAACCGCTGGGGCGCAACGCGGATGAATGCGGCGGAAGCCTGCCTCTAGCGCCGTAATGGAATAAATGGCGACGTGGGAACTGGCGAGAATCGAGTTCAGGTTACTCATCTGGGTCGGCGAAACGTTCGGTTCACCGCTCACGCGGTCTACCGACGCCTCGGCGTTCGATCGGGCTGCGCGCCACTGTAACCTTGCCTGATCGAGCTCGGCATCAGGAAGATGGGCGCTTACGCACATGTTCACGACTAAGCGAAAGTAATCGCGATAGCTATCGAATAGCTGCGCGAGCATGTCGCGAATCTGGGTGCGCTCCCACGTTGGCCAGAGGGCGTATGCGATCAGTGCAAGAATTCCGCCCGCCGCGGTATTCAGTCCACGAGCCAGAATGACGGCTCCTGGTTGGATGCCGGTGAAGGAGATGAGCAACACCACCAGCGCAGCGATGCAGCAACTGAAAATGCCGTAGTTGGCCGCGCCCACCGATCGCATGGCATACATAAAGGCGAATACCAGGGCGACCTCCACACCGGGAGACACCGGCAAGAAGTGAAATAAAGCGGTAGACAATAGCAAGCCGGTGAAGGTTCCTAATAGCCGCAGCGCGCCGCGGCTGAAGGTTGTCGTAAAGTCCGGCTTCAACACGACAGCAACGGTCATGGGCAGCCAATACGTGCGTTGCCAGGAAATGCTTCGCCCGATCGCATCGCCGACGGCAACGCAGACTGCCATGCGGACGGCGTGGCGCAAAACCGGAGACTGCCAGTGCAGGTTGGCACGCAGCGTATCCAACACGGCGCTGATTCGGAGGCTTCGCGGACGTTCGGCTTCCTCTCTTGCGAACTCGAGCAAGCCTTCTGACGTTGCATGTCCCGCCACCTGCAAAACCGCTCGTAAACGACCGGCGAATGCATCGATCTCAGACGTTACTTCACGGGCAGCATATGGATCAAGGCCAGCCTTGCCCTGCGAGCCATCGGAGTGAATATCATCGAGAAGGTCTTCTAAATTTGCGAGCAGGGGAGCTGTGGGCGCGAGCGACCTCACCTTTAACAGGCTGTCCGCAACCATCCGGAGGGCTTCCGCACCGAGTTCACGAATGCGATCGAGATAGGCCACAGCCTGCCCCGATTCGCGCAAGCGCGACAGCATGAATAAGGAAAGCCGAATCCGTTCCGCTTGATCGAAGAGCAACCGGAGGCGCTCCTCCTCAAGCGTGTGATTGCCACCCGAGTTGCTGAGCAGTCCGCCGGGCGTGGCATTGATCGCATCGGCGTCTAGCGACTGTGCCAGATGAGCTAAATCGGCATACAGAGTGCCGAGCGCCTTCCGCTCGGGATGGTAACGTCGCACGGGCCACAGCGAGAGGGAGAACGCCATCTGAATGAGTCCGCCCGCAAAGGCCAGGAGTCCCGTTTCCGCGGCGCTCTGCCAAGTCATTGGACGAGCGCCGAAGACGACAACGATGGTCAGGGTATTCAGGCCCAGATCACCCGATTTTGTGCCTAATGCCACCGCCATGCCAGCAGCAAAGCCCCAGAGAGCCGCGAGGGCGATGGAGGCAAAGTTATTCCATCCGGCAAGCGAGCCGGAAAAAATGGCGATCGCTCCCATAGCGCTCCACAAGAGCATTTTTCGAGCACGCACGGGGTACGGTTCATAGCCATCGGAGAAGCTGACGTTTAGCGCACCAGCGGCCACTGCGGCCGCGCCCAAAGGATGACCCAGAGCAAGTCCGAGCGCCAAGGGAACGGCCATTCCCAGAGAGTTCCGCAGCGCCAGCAATGGCGTTACCTTGGCTTTGTCAAATCGTGCGATGGTCGCGGTTAAGGAGGTCCAGGCGCTTGGCGGAGTGTCTGTGGCCACTCACTCACTGTACTGACTAGCTGAATGCGAGAAAGCAATGGCCATACAATGGTTGCCAGGAAATACGATGAACCGGCGAAACTTCACGAAAAGCATTGCAGCGGCGGCACTAGGGCTCGGCGCGAATCCACTGGCTAAGGCCGCGACCGCAGGCCAAGCACCTTACGACATCTCGATCATGCTCTGGACGGTCTTCCGGAACCTTCCGTTCGAAGAGCGGCTAGAGAAGGTGTCCCAGGCAGGCTACAAGAATGTGGAGTTGGTTGGCGAATACCGCAAATGGACGGAAGACGAGTTTGCGCGTGCGAATTCCAAACGGAAGCAGCTGGGAATTAGCTTCGATACCACCGCCGGTCTGGCTCACGCAGCAGGGAATCCCAACGATCGGGATGCCTTTCTTGCCGATATTCGCGCTGAGTTGCCGACCATGGAGAAACTCGAATGTCCGGCCGTCATTGTGATGTCGGGCAACGTGGTTCCGGGTATGCCTCGGGCCGACCAACATAAGAGTTGTATCGAGGGACTGAAGCGC
>JBARMQ010000206.1:0-3068 GCA_049802535.1 Bryobacteraceae bacterium | reverse complement strand
GGGCGAACTGCTGTCGGGGACCAAGACGGTGGATCGTACCAAAACGACCATTTATAAATCCCTCGGCATCGGCGTCGAAGATATCGCAGCCGCTAAAGTGGTCTGGTCCGCCTACCTGTAAGATGTTCTTCATGCTTAACGTGGGCATCTTAAGGACATTTATTACCTGGGTCGCTATTTGTATGGCGCTGACCACAGCGAAGGCTCAAAATTCCGAAATTCACGGTAAGGCAGGCATCACGCTTCCGCCGCCGCCAGCTGCCAAGTCCGAACCTGTCGTCGATGAATACAAGAGTTCAGGCTCGCCGTCGACTGTTCAGGTGACCGACAATTACCGCTGGCTCGAAGATGCCAAGAGCCCGCAGACGCGCGCCTTCATCGCCACCGAGAACACCTACACCCAAAAATATTTAGACCAGTTAAAGAACTTGCCAGAAGTACAGCGGCAACTCGCCGCCCTTTTGCGCGTCGACTTCGTAGGCATTCCCCAGCAGCGCGGCGACCGCTTTTTCTTTCTTAAACGTCTCGCCGCTGAGAACCAATCATCGATCTATATGCGGACCGGGCTGCATGGCACCGACGAACGCTTAATCGATGCCAATACGCTGAGTGCCGACCAAAACACCTCCGTCTCCATCGCCAGCTTGTCCGAAGATGGCTCGATCATAGTTTACGGCATCAGACAGGGCGGTGCGGACGAACAAGAGGTTCATTTTCTAAATCTGTCCACCCGCAAAGACGCGTCTGACGTCTTGCCGCCTGCCCGTTACTATGGCGTCCGCGTCGCGCCAGGGGATAAGGGCGCTTACTACGCCAAGTACATTCCGCAAAAAGGATCGCTCGTTTTCTATCATGCCTTCGGTTCGCCGGTCGTCAATGACGAAATGATTCTCGGTCACGAGTATCGCGGCGAAAAGCTGGGTGACATCGATCCCATCGACCTTTATATGTCCGCCAATGGGCATTATCTTGTCTTTGACATCGCGCACGGCGTCCCTGCCAAGCGCGAAGACGTGCTGCTCAAAGATCTTCGCGTGCCCAACTCGCCCATCGTCCCTCTCGTCTACGGCATCGACAATCGCTTCCGGGTACATGACATAGGCGACGCCTTTTATGTCGACACGGATTATCAAGCTCCCAATCATCGCGTTCTTAAGGCGGAATTAGGGAAACCGCCGGACCAGTGGGCGACGATAGTGCCCGAAGGCAAAGACGTTATTGACGCCGTCAGCATCGTCGATCGGAAGCTTTATGTGTTGCGCTTCAAAGATGTCAAGAGTGAAACAACCATCTATACGCTAGACGGCAAGGAGACCGGCAAGATCGCCTTCCCGGGCATCGGCGCCGCTTCCGTAATGGCCGGACGGCCGGAAGTAAAGGGTGGATTCTATAGCTTTCAATCCATCGTGCAACCGCCCGTCATCTATCACTACGACACGTCCACCGGCCACTCTGACGTCTTCGCGTCGGCCAAAGTGCCTTTCGAATCCAAGCTGTATCAGATCAAGCAAGTGTTCTACAACTCAAAAGATGGCACACGCATCCCAATGTTCATTGCCGGCCGCAAGGGTCTCAAACGCAACGGCAGCGAGCGCCTCTTGATGACCGGGTATGGCGGGTTTGCCCTCGGCATGACGCCCACTTGGAATCCCGAATACGCCTGGTGGCTGCAGCAAGGCGGTTGGTTCGCGCTTCCAAACTTGCGCGGCGGCAATGAGTACGGAGAGGCTTGGCACAAGGCCGCGATGTTCGAGAAGAAGCAAAACGTCTTCGATGACTGGTACGCCGCGGCCGAATACCTCATCCGCGAAGGCTATACCTCGCCCGCGCACTTCGCGATCCGCGGCAGGTCCAACGGTGGCCTGCTAATGGGCGCGTCAATGACTCAGCGCCCCGATCTCTTCGGCGCCATCTGGTGCGGCTATCCGCTGCTGGATATGTTGCGTTACCAGCGCTTCTTGATCGGCCGGACCTGGACGACCGAATACGGCTCGGCCGAAAATCCCGCTGACTTCTCCTACATCTATAAATACTCGCCCTATCAGCATGTCGTCCCAGGCAAAAAGTATCCGGCCATCATGTTCTTCACCGGCGATGGCGATACCCGCGTGTCTCCGATGAATGCTCGCAAGATGACTGCGTTGATGCAAGCCCAAAGTGGCAGCACGCGGCCAATTTTGCTGCACTATAGCGTAAAGGGCGGCCACAGCGCCGGCATTTCTCAAACTCAACTGGTCAACGACTATGCCGACGAGATGGATTTCTTGTGGACCGAAACAGGCAGTTAGCGGAAATCTCCCGGCTTCGATAAGCGTCGTTTGGTCTCCTGCCGTAAGATGTTCTTCATATCTAAGTCAAGGAGACCTCGATGGGCCTTCGCTCCATTCTTTGGGTGCGCACGTTCCGTATCTTCATCGCCGCCGGTATTGCGTTTCTGCCGGCGGGCGCCCAAGCTCCTACCATTCGTGGTGCATCTGGCATCACGCTGCAGCCTCCGCCGGTCGCTAAGGTCCAGCCGGTTGTTGATGAATACCAAAGCGCGGTTCGCCGTCGACCGTCAAAGTCACTGACAATTACCGCTGGCTCGAAGATGCCCACAGTCCTCAGACGCGCGCCTTCATCAACGCCGAAAATGCCTACACGCAAAAATATTTGGACCAGCTAAAGAACCTGCCAAGCGTGCGGCAGCAATTATCGTCTCTGCTACGCGTCGACAATGTGGGCATTCCCCAGCAGCGTGGCGACCGCTACTTCTTTTCAAAACGTCTCGCGAACGAGAACCAATCATCTATCTAGATGCGCACAGGCTTGCATGGACCCGACGAACGTCTCATCGATGCCAACACGCTGAGCACCGATCAAAATACCTCGGTCTCCATTGCCAGCGTGTCCGAAGATGGCGGCGTTATGGTGTACGGCATACGGGCGGGGTGGCGCAGACGAGCAAGAGGTCCATTTTCGAAACCTGTCCACCCGCAAAGATTCATCTGACGTGCTGCCCGCGGCCCGCTAATACGGCGTTTGGGTCGCGCCCGGCGGCAAAGGCGCACACTACGCCAAGTACATTC
>JBARMQ010000205.1:0-11805 GCA_049802535.1 Bryobacteraceae bacterium | reverse complement strand
GATTTCCGAAAAGTGATGGAGCAAGTTTCGGGGCAAGATTTGCGTTACTTCTTCCTTCAGTGGCTTGAATCGAGTGGATCGCCCGATTTCAAAATCGACTACACGGTTTTCCGCACGGCGAAGGGATTCCGGATCACAGGAAAGATTACGCAGGATTTGGATACCTTCCGCATGCCGGTGGATTTGAGGATTGAGACCGAAGGCAATCCCGAAGATAAGCGCATTGACGTGACCGGTACCTCTTCCGAATTCAGCATCGATACCTTTGGCAAGCCTCGCAAGGTAATCATCGATCCACAGCACGTTTTGCTGCGCCTTGACCCCAGCATCCAGGTCGCTGTCGCAATTAAGAAGGGCGAGCAGTTTGTTCAAGTGAACGACTATGCCAACGCATTGCGCGAATACCAGAAGGCGCTGGACGTGAATAGGAACAATTCACTGGCGCATTACCGTATCGGTGAACTGTTCTTTCTTCAAGGCAATTTCCAAACCGCAGCCAATGAGTTTCGCTCCTCGATCAATGGCGATCTTGAGCCGAAATGGACTGAGGTTTGGTCGCATATTTACCTTGGCAAAATCTTCGATATCACTGGAATGCGTGACCGGGCCGTAAACGAATACAAATTAGCGTTGCGCACACACGACAATACCGCTGGCGCGCAAGAGGAGGCGGCAAAGTACTCCACCGCACCGTACGAACGCAAACAGGCAGATTCAGAAACTCGCTACTAAGTCCATTGACCGATCCCGCCGCCAAACTTTTCCTTCACGGGCCTAGTACTTATCGGAATAGACCCAGATTAGCCGGGTGACCGGCAATTCTTTGAAAGATCGATAAGGTGATACTCTGAAATTAACCTCAGGAAGGGGCCTATTTGGACGAAAGACTTAAGGAGTTGATGCAGGAACTTGGTAATGCCATCAACGAATCATTGTCTGACTCGGATCGCATAGCTGGCGCCATCGGCGAGATTAAGCGAGCTGGTTATGATGTATTTCTGGTGCTTGAGGCAACGATCGGATTTAACAAGCGTGACGGTAGCGAAGATGCCGATGAGAGCGCTTCCGAAACCGATGAGACGCGCCCCGTCCAATATGAATCGACTGGAAAGATTCGCCTTACTACGCAAGACCAGAAATTTCTGCGAGCACTTAAGATTTCGCTGGACGAAGAGCAAAAGTAAGACTCTCCCGAATCAATCGTTCGAGTTCATTAACTCACGGTATAGATCATAGGTAGCTTCCGCTGCCCGTTCCCAGCTAAATTGTTTCGCTCTCGCAAGCCCTCTGGAGGAGAGATCTGCCGCTAACTCCGGGCTCGTGATGACGCGTCTTAGCGCCACCGCTAGTTGCTCAGCGTCCTCAGCGTCGACTAACAGCGCCGCATCGCCTGCAACTTCCTTAAGCGCGGGCCGATCGGAACAAACCACTGGCGTTCCATGCGCCATCGCCTCCAGCACCGGAATACCAAAACCTTCATCAAGCGAGGGGAAGGCAAAGACCGTTGCTTTGGCGTAGAGCCGTTGTAGGCGCGGACTTTCTACATAGCCCAGTACCTGGATCCGGCTGCGGACACTGCTTCCTTCGATGCGCTTGAGAATGGAATCTGCGCCGTAGCCGTTCGGAGCTCCAGCGAGCACCAGGCGCCATTCTTCGGGCAATCGCTCGAACGCCTCTATCAAACGAATAATATTTTTCCGATGCTGCAATGCACCCACGAAGAGAATAACGGGCTCCCTTGTCTCGTTTTCTGCTCTTTCGGGAACGCGAACGCC
This sequence comes from Bryobacteraceae bacterium, assembly GCA_049802535.1. Classification (GTDB taxonomy): domain Bacteria; phylum Acidobacteriota; class Terriglobia; order Bryobacterales; family Bryobacteraceae; genus Bog-105. The sequence continues at coordinate 10,030 of JBARMQ010000205.1, read as the reverse complement.
ATGCGGAATGACGCGGATGCGTTCCTTATCGAATCCAAGAAGCGCCGTCACTTGGCTCGCGGTGAATTCTGACACTGCAACAATGCGATCGGAATGAGCCGCCGCTCGCCTGGCTTGTTCGGTAAAGCGCGCGCGAAATTCCGCCGAGGAGTATTCGGCCGTCATCACGAAGAGATCGTGGAACGTGGAGACCGTTCGCCGCGCGGGCCGTGTGTCGAGACGTTGATTCAGCGCGTGAAAGACATCCGATTGAATCAGCGGAAGAGGAGGAAACAACAGCCGCCGTTGCACGTTGCCCAACGCCGGCGAAGGGGCGCGGCGGAACTGTTTCCATCGGTAGGCAAAAATGAAGGAGTCACTCGGGTGTTGTTCGGCCAGACCCGTCAACAGTTCGCGCGAATAAACCGTAATGCCGGATGGGTGCGGGTCAACGCTGTAGGTTGCATCGAGCGCAATGCGCACGCTCCCAAGTTTACCGGTTAGAGAGCATCGGCCGGCAGATCACAGGCCGTATTCTTTCAATTTGCGGTAGAGCGTGGTGCGGCCAATGCCCAGCATCGCAGCTGCCAGTGTCCTGTCGCCCTTAGTAATCTCAATGGCACGCGTGATTGCTCTTCGTTCCACTTCTGCCAAAGGCAAAATCTCATTACCCACTTCGGCGGGAAATGGGAATATTGGCGACGCAGGTGACCCGGGAGAGCTAATCTTGTCTGCTACTGGGTCAGCGAAGGCGTTTACGACTCCTGACGGGAGATCGGCCATACCGATCCACGGCCCCGAGTTCATGGCAACCATCTGTTGTACCGAATGCTCGAGCTGACGGATGTTTCCCGGCCATTGGTATTGAACCAGGGCGTCCATAACGTCTTCCGGCACGCGATGTCCGCGACCATACTTTTCGAGGAAGTGCGAAATGAGCACTGGAATATCGCCGGCCCGCTCTCGAAGCGGCGGCATCCGTAATTTCATCACCGCCAGACGGTAATACAAATCCTGACGGAAGCGATTCTTCGCGATCTCATCTAACAGATTGCGGTTTGTTGCGGCGATCACCCTGAAATCAGAGCTCCGCTGCGTCAGTGCGCCTACGGCGCGGAACTCTTTTTCTTGCAGGACCCGCAATAACTTCATTTGCAGGTCGAGCGGTAGCTCGCCGATTTCGTCGAAGAACGCAGTGCCGCCATTCGCCGCGTCCAATAAGCCGAGCTTTGGGTTATTAGCGCCGGTGAAGGCTCCTCGTGAGTAGCCGAAGAGCTCACTCTCCATCAATGGGCCAACGAGCGACGAGCAATCCACCACGACGAATGGGCCACCATGACCGCAGTTATGGATCGCGCGGGCGACCACTTCCTTACCGGTCCCCGTTTCTCCTAAGATCAAAACGGGAAAGCGGCAACGAGCCATTCGCAGCACCTGTTGATGCACTTGCGCCATTCCTGGCGACGTGCCAACAAGTGGCGAGAGAGGCGAATTGTCGAAAGCAAGCTGAGGCTTCACTAGAAACGGTCTTGTTCAGATAGTGTGTGGATAGGACCGAAACTCTCGCAGTCAGTACAAATGCCTAATCCGGCAAGGTGATGGATGGTAGGTGGCGCGCCCGCTTTTGAGGAACTCGCGCAAGACAGGCACGGAATCGAGCGTGCCACCCGAAGAAATAGCGAGTTCCTCTCTTATGTGGTGGCACGCAGCCGTGCCCTTTGCGCCTCTAAGGAACACGCGCGGTTATGCCGGTAAGGGAGTGGCGGGGACTAATTGGTAGCCGAGTCGGCGAGCTTGTCGGTGAAGTCTGGCGGCGGCTCTCTGCTGGCGCTTGAGGTCGCTAGCGGCCCAGAGAGTAGCATCGTATTCCACCTGATTTTTGAGCATGGTGTAGAAGATAACGGCGATCTTGTGAGCAGTAGCGGTAATAGCAGCCGCTGGTCCCAGTTTAGCTTTCAGACGGCGTAAGTAGTCTCCCAGAGGAGTGGCGCTGCGATGAAGCGAGTGGGCGGCCAAGCGGAACATTTGTCCCGCGCGGTTTTTCACTCTGCGAATTCCCCGCCATAGGACTCGTCCGCCGCTGATGTCGTTGTCCGGGCACAGCGCCAGCCAGGAAGCAAAGTGCGCGGCGGTGGGCCACTTGCCCATATCCCGGCCCAGCTCACTGAACAGCGGCAAGGCGATGGTCTCTACGCCAGGGATCTGCGTGACGTCGACGCCAAACAGCTGATAGGCTTCTGTGCGCAGATCGAAATCCGTTTGTGGAGACCCATTTTTTCGTTTCCTCTTCTTCTCGCTGCGATGCCGTTTGGTATCGGGCGGCAAGGGCTTCACGTGGGGATCGACGCGCGGGGTAAAGCGCTGTATTCTGGTCTCGATCTCCCGGTCGCATTCCACGATTTGCTGCTGATAGGTGCGATACAGCGTGCGCGACTGCTTCAGTGTGAACAAGTGCTCGGCGCGCCAGTTTCCCACCAAGGCTTTACGGATCGTCTCTGGTTCGGCTTGGATGCGGCTATCCCGGAGTTCGGCTAAGCAGGCGGCATCGCGCTCGCCTTCCAGGATAGCGTCCAGGATGGCCATTCCCGTCCGGCCGGTGAGATCGCTGATGACATGGTGAATTTGCAGATTCATCTGCGTAAGCGCCTTATGCATGTGTTGCACCTGCTGACTCGCGCTCTCCACCAACTCGCCGCGATGGCGCACCAGCGTGCGCACCGCACGGACCTCCTCTTCCGGGCGAAAAGCCGCGCGTAGCAATCCCACTGAATGGAGAAACTGAATCCACTGGCATTCATGCCAATCGGTGCGGCGGCCCGGCACATTTTTCATGTGGTGGGCATCCACCAGGCAGGGCCGGACACCGCGCCGCTCCAGAATCTCGTATAGCGGGATCCAATACACGCCGGTGGATTCCATGGCGGCCGTGGTGACGCCACAACGCAGCAGCCAGTCGGCCAATGCTTCCAGGTCCTGGGTGAAGGTGGGAAACACGCGCACTGGGTCCGCATCGCGGCCGGGAGGAACCGCCACGTAAATTTCGCGTGCTCCGATGTCGATGCCCGCTGCTTGGGGTTCCAGCACGGGGCGATCCTCCAGACACATCCCCTTGCGTTTACCCGATCGTTTGGTCCGCTGGCTCATTTTGCATTCACTTTCTGCGGCAGCAGCAGCCAAGCCGCGCAAAATGCGATACTCTTCTAATCGGAATCGGCCTGAGCAGCGACTCAAGCCGTAACCACTGTACGGGGCACGGAACTTGGAACCAGGCTTTTGAATGGGCTCGAGGGCGCCACTAACACTGCGGTCTTCTTCTGCTGCTACCGCTTTTGCAAGATACCGCAAACTCTGGCCTCAGACCAAGTTCCTTACCGTACGGTGCCGGGTACCCGGCTCCCTTGCTTTTGACGAACTCGCGCAAGACAGGCACGGAATCGAGCGTGCCACCCGAAGAAATAGCGAGTTCCTCTCTTATGTGGTGGCACGCAGCCGTGCCCTGCGCTTCTACCGAAGATTTTTCTTCGAAGGCGGAGCGGTCGTTGGCGGCGGCAGTGGAACGCCCACACCTCTCGCGTCGATCTCGGCAGGATCGAGCCGCACCACGAATACACTTGGCAGGTCCGATGCCAGTCCGGCGGCAATCTGCTGCGCCGCGTTCGCTGTCGGCTCTTTTCCCACCACAACTCGCCACAACGGCGAAGACCCATGCTTGACGACGATGCGAGCAGTACCTCCAAATCGAGCGGCGTATTCCTTGCGCATCTCTTCTGCCCGTTCAAGCGAACCATACGCGCCAATCTGCACACCGAAGAAATCACCCGAAGGAACATCGGCAGGAGCAGCGATCACTTCGAGGCGCACTTGCCCGATGCCGGGCCCAAGGAGATCAATCGAGCGGGCGGCGGCCTTGGAAAGATCGATGATGCGTCCTTCAACAAAGGGGCCGCGATCAATGATCCTCACGTTCACGCTCTTGCCGCTGGAAAGATTGGTGACGCGAACCCAAGTGTTGAAGGGCATCGTGCGGTGCGCCGCCACCAACGTCTCCATGTCGTAAATTTCGCCGTCAGCCGCTGGACGTCCATGATACGGAATGCCATACCAGCTCGCAATTCCTTCTTCAACGTGTCCGACGGCAACAGGAATGGCCGCGACTCTCCGTTGTGGAGCTGCCGCAGGCGCATGGGCAACGGCGTTGTGCTTTTTTCTGCACCCGGCGATGGGGATGAAGCAAGCGCAAACTGCTAGAAGAAGAGCCGGTCGTAATCCACGGCGCTGCATCATGTGCTGCAACGATAGTAGCGGGCATTCTAAACCGAAGCAACCCGGTGGGGCGCGCCGAAAAGTGCCAAAACATATTTGTCGATTGCCGTTTGTGAAGTCCTCCAACCGGCTTTCGAGGGTGCGAGAAGCACAATATTGATTTTTTTCTTGACTTCTCTTGCGAACAATCTTATATATGAATCACGCTGCGATCTATATAGATTGCAAATTTTACGTTTAGGGAGAATCATACGATGAAGAACGCAACCAAGAAGGCTGCTAAGAAGGCCGCGAAAAAGGCCCCAGCTAAAAAGAAGAAGTAGCCATTCAGGGCTCCGTGAACCGGAGACCCCACATTCGAAACTACCGCCCTCGGGTTTCCGAGGGCGTTTTCTTTTTGCGTGCAGGTCTCAACGGTGGTCTCCAGAAGCACAAAGGGCACCGGTATCAGCCGGCGCCCTTTGTGATTTGATTTTGCCGAAGTTCTTATGGCAGGGTGTAGCGAAGATCGAGCCACACCATGTTTGTGTGTGCGTTGTTCTGGTTGCCGTTGATGGTCCAGGGATCGCGCAACAGATACGAGTACTGGGTGATCAGCGTTATCGCGCCGTAGTTGCGATTCTTCCAGAAAGTATGTTGGTAATCGAAGGTGATTTCCTGGATGTTCCGGTTGTTCGTCGAACCGGCGAAGCCGTATCCGATCACTTTCCCGGTCGCATCGATTGCTGTGTCGCGGGAAAAGTATGCGCCGCCATAGAGAACCGAGATCAGGTCTCTCCTACCGAGGTTAGCTTCAAACCCGTCAACCGTGGAATAGTTGTGGACCGGTGAAAGCGAGCCATTGGCACGTACAATCACGTCCGGCGCCAAGCCGGTGCCGACGTACCGGCCATTGCCCGAGCCAAAGAAAGTGTTCGCGATCAAGCGAAAACCCTTCGCCACTTCAAAGTTGCCGTTGATTTCGCCGCTGGCGGCAGCGATTCGGTTGGTGTTGAAGACGGTCGCGTTGGTCGGGGTGGGCAGGGTGTCTTTAAACTCGCGCAGAATTCCGCCAACTTCGATGTGTTCGATTTTGTCGCCCATATGTCCGTCGTAGGCCGCCTTAGCAACAATGTCCGGAGCTGTGTTGATGGCCGAATAGGTGTTGCTATTGTTATTGAGCTGATTCCCCAGCGTGGCGCTATAAGCGGCGGGGAATGTCACGAAGGTATTCGTGTATTGTTCAGGGTTTTCAAGCGACACGCCCATTGTAAAGTTGTCAGTGGCATGTGCGACCAGCCGCAATTGCGCCTGGCGGGCCCAAACCAGTCCAGCTTGGTAATTCGTATCCATGTTCTGTGTATAGAAAATGTCGGAGGGCAACGGCGAAAGCCCGACGCGATTTGGCGTCGCCAAACTCCAGTCCTGGCCGCCCAGAAGCTCGAACTTGTTCTTTCTTAGATCCACGAAGACATTACGCATGCGAAGAACGTCCGCGTTGCTGGTTACGAAAATGCCGGATGGCTGATTACCCAAGAAGTCCGTCTCGACATAGCCCAATATTTTGTATCCCAGAAAATTCGAGTCCACACGGAAGCCAAGCCGCGAGTTCTGGAGCGACATGTTCAGTTCCGATGTATTACCGGCAACCGTGTTGTTGAACGGAATACCTCCAAAGCCGGTCCCGATACCGCTGGTGGTGTTGGAGGAGCGCGTAAAGAATGTGAAATCGGCAAATCCTAAGGGAGAAAAGGTCGTGTTGCCGATGGAGAAGGACAAGGGTGACGCCTGGTCGGTCACCGCCTTCTGCCATCTTCCAGACGGAGCAAGGCCCGGATGCGACAAGTTCGATACCGGTTGCAACGTGGCAGGACTTAACTCACCGGTCGGCCTCAGCGAGCCAGATGCAGCTGCGGTCGTGTTCGTAGAAACGGCGCCTTGGATGGCGCTATTCAGCATCTCCTGTTGCTCCTCAACAGATTTCTGCAGCTTCTTAATCTCGTCTTCCTGCTGAGCAATACGCTCTTTCAACTTCTGCAGGTCGTCAGGACTGACCGTCTGCGTCTTGTTTGAGATGTCTGGGGAGTTAGCAGCAAGCGTTCCGGGTGGGTCCGCCGCCCAAAGCTGCCATGCCACCCCTGACACACATAGCAGGCTAAGAATGCGAATTTTAGTCATAAGCCTCCCCACGTTACGGGACGGCCGTTACAATGCCATTAAAATCGGGTGAAGACTCCGACAAAGCTCCAGGCACCGGTACTGTCAGCTCAAACGCCGCCCGGATCCGGTACTCCCGCTACACTGAAACTGAGCTTCTAATGTCAGATAGGCCCTTTGTACATCTTCACTGTCACACCGACTATTCGTTGCTCGACGGCGCTTGTGACATTAAGAGGTTGATGGGCATCGCCAAGCACCAAGACATGCGCTCCATAGCAATGACCGATCATGGGAACCTCTTTGGCGCCGTCGAATTCTACAACGAAGCGGCCGCCCACGATATTCACCCCGTCATCGGCTGTGAAGTATATGTTTCTCAAGGAGATCAAAAACGCAAGTCGGAAAACGACCGCTATAACCACCTGGTCTTACTGTGCGAAACACAAGAAGGATACAAGAATCTCACCCAACTGGTCTCCACCGGGTATTTGGACGGCTTCTATTACAAGCCCCGCATCGATAAAGACTTGCTGGCGCGCCACTCTAAAGGACTGATCGCGCTGTCGGCATGTTTGCGCGGCGATATCAACGAGACTCTGCTTGCGGGGAAGTACGACCAAGCGCGATTGCTCGCCAATGAATACACCGACATGTTCGGGAAGAATAACTTCTTTCTGGAGATGCAGGATCACGGCCTCGATCAGGACAAGCTTGTGATGCCGGAGGTTTGCCGCTTGGCAGCGGACACCGGCATTCCGCTCGTCGTAACCAATGATGCGCATTATCTGGCTTACGACGACGTCAAGGCGCACGAGATTCTGCTGTGCATCCAAACCGGCAAAACCATGTCCGACCCAAATCGGATGCGTTTTAGCACTCCCGAATTTTTCATCAAGACGCGCGAAGAGATGATGAAGCTGTTCGGCGAGGTGGAACACGCGCTGGACCGTACATGGGACATCGCCGAACGTTGTCACGTCAAGTTGGAAAAGGTGAAAGATCCGTTCCCGCGGTTTGACGTTCCGCCAGAGCACACCGCCGACAGCTACTTTGCTTGGGTCGCGCGCGAAGGTTTTGAAAAACGGCGGCATCGGCTTGAAGCGTTGCGTAGGGAAGGCCGCCTAAAGCACGACTTGCCAGAATACGTCGGCCGTTTAGAGCTCGAAATCCGGATGATCCAACAGATGAAATTCCCGGGCTATTTCCTAATCGTCTGGGATTTCATTCGCTACGCCAAATCGTGCGGCATCCCGGTCGGTCCTGGGCGCGGATCCGCCGCCGGTAGTCTGGTGAGCTACGCGATGGAAATCACCGATATCGATCCGCTGGAATATGGCCTGCTGTTTGAGCGATTTCTGAATCCGGAACGCATCAGCATGCCGGACATTGACGTCGATTTCTGCACCAACCGCCGGGGCGAAGTGATTCAATACGTCACTGAAAAGTATGGCCGGGAACAGGTGGCGCAGATCATCACCTTCGGCACGCTCGCCACCAAAGCGGCTATTAAAGATGTTGGCCGCGTGCTCGACATGAGCTTCGCGGAAGTAGATCGCATCTCTAAGTTGGTGCCCAAGCAACTCAATATCAAGCTTGAAAAGGCGATGGAAGATCCGGAGCTTAAGGATCTCGCGAGCAAGGAAGTGCGCGTTAAGGAAGTCTTGGACGTCGCCGTGAAGTTAGAAGGCATGGCCCGGAACGCCGGGATGCATGCGGCTGGCGTGGTGATTTCCTCCGTTCCATTACGCGAGCTGGTGCCGCTCTACGTTACCAACAAGCAGGAAATCGTCACCCAGTACGACATGCTGGGGCTCGAGAAACTCGGCCTGCTGAAGATGGACTTTCTGGGGCTAACGACCCTGACCATTATTGACGACGCGTTGAAGCTGATTCACAAACATCGCGGCGAAACGGTGGTGATTGAAGATCTGCCGCCGGACGACAACGAAACCTACCAAAAGATATTCAGCAATGGGTTTACCAGCGGCGTTTTCCAATTCGAATCTTCGGGCATGCAGGACATCCTGCGCCGGTATCAGCCCAACCGGATAGAAGATCTCTGTGCCTTGAACGCTCTGTATCGTCCGGGGCCCATTCAGGGCGGCATGATTCCGGACTTCATCGATCGCAAGCACGGCCGCAAACCGATTGTTTACGAATTGCCGGAACTGAAGGAGATGCTCGAAGAAACCTACGGCGTCATCTTGTACCAGGAACAGGTGATGCAGATTTCGAATCGCATCGCCGGATACACCTTGGGCGAAGCGGACATCCTGCGGCGTGCCATGGGCAAGAAGAGCGCCTCGGAGATGGCGAAGCAGCGCGAACGATTTATCAACGGCGCTGCCGAACGTGGGCATCCCTCCAAGAAGATCGCGAAAATCTTCGATTTGATGGAGCAGTTTGCCGGCTATGGCTTCAACAAATCGCACTCCGCCGCTTATGCGTACCTCGCTTACGTCACCGCATACCTGAAAGCGCACTATTCGGTGGAGTTCATGTCCGCCTTGCTCACCTCCGAAGCCGGCAACATGGACAAGATGGTCAAGTACATTAACGAATGCCGCGAAATGGGCATTCGTGTACTTCCGCCGGACGTGAATCAAAGCGATCTCCATTTCACGCCGGCTGGCGACGCGATCCGCTTCGGACTCGGCGCCGTCAAGAATGTGGGCCACGGCGCAGTGGAAGCGATTGTGGCTGCTCGCGTCGAAGGCGGACCCTTTACCTCAATCTACGAGTTATGCGAACGCGTCAATCTAGGCGCAGTGAATCGGCGGGTGATTGAAAGCCTCATCAAATCCGGCGCGCTCGATTCCACGGGGGCCAATCGCGCGCAGTTGAGTGAGGCCATCGATCGTGCGCTCGAATCGGGCCTGCGCGCCTCTCGCGATCGCGCTATGGGACAACATGGACTATTTGGTTCCTTTGAGGACGAAAAGCAGGAGTTCCCACTTGCCAAGCTTCCCGACTGGACCATGGAGCAGAAGCTTGCTGGTGAAAAGGAAATGCTCGGTATTTATGTCTCGGGGCATCCGCTGAATCGGTTTCAAGATAAGGTCTCAGACCTATCTACGCACTTTACCGACAAGCTGGAGGGGCTCGACAGAGGCATACCAGTAAGCCTTTGCGGCATTATTACGGAAATTGTTCGCAAGACCAATCGCGATGGCAAATACTGGGCTGCTTGCAAACTCGATGACAGCCGGGGCACCGTCGCTTGCATGGTCTTCGCTCCTCGTTATGAGGATCTGCTTCCCGCTCTTGCGGAAGATGCAGCGGTCTTTCTACGCGCCTCCATACTTCCAGAGGAAGGCGCGCCCCCTAAACTGAACGTTCAGGAGATGGTTCGACTGGAGGATGCGCGAGTCGAGCTGCCATCTCTGATATCGATACGAATTTGGCTCAGAGATGAAGCCTCGATCGAAAAGGCCAATATGCTGAAGGACCTGTTTGTGCAGAAGCGCGGAGATACCGAGGTGCGTTTACGCCTTGAGAAGCCGCGCGACTTTTCGGTGGTCATGGATGTTTCGACGAAAGTTCGCGCAGATCGCGAATTTCGTGCTGAGATAGAGAAGATCTGCGGCCCGGAGTCCTTGGAGATTTTGGCGAGATAACTATGGATCAAGACGAAATCGCCGATATTGCC
>JBARMQ010000204.1:0-2781 GCA_049802535.1 Bryobacteraceae bacterium | reverse complement strand
GATAGGAAAACCGGGGGGCAGCGTTCCCGGCAGACGAGATGCCCCAGTTTACCTGCAAAGTTCAGGGAGGGCAAAATGGAGCCCATAGAGATCTTGAGCAGGGCGATTCAGCAATTACAGAGCTACGCCGGGAAATCACAGGCAGATGTAGCGCTGATCGTGGCGCTAAAAGCGATCTACGCGATGCTGGATCAGTGGCCGCGATAAGTATATAATCTTTATATCAGGGAGGGCGAAATGCCCTATTTGAGCCAGTTACTTTCCGTAGAAGATTTGACCGAAGCTTCGCGCCTGAATCCGACCTGCGCTCCCCTCTCAGTCGATTCCTTTAGCGTAATTGATTTCGCGCCGATCGCGGCGCTATTTGCTAACCGGCTTGAGGATGAGTACCCCTATATAAAAGCAGCCGATACTGCAGCTACGTATCTACTTGCCTTAACTCATGTCGAGCGAGCGTTGCGCTTAAAGGCGGAGCGCACGAAGTGACTGAGCCTAAACATCAGGGAGGGCCGTCGTGGCTCTTGGCGTATGAAGGTCCGCACGTTTCGTATTCCGAAAAAGCAGCCATGGTTCCGATGTCGCTGGCGCAACGCGATCGGCATCTATCAATTCCGCTTTGGCCGCAAAGTGATCCAGTTTATTTCCCGGCGTAAGCGCTGCGTCGAGGCGCGGAGGGTTCTGTTGTGATAGATCAATGTTTTAGCTACACGATACCGGCGACAGCGCTCCGAAGTAGCGGTCCACAAACCGTGAGAGCGTGGCGTACACCGACCTCCGGCTTGCTCATCACGATGGCGGTGAGGCTTGATGGATCGGAGGACGCTCGGCTTTGTCTGACTCACGAAAAGAGCGGCTGGGCCGCAATCATCAACCGCTGGGAACTGGATGAGTTTGACGCCGCTTACGCCACAGCAGAGAAGCTTGGGAAATTGCCGATCACGTGGGATGCAGATCCCGGCCAGATGTTCGCTTCCATCGCGGTGATGACAGACAAGCAACTGAGAGAGTTTCAGCGGATCATCCAGCCAGGCCAAACGCCAAGCCCTGAAAACGTCCGCAAATTTTGTGCCGAGCATGCGGCATGGGATACGGAAAAAGAAGCGAAGAAGGCGAGGCAGAAACTCCTATGAGCGAACGCAGACATATCCGAACAGTCAAAACGCTCAGAGAAGAGCTAGCTTGGGTCCGCAAAGACATCGACGCTGCTGCGGCCGAAGACGGCAATTCAGAAGCATTTGAAATGATAATTGATGCCCTTGATGCGACCTGCACTATTTTAGCTGCGCTGATTACAATTGCCGCTATCTCCCTTCCTGGCCCGAAGAAACGAAAATCACATGACTGAGCCTAAACACATTCGTGTGCTTTCAAATGCCAAACGCGCGACACCGGCCGAAGCGAAGCGCGAGACTGAGGAAATCCGCCAGGACTGGCGCGAGATTGAATCAAGTTGGTTTCGCATCGGCGAGAAGGTGACTCATGCGCTTGACCGCCGCGTACCGGACGCGCTCGGGATGTCGGCGACAGCCTGGAAAAAGCACGTATTCGGCGTGAAGGGAATCCCGCGCATCGAGCGCGCGCTGCGCATGTACCGCACCCTCGGCGATCTACCAAAGGAAAAAGTCCTACATCTCGCCGAGGGGAATGCCTACAACCTGACGCGCCTCCCGCAAAAAGCGCGCAGGTCCGAGAAGTGGCTTGCCAAAGCCGCGACCGAGAAGGTCGAAGAGTTCCGCGAAAACGTTGAGCAGGAAGTGGAGAAGTCGACCGGCATCACCCGTAGTAAGTGGGCTTGGTGGCGCCTGAAGTTGCCCGACGACGTTCACGAAGAGTGGGAGCAAGCCATCGCGAAGGTGGCGCGGCTCGCGGCGATCGACATCGAGCGCTTTCCCGAAAAGCGCGTCACGGTCATTCGTTGGATCGCTTCGCTCATCAATGGGACGGACGATGCGCGACTGACGGTCGAAGTTGAGGGAGATGAAGATGGAACGGCGAACAGTGCGAGTGCGCATTAACCGGGAATTATTAAACTCATTGGATTGGTGGAAGCACAACCCGAAACGGCTGGCGATTTGCAACCGTGATTACCACGCGGAAAAACAGCGACGATTAATGGAGTTTACTCCTGAATGGGTGACAATTCTTTTGCCACCCGAAGAACCTCCAGAGCCGTGGGAATGCGGCACCAAGCTTGTATGGGCAGGGGGCGACGACGTGAGCGAGTCACGAAAGGCAGCTGGCGTTGACACTTGCCGCTTCGGCTATCTCCTGTGCGAACACATGATCGAGATCGACTAATGCGCGGTAACGGACACAAAGACCTCGAGGCCACGGCGAAGGCCGGATTCCTTGACCCGCGCTCGTACGTATCGACCGATGGCCGCGAGTACCGCTTAGGCGAGGACTGGAAAATAATGCGCGAAATCGTGTGGCAACGCGACGGCGGCCGATGCGTGAAGTGCGGCGAGCTGCTGCGACTCGCCCGGGCGGAAATCAATCACAAGCGGCACCGCTCACAGGGCGGGGATGATCGGAAAGGCAATCTCGAAACTTTGTGCGGCGTGCCGTGCCATCGCGGCAGTCGGTATGCGGAGCACGCTTAAGGAGGCAGACTCAATGAGTGTTTGGGACAAGCTTCGAAATTCAACTTCAGGGAGAGAACGCATCATGAAAGTCTTAATTACGATGTCGAGCCGGGTTGCCGTGTTTTCGGATGAACGGGTAACGCTGAGCGAAACGTTGTTTGTTGAAATCGTAGACAGAAACAAAGAGGTCCGCGAC
>JBARMQ010000203.1:0-2749 GCA_049802535.1 Bryobacteraceae bacterium | reverse complement strand
GTTGCTTGACGTTCAGCAATTCGCCTAATTGCGCCAAGGCTAAATGTCCGCTGAAATTCGCGGCGCTGTTGGTATGAGATGCGTCGCGCAAAGTGCCCGAGGCTTCAAACGTAGTTTGCCCCAGCGTCAGGTTGGCAGAACGCAGGTCGATCCGCTGTGGATCCATGTGCAGCCTAGCGGCCAAAGTGAGGTCCTGAGGCATTCCGGGGGCCGATGTGTTCAATTCGACGCCAGTCGTCCGATCGACTTCCGGCAGCGATACAGAAGCATTCAGGCTGGCGTCGATGACAGGCGCTTTCAGATTCTGCATGCTTGCGTTGACGGTGATATTCGATTGCTGTGTCGTTAGCTTGGCACCGGCGATTCGAATCGCGTCTTTTTCAATGCTTACGGGGATGTTTACGTGGATCGGCAGCACCGGCTGCTGCGCCGACTTTACGAGTACCGGGTCGAGTGAGAGGCTTCCGTGGTAGCTCGGGTTCTTAGTGTCGTACAGCAACAGCGCGCGAAGATTTTCACCGCGAACGTTGAGGGCGGTCTTCTGTTGTTGGAACTCGAGAAGACCGTTTGAGACAGTGAACCTTCCGACGGCCAAGTCAACAACGGTTTCAAGGCCAGACGTATTGCTGGGCGGCGAAGGCTTAGGCGTTGGGATGTTGGTTTTACCGTCAGGAAATACAATTACGTTAGCTTGGGGCCCGTCGACGTTGAGATAGTCCACGCGATACAGCTTCGTGAAGCTCGGAAACACCCGCAAACGCAGTTCGAGGAGGCTGATTTGCGCCAACGGCGCGGCGGACGGTGGTTCTGTTCCATGCAATACGAGATTGTGTATGCGAATGGTCAAGCTGCTCAAGGTCAGGTCGAAGGATCCTATAGTCACTTTGCCGCCAGTTGCATCATCGAGCGAAGAGATCACTTTTTTCTCGGCGAAGTTAGAGAACCATCCAGAATTCAGGATCATGATCGCGGCCACCGTACCAGCCGCTATGGCGCCGCCCGTTACGGCGCCTCCCGTGAGCAGGAGTTTCTTACCTTTGGGAGTCATTCGAAGCCCTCCTTGAGATACTGAATTTTGGCTTGTTTGCGCTGTGCGTCGAGCCAGCTAAAAAAGAGCTGGTTCACCTTCTCGTCAGACAATGTATTTTCAATCCGCTGGCGGAAATCGTCCGCCGTTTTCTTTCCTGGATTGGCGCGCATCAGGGCGGTGCGATGTTCGTCGAAGTATTTTTGAATTTCATCATCGGTGACCACGGCTGCAGGTTTGAATCGCAGATCGATGAAGCTAAGTACCGTCAATTGCCATTGAAACTCGGTGCGCAGTTCCGCATCGCTTAAGGAGTAAGTCGCCAGGGCGCGTTCGAAGGCGGTATTATTCCGATAGCGTTCGGATCTGATTTGGTCCAGCTCACGATCCGCCTCCGCCAGAGTCGCCCTTGGGTAGCTGCCAATATCGATCTCATCACGGATAAAAACTTGATCGATTAGCCGGTTCGCCGCGGATTTCTCGGCGGCGGCGCTGAGGTTCAAAGGTTGGCGATTCAGGAATTCGGTCACCCTGGTATCGCGTTTAATGTCGCTTTGCTTGATGATTTTGCCATTCACGATGATGGCAATGCGATCGATGATGACTGCTTGCGCAACGAGAGCCAACGAGAACAGAGCCACGACGCGCGCGCCCATTTAGAACGCCTGCCCGATAGAGAAGGAAAACGTAAAGTGACTCAACTGCTCCGGTTGACTGATACACCCTGCGACCTTGTTTAACTGGCCATTATCGGCGCAGGTAATCAGCTGTTGGATGGTGCCGCTGTATCCCACATATTTAGCCGGATTCAGAGCATAAGCGAAGTCCAGGCGAATAGGGCCGATCGGCGTTTTATAGCGAATGCCGAAGCCGGGAGCCTGCACCGCATAGTTGAACTCCTGATTTGATTTCTGATGATAGGACAAAGACAGGTCGCCGAAACTCTGATAAATGTTCCCCATGTCCTCGAAGAACACGCCGCCAATATTTGGCCCCAGCAAAGGGAAACGCAGTTCGAAAGTATTGAAGAAGAGGGCATTGCCGCCGAGTGGAAAGCCTGTTGCTCCGGCGGTAGGAGTACCGATGTCGCGCGGACCGGCTTCGTTATAACCGAAACCACGCATCGACGAAGGGCCGCCCCCGAAGAAACGTTCCGGAAGCGGGATGTAGTCAAACGAACTGAGGCCGGGCACACTGTTGAATGGTTTGATGATGCCGATCTGCGTTTGGCGTGCGAAGACAAGATTTTTGCGGATCGAAGTGTAGGTCGCCTGGCGTCCGAGCGCCCTAACGAAGTCGCGTTGCGATCCTAGCGCCCCGTCGGCAACTCCAACGTCCAGCGTATTCCAATATCCGTGATGCGCGTTGGCCGAATTGTCGCGATGGTCTTGTATGTAGCTTGCGCTGACGATGCCGATGCGTACCGGTTGCAGAAATTGCGGAATCAACAGCGACGGAATGACAACATCGGATGTCGATATACGGCGATAGTCAAATCGCACCAGCAGCGTGGAGGGTTTCGACAAGCGGAACGACGTTTGAACGCTAGCCTGTTCACGTTTTGAGGCAAAGGTGGCAACATCGCGAGTGTTGTCGTACAGAAGCGAGAAGGTGACTTTACGATTGTTCGATCCGAGAAAGTTCGGGACAACGTAGTTGATGGAGGCCCGGCTTTCGAGATTGGAATAGAGCGTTTGCAGAGAAATGGTTTGACCCAAGCCC
>JBARMQ010000202.1:0-4092 GCA_049802535.1 Bryobacteraceae bacterium | reverse complement strand
TCAAAAGCGGGAGGACCACGGTTATACCCGGCGCAGGGATGGGTTCCGGCAAAGCCGGAGAGAAGGAGAGGTTCTCAAAGTACGTACCAGGCATCGTGAACCCGCGCGGCGTCGGCACGGAAAGCGGATTGGCGAAAACGTCGATCGAGACGGTTGTCGGAGAGGAAACCAGCCCCGCGGGGAACGTAATAGAGGCGCGCGTTCCAAAGGAATTGTCGTCGACCGTCCCGCCGCCGGACCCGATCGTGCCATCGGGCAACAGGGAGGGTTTCGTGATCACAATGGTTGTCGGAAAGCCCAGTGCCTGGAGCTGAGTAGGCGAGTAATACACGGAGTTTCCCACCGCATCCTGCAGATCTAAATAGTTCAATTTCCAAGTGCCCTGCTCGCTGAATTGGGGCCATACCGCGGGCAGTTGCCAAGTGCCGGCCAGTGGCGTTCCGGCGATGGGGGCGGGTTGACTATAGATTCCCTGGATCGACACGTTCTGGTTGCCCGAAGGACTCTGGAACGATCCGTCGAACCAATAGTAAGTCGAGTTAAACAGACCAAAGTAGACGCCTGAAATGTCGTCCGAAGCCGAGACCGTAACCGTAACATTTTGGCTGGAAGCCGAGGTGTCTACGACTGACGGAGCGAAGCTTAGGCCAGTGAGGGTAGGGGGAGTTGTATCCGAGGGTGTCGAGGAGTCGGTGAGGACCGGATTAATGCCCATGGCAGCTAACTGGGTCGAGGCAAGAGAAAGATGGTTAGTCGCTGCATCCGACAGGTCCACCTCGGTAAGTGCCCAACTGCCGCCGGAGTACCGGGGAACTGTCAACGTCGCTTGCCAGACACCATTTTGGGCAGTGCCTGACACCAGCGTGAAATTGTTGCCCCAAAGCTCCAGAGAATTTGTAGCGCTTGTGCCGACCCGCGACAAGTTGACATTGATTGGGTAGCGCAAGGCGTTCGAGAAAACTGCGCCTGATTGACTGTCGGCAACCTGAAGGCTCACTGTAATGCTCTGTGGCCCGGTGGAAGTATCGATCATGGAAGGCGAGAAAGACGCGCCTAGCAGCGTCGGCGGTGTCGTGTCGGGCGTAGAATCAACCACGGTCACTGTGCCCGGATAGCCATCACTCACGAGCATCGCGGACTGTAACGTAATGGAGTTCCCGGCATTATCCAGCAGATAGACTGAAGCGGTCCATACGCCAGGCTCCACAAATTGGGGAAACGCGACCGTCACTTGATATCCGCCACTGAGGTCGGTCCCTGATGTTCTTCTGAAGAACCCGTACTGATAACCGCCTGCTGTCTGACCTGAAGGACTCACAAACCCGATATAGCCATAGTTCACCCCCGACAGATCGTCAGTAATCGTTGCATTGACCGTCAGATTCTGTGCCGCAGCAGACACGTCAACGCTCCCAGCGCTGAACGAAAGGGCGACGAGCGATGGCGGAGTCGTATCCGACTGGGCCAATGCCAGATTCTGCGACGCCGCCGCGACCGCAACCAGCGTAAGGATGAGAAGGAGCCTATTTCGCTTAGCTACGCACCTCTGGCCCCAACCGTGAAAAAAACAAGCGTCAGGCAGATCCTTAAATGTGAGGACATCAATATAAAAACCGCAGCAGAGCAACATCCCAAAGCGAACGGGACAAAGCGGGCGACTCCAGGTAGACACGCGACCCCTCCTTCTAACGATTGCAACGATTCATTCGCTGGTTGAGAATTCTAGTTGGCGAAGCCTTAGCCGGTCAATAGGCGTCCTCGAGATTCTTATGTTCGCGCAAGTTGTTAATAATAAACGGTTTATTAAGCTTTGTGTGTGCTTAATTAATTTTTGGTAGACTCAGGACCTTGGTGTTAGAGGATCATTCAACTTATCGATTCGGCCGGTTCACCTTCAACCGGGTTGGTGAGTCGTTAATGGCCGGTTCAACGCGACTAAAGCTCCGACCGCAAGCCGGTCGCCTGCTCCTTCTATTGCTTGATCGTCAGGGCGAGTTCGTATCTCGCGCCGATATCGAGGCCATCCTTTGGCCGAATGGGACTCCTCGGAATATAGATGTCGGTCAACAAATCAACACTTGCGTTCGCCTCATTCGGAGCGCCCTGAACGATCAGGCAAAGCGTCCGACGTATATCGAGACCTGCGAGGGAGGGTACTGTTTCATCGCTCCTGTCTCCGCTTGCACAGAACATGGGAAAGAATCGAGTCCAGAAACCGGTGCCAGTTCCGGCAAGGTATCTACAGTAGACGAGACCGAAGATCTATCCACTTGCAGACCCTACCCGCCCGTTTTGAAGTCGGCGGCTGCTGTGGAGATTTCACCACCGATCGCAACAAGTGTGGGCGGTCGAGGCGAGAGCCCAAGGATTCTGTGGATTCTGATTGGGATTGTTGTGGGCCTGGCACTAGGTCTAACTCTCCTGCGGCCGATCCAAAGCTGGCTCGCCACGATCCGTTCGCGAAATATCAGAGCAAATCCGATTCTTAGCGTCGTGGATGTTCCACAGAGTGATGTCGGCCGATTGCCAGTTCGATATATAAGCATCTCGGGCGAACCAAATTACGTTCTGATCAGCTCGAGTCCCGCTAGACTTTACGTCTCCGAATTTGCTGCCGGGTCAGTCGAAGTTGTTGACCTCAGTTCCGAAAAACTGCTCGGAAGGATTCCGGTTGGTCCAGACCCCTCGTTGCTTGCCATGAGCAAGAACGGCCAAACGCTTTATATCGGGTTGCAGAAAGGTGGGGTGAGGGCGTTGGATCTCGGCTCGTACGTACTGAGAACACTCGGTTCGTACAGGGAAGCGTTGAACGATATGGTGATTGCTCCCGATGGTAAAACTGCCTATCTGGCTATGGGATATCAAGGGCTGCGGGAGCTTGACCTCCGGACGGGAGACATTCAGATTATTTCTCGTCAGGTCTATGTGCAGGCCCTTGCGCTATCGCCGGACGGCCGACGGCTATTTGTCAGCTACCAGGCCGGAGGGCCGGGAGGAACAAGGGGGCATGACGCGATCGGCGTCTTTTCCACAGACAACGGCAAGCTAGTCAAGACGGTGAAAGGATTCGCGAATGTTGGCGCGTTCCTTTCTGTTTCGCCAAATGATCAAGAGGTGTGGGAGAACGGTGCAGATGCATGTGATTCGCCGCAATATGATCACGTTTCGTGCCCGGCTGTTCCAGCTGGATTAATCAACGTCATTGATACCGCGAGTTGCTCGCTCAAGCGAAGCATAGCCGTCCGCGGCACTCGAGCGCTCTGCGTACATTTCACGCCCGACGGCGCTCTCGCGCTTGTCAGTACCGTCGATCGCTTCTTATTGGTATCGACAAGGTCCTACAAGATCGTCGGTTGGGCTCCCACAAGTTCTCAGGGCCGTATCGCTGTCGCGCCCGATGGTCAGTTCGCCTACGTTCCGGTGATTGGGAAAAATGCCATAGCCGTGGTTCCGCTGGCGATCCCAGCAAAAACTCTTACCTTGGCGAATATGCCCACGGATGGGCGGCGAATTCCGGTTGCCGTCCTGACGACCCAAGAGCTTGATCCTAAGATGATCGATGTCGATACGATTCGCCTCGGCGGCGAACCCGTTGCGCGAAGCCCCGAAGGATTTCCGATCGCGTCTGTCGAAGGAGTAACGGGTTATGACAAGTTGAGTTTGATAGTGCAGTTCAAACCGGTATGGCCAGCGGGCACTTCTTCATTACCGCTCACCGCGATGACACTTGGTGGCATACCTATTCGAGGAAATGTATTTATAAATCCTTAGTGCTTCTTTGTGACCGCTGGCCACCTACTAGTGTAGTGCGGCCTAAATAGTAACGGGTATCAAGGCAAAATCGTCTCTCACAGCGGAGGGGGAAGACGATGCGTGTAGCCAGAGCAGTGATGCTGAGTGAGGATCAGCGGGAGAAGCTAGCGCGTCGCGCACGAGCGCGGAGCGCGACGGCGCGCAGTGTGGAGCGCGCCCGGATTGTCTTGCTGGCGGGTGCGGGACTGCAAGACCAGCAGATCGCCGCTCAACTCCAGATCACTCCCGAAAAGGCTGCTCGTTGGCGCAACCGATTTCTGGATGGTGGTTTGGAAGCGC